>JAGRBZ010000804.1 GCA_020433805.1 Anaerolineae bacterium
ACACCTTGATTTAGGCTTAATTTGATCGTTTAAGACTGAACCAATCTTATGTCTCAGTTCAACTGCGTAACTCATATAGTTGATATCTATTTCGCCTGTTTTACAACATATATGACAAATAACATTAAACAACATAAAATCAGAACCGCCATCCATTACGCCCACTCCCACGCCGAAACCAAACGCCACTTGCTCTCGAAATTCGCGCACGAAAAAGAACTGGCTCACTCTATCACGCTTGAAACCTTTCAACAAAAAACCGGTCTGGCAGATTTCTATTGGGAAACCACCTTTTACCAACACCCCTACCATCAGCGCCCGTTTGCGCAAGCCCTAAGCGAGGCCGAAGGTTACATCTTCTTTTTGCACGGCTGGGACGGCAGCCACCGCATTTGGGAAGAGCTACCGCTTCAGCTCGCCGTAAAAAACAAGCGGCTCATCTGTTTTAATCTCGATGTCAACGGTTTCGGCGCATCTCCCTTTCTGGATGATCCCCCCAGCTCTGAACAATGTAGCCCGGCCGGGCTTATTTCTGCGGTCGATCTGTGGCTGCGGGCTATCGATCTGTGGCCGCAGCCTAACCGGCCTTCGCCTAACCGGCCTTCGCCTAACCCCACCGCAAAGCGACCGTTTTACCTTTTTGTTGGTCATTCGATGAGCGGGGCGGCGTTATTTTATAAAGACCTGACCGGCTGGCAAAACGAGCGCTACGGTTTCTACGCGTTAGCGCCGGCTCTGTTTTGTAATGATGTTCAGCGCCGCGCCTTTTTTACAACGATGGGCCTGGTCGGCGTTAAGCTGCCGCCTTCGCTCAATGCCATTAAAAACTCTCTAGCGCCCCATATCATCGAGATTTTGGGTAATGGTGCCAGCCCCGAAGTAAAAAGCGAGCATTTGCGCATCTATAATCAAACCCCTTTTGGCACGGTTGCCCAGGTTATCTATGCTATGGGTGTTTCGGCTGATATGCCTCAGCATCCCGATTGGTCTCGTTTTCGCGTGGCATTGGGCCATAAGGATAAGGTTGTCAATGTAAACAGCACGCTCAATCTCTTAGATGAGCTAGGATTTAACTCCGATCAAATCAAAGTAATGCTGGGTGACCACTATTTCTTTTCATTCGGAGACGACTCGCCGGCGAGCCATCGTACTAATCAGCAGTTATTATTTGATGATATTCTGGCCTTTTGCGGCTGTTTAGCCGAACAAGATAACGGTCTTCAAAAGGAACTTTATGCTACCGAAAAGAATGGATATCTATAGGTTGGATTTTGCCTAAAATTGACAACTGGCTGCCCCTCTGTTACAATCATCGTGTAGAATTTTGTTATTTTCCAAAATTCCCAAACTTTAACCTAAGAATTATATGTATTTTTTGAAAGGATAGTTTATGAGTGATGCAACCCAGGAAAAATTGGTGTTAGACGGCAAAATTGTTGAAGCTCTGCCTAACACCAGCTTTACAGTTGAGTTAGAAAATGGCCACACTGTTTTAGCGTACCTGTCCGGCAAGATGAGAAAGTTTTATATTCGCGTTTTATTGGGTGACAAGGTACGTGTTGAACTTTCTCCCTACGACCTAGACCGCGGTCGAATTATTTACCGTTACAAAAAATAATCGGCTTATATCCTCCAAAATTAGCCGGACTCCGCTAATTATATAGTCCAATGATGTTTTCGCCCCCCTTGCTGTTACATTTAGGGTGTCTTAGAAGGGCGTTATTTTTGCTGCGCTCTTATCGATTGACTCTCTAATCTACGCAATGTTATAATTTTCAGGAACTTAATGGTGCTTATCAACGTCTATACGGTAGAAGATTAAGACTACTGCGTAAATTAGGGTATTATGAGCGATATCAATAAAACAGACCCGGATCACACCAATCCGTCAAAACCACGAAAACCGTCCCCGGAGAACGAACCGGATATTGACGCCACCCGGCCTATCCGACCCTTGGACGATCCTGAAAATACCATTTTATCCCGTCGGCCTCGGCGGCCTGTTTCATCACAACCGCCGACCACGCCCCCACCCAAAAAACCGGCTGCTCCGCCTTACCAGCCTTCGCGCCCTCAGCCGCCGGTTCGGCGTCGTGACCCGTCGGTGCCACACCCGGCTTTACAGCAGACGGTTGTCGCCCGACCAGGGCCGAAGCCGGCTCCCCGACAAAGCTGGTGGCGCTGGTTTCTGCGCGGTTTCTCGGTAATTGCGCTGATAGGCGTGCTGCTGGCTGTTGTAGGCTTAGCCGCCGGCGTTGTTACCTATTTTTGGATAGCGTCCGAACTTCCGCCCGCCGAGCAACTGCGTTCACGCACGGTTCAATTTGCAACCACCCAGATCTTAGATCGCGAAGGCAACCTGCTGTGGGAGATTATCGATCCCACCGGCGGGCGGCGAACCATTGTAACACTCGATCA
>JAGRBZ010000805.1 GCA_020433805.1 Anaerolineae bacterium
ATCAAGGTGTAAAACGGTTGAACTCCGGTTGAAGGCTTAGTTGGAGACTGAACCAATCTGAACTGCGTAACTTCTATTGAATTGAGAAACAAGGACCCATGGAACAATTCATTATAGAAGGAAGGAATCCGCTCAGCGGGGTTGTTACCCCCAGCGGAAATAAAAATGCTGCATTTCCGCTTATTTCAGCCGCGCTCCTCACCGATGAGCCGGTTACCCTCTACAACCTGCCCAACATCGGTGATGTACGGACAATGCTTAATATTGTCGAAGATTTAGGCGTGGAGGTGAACCGCCACGATCTTCACAACGTTACCCTTCGAGCGGGCAGTTTACGCTCAACTACGCCCGACCCGGCCCGCTTCGAAAAAATCAGAGGCGCGCTCGTGTTGATGGGTTCACTCCTGGCGCGGGAGGGTGAGGTTAACCTCAGCCAGCCCGGCGGCGATAAAATAGGCCGACGGCGCGTTGACACCCATATTATGGCCCTCCAGGCACTGGGGGCTAAGTTTAGCTACAACGGACGCTTCACGCTCAAAGCCAAGAAACTGCAAGGTCAGGATATTCTCCTTGATGAGGCCAGTGTAACCGCCACCGAGAATGCTATTCTGGCAGCCGTGTTGGCGGAAGGAACGACCCTCATTCGCAATGCCGCTTCCGAACCGCACGTGCAGGATTTGTGCCATCTGCTGCGACGGATGGGGGCCGGCATCGAAGGCGTTGGCTCTAATTTGCTCATCATCCACGGCGTCGACTCGCTGCACGGCACAGAGTACACCCTCAGCGCCGATTATTTAGAGGTAGGCAGCTTTATTGCGCTATCGGCGGTTACGGAAGGTGAGATTCGCATCAAAAATGTCAACCCCGAACATCTGCGCATGACGCTGATGGTGTATGACCGGCTGGGCCTCATGCCCAAAATTCAGGGCAACGATTTACTCTTGCCCGACAAACCCCTTATGGTCGTTATGCCCGACATCGGCGATGCCATCCCCACCATCGACGATGCTCCCTGGCCCGGTTTTCCGGCCGATATGATGAGCGTCACGCTGGTCGCGGCTACGCAAGCAACGGGCACCGTCCTCTTTCACGAAAAAATGTACGAAAGCCGCCTCTTCTTTGTTGACCGCCTCATTAGTATGGGTGCCCGCATTGTGCTATGCGATCCGCACCGAGCAGTTGTACAAGGCCCCAGTATGATGCGCGGCGAACGGCATGGCATCTCTAGCCCCGACATCCGCGCCGGAATCGCGCTGCTCATTGCCGCTCTGTGTGCCGACGGGACCACCATCATCCGAAACATTGGCCAAATCGACCGGGGGTATGAGAATATCGAGCAAAAGCTGCTTGAACTGGGTGCGAAGATAAAACGGGTTAAAGAATAAAAAAAGAGCAGCTTCGGGCTGCTCTCTTAAAATAGACGTATTCGATAGGCTTAATTTGGATGCAATTGACCGGTCATTTCCCGATACAAAATCTCAAGGTTAGCACGATGTAAATCTTGAACCAATCCGTTTAACGGAATGCGGCTTTTGCCACATTTATCGATGGTCAACTTCTCCAGCGCTCTTGGACCTTGCCCCTTTTCAACCAACTCCGATACCTTTTTCTCAATAAATTTGAGATATTTGATGCTCGATTGAATAGCAATTGGAATTTCGCCGCGCAGCAGAACTTCGCCATGGCCCTGGACAATACTTTCAAGCTGATAATTTTCCAGAGCATTGAGCGACTCTAAAAATTTATGGCGATCTCCCCACACAAAATAAGGCACCGGCATAACCGTGTCGGCGGCCAGCATAACCTTATCTTCCCGCACATAAGCCACAGTGGAGTCGAGTGTATGGCCGGGCATCAACGCCATCTCGATCGACTTATTGCCCACGTGAAGCACCATCTCACCTTCTTCGAAAACCACGTCAGGAACGCGCAATACAGCGTCCTCCAAAAGCGGTGATGACTCTTTGGCTTCATCCAAAGCGGCTTGCCCATATTGCAGCATCGCTTCCTGGCATTTCTTATGGCACACCAACTCAATCGAGTCATCGAATAGATAGTTCCCATTGGTGTGGTCACCATGCCAGTGGGTATTAACCAAATACTTGATCGGCCCTTGCCCCAGAGCATTAAGATATTCGATCATCTCTTGGGTTTCGGTCCCAAACGGCAAGGTATCGATAACGACGATCCCCTCGCGGGTGACCACCGCCGAAGCCGTCACCTGGGCATATAAATCACTTGTAAAAACATAAATGTCATCAGAGACGCGTTCACGTCGCATGGACAAGCCCCTCAAAAAAATTTAAATTAAGAATCAAAAGCAAGAATAACACAAATGGTAAGGAGATGTCAAACCTTTTTTCAATATGCTTAGAAGTTACGCAGTTCAGATTGGTTCAGTCTCCAACTAAGC
>JAGRBZ010000806.1 GCA_020433805.1 Anaerolineae bacterium
GGACAAATAACAGCGCGATTGGCCCGGCCATGACTCGCGACCAAGCCGTGCAGGCGGTTGAGGCCGGCATCAAGGTCGTCACCGAGGAGTGCCAAAATGGCCTACAATTAGTCGGCACGGGCGATATGGGCATCGGCAACACCACTCCATCGAGCGCCATCTGTGCGGTGATGACCCAAACCGACGTGGCCGACGTCACCGGTCGGGGCACCGGCATCGACTACCCCCGCTGGCAGCACAAAGTCGAAGTCATTAATCGGGCCATCGCTGTCAACCAGCCGGATGCCAACGATCCGCTTGATGTCCTTGCAAAAGTCGGCGGCTTTGAAATCGGGGCGATTGCCGGCGTTATTCTGGGGGCCGCGGCCCATCGCGTACCGGTTTTGGTCGATGGCTTTATTTCGACCGCCGGAGCGCTCATCGCTGCCGCGCTGGCACCATTAAGTCGCCACTATATGATCGCCGCCCACCGTTCGGTGGAACCAGGGCATCAAATTATGCAAAAACATCTCGATTTGCAGCCCATCTTCCACTTAGATTTACGGTTGGGTGAAGGTACCGGCGCAGCGCTGGCGATGCCCGTTGTGGCCTCAGCGATGGCTATCCTTAACGATATGGCCACATTTGCCGACGCCAACGTAAGCGGCAAGCTGTAAGTTTGACAATGTCAGGCTTCGGTGTAAGCTTGGCAAAATAATCTTATAAAAGAACGCAGAGATGTTTAGCATTGGCTAAACACACCCTCGGTGTGGGGGAAGTCCGGTGTGAGTCCGGCACTGTCCCGCAACGGTTATAGTCCGATACCCCGCCTCTGCGTTGTCTCGTAACCCCTACGCGGATAGGAGGCCGGGGCAAAGCGAATTATGCATTGTCCTGTATCTGCCCCTTCGGCAGATTTTTTTATTTTTGCCTCTGTCGCTATTGGGCAGAGTTTTTGATGCAATTAAGAGAGAGAGCTGTTGATGACTATTCATTAACGAGCCTCCTCATCCCTATCGCTTATAATAAATGAGGAAGATCATGGCACAACCTAAAAAACGTCGCGAACGAAACTACGTCATTCGACCTGATGGTAAACCGATCAACGTACCCCGTACCCGAGGCCAACTGTTTGTCTGTGAAAACGGCTGCTGCTGTGGCCACACCGAACGCGGCTTTGCCCCCGTGCCGCATGATCTCTACTATGAAGAATGGGAGCGCCGCAAATTTCGTAACCGGGTTCATCTCAACCACGCTGGCTGTTTAGGCCCCTGCGCCCTGGCTAACCTGGCCATGCTGATTTTCGACGGTCGACCCATTTGGTTCCACTCCGTTAACAGCGACCGGATCATTCTGGCAATTTACGATTATATCGAGGCCATGCTCGAAGCCGACCGCTACCTACCGCCGCCGCCGCATCTGGCCGATCACGTGTTCAACGGCTTTGCCTGGGACGGCACCGAACATCGACACGAAGCTGATGAAGTCGCTGCCCTACCCCAACCCACTCCCGACGAAACTGCACTGCTGGCTCTGGGCGATGCCAAAATCCTTCTTCTTTCCCACGCCGACACCGATCTACTGGCGCTGAGTCAAGCCACTCACACCCTGCCCGATGATTTTCATCCGGTGCGAGGTGTCAATCTCACTTCACTCCCCTCCACCACCCATGTCGATGAATTTATCCGCACCGAGTTAGCCGATGTGCAAGTTATTATTTTACGCTCGTTGGGTGGCCGCCAAGGATTTGGGCACGGCTTTGATCGACTGGTGCAGTATGCTAAACAAAACCATAAAGACCTTATCTGCGTCCCCGGCACCGAAGGTCTTGACCCCGAACTAACCGCCCACAGCACCGTTCCCGTACCGGTCATTCACGACGTTTATCGCTACCTCCATTACGGCGGCATCGACAACCTGCGCCACATGCTCACCTTCCTGGCCGATCACCTCCTGGCCGGCGGCTGGGGCTTCGAACAGCCCACCGAACAGCCCCGACACGGTATCTATAAGAAGTTAGATAATACAGCGCTTAAACAATTAGCTCAGCAAGACTCCAATTACCAATTACCAATTACTAGTCTCCAGTCTCCAGTCTCCAATCTCCAATCCCTACCCAACTGGCTCGCCACCGCTAATCGCAGCCGTCCCACCATCGCCATTCTTTTCTATCGCAGCCACTGGCTCAGCGGCAACACCCATTTTATCGATGCCCTGATCAACCAAATCGAAGCCACCGGCGGCAACGCCCTCCCCATCTTCACAACCTCTCTCAAAGAAACCGGCGACTCTTCAAACAAATCCGCTTCCACTCCTGAACCCAACCATCCAAACTCTACCAACTCCATTAACTCTAATAACTCTACAAACTCTACAAACTCTCCCGCCGCTTTCGACTATCTCTACACGCCCGACGGCGACCTCATTCCCGAT
>JAGRBZ010000807.1 GCA_020433805.1 Anaerolineae bacterium
TGTCCTCGCCCATCAGCCCGGTCGCCTCGATCGCCTCGGTCGCCACCGCGCCGGTATAGGCGATGACCACCTGGGCGTTCGGCCCAGGCTTGCGCATCCAGTAGGCGCCATCGACGATGTCGCTGGCGAGGTCCGGCGTCATCTCGCGGCGAAGCTGCTCGACCGGCCGCGTCGACAGGCGGAGATAGACCGCGCCGCCGGTCTCGTCGCGGAGCCATGTCCGTTCCGACGCCTCGCCGTCGCCGTCGCGCTGCATGTAGTCGAAGGCCCAGCGCATGATCACCGCCAGCTCGTCGACATAGGCCGGCTCGAAGGCGGCGAGGCCGTCCTGCGCCATGCCGATCAGCGGGGTCGCGATCGACTGGTGCGCCCCGCCTTCCGGCGAAAGGGTGATGCCCGACGGCGTACCGGCAAAGATGAACTTAGCTCCGGAATAGAGCGAGTAGATCAAGGCATCAAGACCGCGACACACAAATGGGTCGTAGACTGTGCCGATGGGAATGAGATGCTGGCCGCTCAACTCTTTCGATAGCCCCAGCATGCCCAGCAACATAAACAGGTTCATCTCAGAGATGCCTAACTCGATGTGCTGACCGTGCGGCCCTGAATGCCATTTCAACAGCGAGTTTGCTTCGGGTTCGTGGTCGGGTTTGGGATGCGGCGAGAAAAGGCCGTTCTTTAAAATCCAGCCGGTCAGATTGGTCGAGACCGAAACATCCGGTGATGTAGTTACGATGCGATCCGCTAAGTGTGGCTCACGCGCTAAGCTGGTGAGCAAACGGCCAAATGATTGCTGGGTGCTCAAGCGACCGATCGTCGGGATCGATAAGGTGTCCGGCACATCATCGATAGAGACCGATGCGGCTGGGTCCGATTGCTTGGAAAAAAGCCGTTCTGCTGCCTGCCGACAAAGCTGCCCCGCCACCGAGTTGGGATCAAAGGCATCCCATTCGTGTCCGGCCGGAATGTCGAACCGTTTTTGGAGCGCCGTGATCTGGCTCGAAGACAGCAGTTTGGAATGGTTAAGCGGATGACCGGCAATCGGCAACTCCCAACCTTTAATGGTGTAAGCGAAGATGATGGTGGGCCGGTTGGCCTCGGTTTCAACCTGGGCCAGCACGCTCAGCAACTCTTCCAGATCGTGACCGCCTAAGTTGCTCAAAACAGCCGGTAGGTCATCGTCCGGTATGTCTTCGATGACAGCAGCGACCTCTCTTTGCGGGACGTCATCAACAGTTGTTAAACGGCTGCGCAGACGGTCGCCAGGCAGGCGAATGAGCGCCTGATATTCTTCGTTGCTCATATCGTCGATGCGTTGGCGTAGCGCCATGCCGCCGGGTCGCTCGAACAGGGCTTGCAGTTTGCGCCCGTACTTCGCTTCGAGAACTTGCCAGTTGCTTTCTTCAAACAGACGTTTAAGCTGGCCGGAACGAATGCCCGGCACCACGCGGTCGAGGCTTTGGCGGTTGAGGTCGACAATCCAGAGCAAGTTTTTCAGCCCGTTCATCGCTTGTTCGAGGATAGCCTCCCACACGTTGCCTTCGTCCAGTTCGGCATCGCCCATAATGGCGACAAAGCGACGTGATGTGACCTGCCCAAAATGCATCTCGGCGTAGCGATGCGTAACCGCCGCAAAAGCGGGCGCAACGGCCCCCAGACCAACCGAGCCGGTAGAGAAATCAACAACGTCAGGATCTTTGGTGCGGCTGGGGTAGGCTTGCAACCCTTTATAAGAGCGCAAGGTTGTGAGATATTCCTGAGGCAACTGCCCCATCAGATATTGGATAGCGTGAAACACCGGTGACGCATGCGGTTTAACCGAGACCCGGTCGCCTGCCCGCAGAAAATGAAAGTAGAGCGCGGTCATAATCGACACCATCGAGGCCGATGAGGCTTGATGGCCGCCAATTTTCGACTCGTCCGGATTAGGCCGGACGTGATTAGCATGATGAATAATCAGCGTGGCTAACCAAAGGACACGGCGCTGAATGGTTTCCAGGGCAGCGAGTTGCTCAGGCGTAATTTCCTGAGGCAGCGCAGCCGGAGAAACATCGGCCTGAAACACGTCCTGTTTTAGCGAAGTCAGCATAGCGTTTTATCTTTCAGCATTCGTTTTATCCGTCTTTCTTTAAGAAAGCTGCGGAGTGAGCCGCAAGCGTCAGATGCGAACGGCTAGAGCAGAACCGCTCCGCATCTGAGGATGCTCCGCTCCTCTAAGTGCGCTGAGAGTAGGAAGTAAATTTTCTTTTCCCCTACTCCTTAACTTCCTACTTCCTACTCCCGATTTGGTTCACCCGGCTTTTTTCCGCTTCCTGCACCCTATTTCTGCTAAAAAAAGGCAGGAAGAAACTACACCCTCAACCCGGCCCCTCTCCCTAACGAAGGGAGAAGGG
>JAGRBZ010000080.1 GCA_020433805.1 Anaerolineae bacterium
CACGCAAGTTCGCGATCGCTGGCTGGAAATTCTAGCTGAGCCGCTCCCGGAGCGCGCGGTCTTACTAAGTAATGACCGAAATGAGATTATGCCCATGTGGTATTACCAATATGTTGAAAATCGCCGACCCGATTTATTGGGCCTATTTCCTCTTATCACGCCTGACCCGGCCTATGCCCATATTAGTGGCGTTTTGGACCAGGCACTCTTATCCGGACGGCCGGTTTACTTTATCAAGCCCATGGCCGGTTTAAGTCTCAAAGCGAACCTGGTGCCGGAAGGAACGCTCTACCGGGCAACATCTCTGCCGGCAGCTCCCACATATGAACATAGACAGCAGTTGAGCAGTCAGTCGGATTCCGAAGCAATTACGCTACTAGGCTATGATCTCTCCCCGGATACAGCGCAACCGGGTGAGCAAATCGAAATCAGCCTTTATTGGCAGGTCGATCAACATCTAGCCATCGATTACACCAGTTATGTCCATCTCATCAACCCGGATGGCACAGGCTTAACACAAAGTGATCATCAACCCGGCGGCGATTTTTACCCCAGTAGCGCGTGGGTCGTGGGCGAAACACTACGCGACAGCCATCAACTCAGCCTGCCGCCAAACATTCCGGCAGGGGAATACGTGTTACGCGTTGGCATGTATTATCAACCGGAGCCGGGTGTCATCCAAGCGTTAGGAGATGGGCTGGAGATGGGGACCGTGGTGGTTACAACAGCAGTGGATCAAGAGGGGTTACTGCAATAACGATGAAGCACAATCCCGAACGCAGAGCCTGGGCTATCTTAGTCTCAGCCTTTGCTACTTTTTGTACGCTTGCGGTCCTCTGTCCGGCCACCATATACTGGTATATTATGAATGTCACCGATCCTATACCGGTTGATCTCACCTCCGTGAGGGGTATTGTCTTGGTGGGCGATCCGTCTACGGAGTTTTCATTTTCAGCGACAGACGGTCAAACCGTATCGTTGGATTTGAATGAAACCGTTTCCACCGACGACACGTCACAAGCCATTATCACATTTACCGATGACAGCAGCCTAACACTGTACGGCGACACATCTATCACATTAAGCATGGCCCGCGAACCCCGTTTTGGTTTCAGCAATCGTCCGACCGAAATTGTAGTGGATGTGAAGGAAGGGCGGGTACGGGCTACCGCTTCACGAAGTCGAGAGGATTTACTCTTTGATATACAGACGCCGAACGCGGAAATTTTGCTCGATCAAGGTAGCTATTCGGTTGAAGTTAACGAGGCGATTACGCAAGTTACGACCCGGCTAGGGCAGGCTGACGTGACCAACGGCAGTGACAGCATTACTCTGGCTCAGGGAGAGCGAATAATTGTCGGCGCGGATACGCCTTTATCAGAACCGTTACCGGCAGCTCAAAATCTTTTAGCAGATAGCGTCTTTACTGAAAATTTGGAAGAGACCTGGGAAATCTACCGGCTCACCCCCATTGAAAGTATTACGGCCACGGCTGACATCACCATATTTGAAAATCAGCCGGTCCTTACTTTACGCAGTGAAGGGCAAGACAATATTCACTCTGAGGTGGGGGTTATCCAAGAGGTCAATAAAGATGTGCGCGATTTCCAATCGTTGCGTGTTTTTGCCGAAGTCCGGCTCATCGAACAAACGCTGCCGGGCGGAGGCCAGCTTGGCTCTGAGTTCCCCATTATGCTCAATGTGGCCTACCGCGATGTCGAGGGTAACGATCGCGACTGGTTTCATGGCTTCTATTATGAACCGCCGCCCGAAAATTACATCCTCTATAACCAGCCGGATAACTCTAGCGAGCGGGTGGCGCGTTTCATCTGGTATCCCTACGAGTCGGTCAATCTGCTGAGTACACTTGGCCCGGCCAAACCGGCTTATATTCGCTCCATTCGCATTTATGCTTCCGGCTGGATCTACGAGTCGATGGTCGCCAACATCTCGCTACTGGCCGAAGAATAGTTTATCCATTTGCACGATGAAAAACTTATCGAACCCTGTCAACCTCATTTTATTTAGCGCCATCGTAGCGATGTATCTCGCGCTGAGCCTTTACCAAATCGATCTCCCCGGCCTCCATTATGATGAAGCTTTTGAAGCGGTGCCTGCTGTGCAGATTTTGCAAGGGCAGCCGACAACGGTTTTTCGCGAAAGCGGATTGCGGATTGGGGGTCAGGTGTATCCACTGATGACCCAAGATTATATTGGCGCTATCAACACCTATCTCGCGATCCCTTTCATAATTCTCTTCGGCCCGACTCCCGCCGCTCTGCGGGTGATGTCGGTCTTGGTGGGAGTCGTGACGCTGGGGTTAAGTTACCTGCTGGCCTATCACCTTACGGGAGCGCGCTGGGTAGGATTAGTGGCAAGCGTAATCTTGGCAACAGACCCTACATTTGTTTTCTGGAACCGACAGGGCGTCTTTGTAACCGCCGTCACCGCGCCGATAGCCCTTGCCGCCGTATTGTGTTGGCTACAACGATGGCGCAGCGGTCAATGGCGTTGGAGCATTTTCGGTGCTTTTTTATTTGGTTTGGGACTGTATGCCAAAGTCTTATTTCTATGGATGATTGCGGCGCTGACAGCCTCGACCCTTGTACTAAGCCTGCCCTGGCTCATTCACCAGCGCTCGAACCTTATTCATCTGATCACCAAAAAGAAAACGCTGCTGGAATTAGCCCTGGCCCTCCTCGCTTTTGTGATAGGCTGCTGGCCTCTGATCGTTTATAACATCCAAACCGGCGGCACCTTGTCCAGTGTTAGCGAAAATGCCTTCACCTCATACTATGGTGTCAACAATTTGGCGATTATTCCCAATCTCATCGAAAGGTTTAGCCAGTTTATTACGGTTATTACGGGTGGCCATCTTTGGTATTTAGGTGATATTGCTACAAACTGGGTTACCCCCCTACTTTTGGGGGTGGTAGTAATTTTTGTTGTAATTACTACTATACGAAACAAACTAATTAGAAGTAACGCTCAGAAAATACCGCCTCACAAAATAGCACTTTTCCCTATATTCGTTGTCATATTTGTAATTTTAGCCAGTATTGGCACGGTTTCAGCCTTGTGGGTCACTCACTTTGCTATTCTGATGCCGTGGACAGCGCTGGTCATCGCCGTTGGTAGTTGGTTTTTACTGATGGCGATCGACACCCTACCCCGCTTCAAAACACCTGCCCGATTGTTCGTCTGGCTGGGAATAATCTTACTAGTAGTTACCAATCTGTCAGTAACGCTACGTTACCATGCTGCATTAACGAAGAGTGGCGGCTTAAGCACCCACTCCGATGCCATTTACGATTTAAGCGACTGGCTCCATAACAACGCCAAGGGTCTTGTTGTGGCAATGGACTGGGGATTGGCCGCCCCGATTACCTATTTAACTAACGGACAGGTTACACCTGTCGAGGTTTTTGGCTATGGTTGGCAATCTGACGTACAATTACTAGAACGTTTGAACGGTTTTATTGCCCAACCTGAGGCATTATACTTATGGCGTGCTCCAGATGAGATCATTTTTGATCGTAGTAACGAATTCAAAGCACTTTACCGTTCACAGAATCTGGAAGAAACCATCGAAGAAGCTTTTTATGAAAAAAGCGGTCGCCCCATACTAGGGGTAACGCGACTGGTTATTATCGGTACAGCGAGTAATCCACCACAATGACCAAGCTGTCAGACCTTATCACTTCTTTAGATATTAAGCCGGAACCCAACGGTTTATGGTCGGTTATGGGGGTAAATGTTGAGGTATTCGCGCAACACTTGCATACAGCAAGCCGCAATCGGGTGCGGTTTCAACCCTATCATCCGTCCGAATTAACGGCGCTCGATGGCTTGCTTTTGGCAGAAGCGCTCTCGACTCATAACAATCCCCATCTTTTACTTCAACAAATCACCGAACATCTCAAACCCGCAAGCACGCTTCTTATTATCGATTGGCAAGCCGACGGTCCTCCGACCTACGGTCCCGATTTTGACGCCCGTTTCAAAAAAGGCTGGCTGTCTCGCCTGCTGCGCGAATGGGGCTTTGGCCAGGTGGATACGCTGGAGCATCATCCGGTTTACTATGTCGTTCGAGCCATTAAAGGGCCTTCTCCCTCACTTGCCCATACCGATACATTTGTCGAGGTGGCTCACTTGGATGATCTACCGGGCAACAGCATGCAGACCGTGGATGTTTTTGGACATACGGTTGTCATTGCCAATACAGGACAAGAGATTGTAGCCTTTGACCAAACATGTCCTCACGCCAATGGAAAGCTTGATAAGGGCCTTCTTCGACGACAGAACATTGCCTGCCCTCTCCATGGCTATATCTGGAATATCATCAGCGGTGAACCGTTGTTCCCCGACGATGAAGATTGTCTACGCCGTTATTGTGTAAAAATTAATGAGGAACAACAAAAGATCATGGTATCGTTAGCCCCACCGAGAAGGGTTGATAGCTGATTCATATGTCTAGTCATAAAACACTTGTAAAAAATCTTACATCGCTAAACCAAATTGTCGAAAGCCTTAATAAAACCGATGATATTGGACAGGCACTTGATTTTGCTCTAACTCGGTTAATCGAACTGATGGGGCTGGAAAGCGGCTGGATTTTCCTGAAAGATGCCGAAGCACAAACACGCTGGGCCGGCAAAGGTTATGTACTGGCGGCTCAGCACAATTTGCCGCCGGCGCTTGGTGTGAACCGCGCTCGTGCTTGGAAAGGAACATGCGAGTGCCAATCGTTGTGCAATAAAGGCCGCCTAAACGGAGCCTACAATGAAGTTTACTGCAGCCGTTTGCGCAACGCCCCAGGCGACCGCCATAATCTACTTGTTCATGCCTCGGCTCCGCTGCGCTCAGGTGATAACATACTAGGCATTCTGAACGTAGCCGCCGAAGATTGGGACGCTTTTAGTGAAGAGTCCTTGATCTTGTTAGCCAACGTCGGCAGTCAAATTGGCATCGCATTAGAGCGCGCTCGTCTTTATGAACTGTTAAAAGAGCGCCGTATCCACGAGCAGGCGGTTCTACTAGAGCTATCGAACCAGTTATTAAGTCGCTCGGATCTGGACGATCTGATGAACTTTCTTGTAGAGCGGGTATCACGATTACTTGATGTCGATGCCAGCGCCATTTTGCTACCCGGCGAGAAGCAAGGAATGCTGCGGTTTTGTGCGGCTTGGGGCTGGTATGATAATCCTGTATTGGCCCGTAGAGAAATTCCATCAAATCCTGACAGCTCATCGGGCTTAGTGATGTCTACACTAGAAGCACTGGTCGTTGAAGATTGTTCCGTGAATGATCCTACTTCCTGGACAGCAGAATGGCTAACGCCTGAAAATTTCAGAGGCCATGCCATAGTCCCGCTCGTGGCCGAAGAACATGCCATCGGCGTTTTAATGATCGACTGCCGACTGCCGCGTTTACTCAACGAGGATGAATTACGGCTACTTCATTTAATGGCCAATCAGGCGGCTATCGCCATCGAAAAGGTGCGTTTACATCAAGAAGAAATTACGCGGCAAAGATTAGAGGATGAACTAGAGGTCGGTCAACAGATTCAGCTAAGCTTGCTCCCGGAATGCTGTCCCGAGATCGATGGCTGGGAGTTTGCAGCCTTCTACAAAGCTGCTCGCCTTGTTGGCGGCGACTTTTACGATTATTTTGAACTGGCCGGTGATCCCATGCAGTTGGGCCTGGTCATTGCCGATGCCTCAGGCAAGGGCGTTCCGGCGGCACTGTTTATGGCCTTGAGCCGCTCGCTTATTCGCACAAAATCTATGACGGGGCGTCATCCCGCTGCCGTATTGACCCGGGCCAATCGACTTATTCTAAATGACAGCCGCTCGAAGCTATTTTTGACGGCTTTTTATGCTACGCTCGACCTGCGAACCGGTTGGTTGGCTTACGCTAACGGTGGCCATAACTACCCGCTTTGGCTTAGAGCAGAATCCGGAGAAGTAACCGAGCTGGTTGCACGCGGCATTGTTTTGGGCGCGTTTAACGATATCACCCTTGAAGAGAAAGAGATCACGATGGCTCCCGGCGATTTCATCATTCTCTACACAGATGGCGTAACCGAGGCCATTAATCAGAAGGAAGAAATGTTTGGCGAAGAGCGCTTTATCAAAACTATTGAGGCCAACACAAATACTTCTGCTGAAAAAATGATGGAAGCGATCGTTGAAGCGGTTCATGAATTTACCGGCGATACGCCTCAAGCAGACGATCTCACCCTATTTATAGTAAAACGGCAGCTTTAATCTCTTGCGAATATCGTCAATTGTGCTAAAATTGTTTCAGGTTCGTGTTAGGTCACGTACTCTTGTTCCTCAGCATCAAATATTACCCTTTCAGATATACAAGATACAATTGACATAGCTGTCCTTTGCCCAGCAAATAAACGTAAAAACGGAATTTTTTCCAGCCGTTCAGAAGAATCCCTAAAAATATCAAAATAATAAGGAGTTATCAATGAGTAAGGATACATTAACGATTACTGATAATCGTACAGGAAAGTCTTACGAGCTGCCCATCGAAAATGACACCATTCGGGCGATGGATTTGCGTCAAATAAAAGTTAACCCCGATGACTTCGGGATGATGGCGTATGACCCGGCCTATAGCAATACAGCCTCCTGTAAGAGTGAAATCACCTACATTGATGGTGATAAAGGTATTTTACGGTATCGAGGCTATCCCATTGAGCAGTTAGCTGAACAAAGCACCTTTTTAGAAGTAGCGTATCTTTTAATTTACGGCAAGCTGCCCGATAAAACCGAACTTGAGCATTGGGAATATCGCGTGATGCGCCACACCTACATTCACGAAAATCTTAGTGGCCTTATTAAATCATTCCGTTACGATGCCCATCCGATGGGAATTTTAATTAGCTCGTTAGCCGCTTTGTCAACCTTTCATCGGGAAGCGAAGAACTTTGACGATCCTAAGATCCTTGAAAAACAACTTTGGCGTATTGTCGGTAAATTGCCGACGATTGCGGCCTTCGCCTATCGACGCCGCATCGGTCGCCCATTTAATTATCCGGATAGCACCTTAAATTACACCGCCAACTTCCTTTATATGCTTGATTATATGGGCCAACGAGATTATGAGGTTCATCCGGTTTCGGCTCGAGCGCTGGACGTTCTGTTTATTCTCCACGCCGATCACGAGCAAAACTGCTCAACCTCAACGATGCGGGCTATCGGTTCAAGCCGAGTTGACCCCTACAGTGCGTTAGCCGGCGCTTCAGCAGCCCTATATGGGCCGCTGCACGGGGGGGCTAACGAAGCCGTATTGCGGATGCTCACCGCTATCGAATCCGTTTCGAATATCCCAACCTACATCGAACGCGTGAAAAAAGGTGAAATGCGGTTGATGGGCTTTGGTCACCGGGTTTATAAAAATTACGATCCGCGGGCTAGCATCATCAAACAAGTCGCCCACGATGTCTTTGAAGTTACCGGCACCAACCCGCTGATCGATATTGCCGTAGAGCTTGAGCGCATCGCTCTTGAGGATGATTATTTCGTCTCCCGTAAGCTTTACCCCAACGTCGATTTCTACAGTGGGATCATCTATCAAGCTTTAGGCTTCCCGGTTGACATGTTCCCGGTTCTGTTTGCCATTCCGCGTGCAGTCGGCTGGATGTCGCAGTGGATCGAGATGATTAACGATTCAGAACAGCGCATCGCCCGGCCTCGCCAGGTATACCTTGGCCCCGACGCTCGAGACTATGTACCGGTTGATGAGCGCTAAATAAATCGATTTTTCTCTTAACTTTATAGACACCCTTGGATAACCAGTCGGCAAAAAACTAGTCAGTTGTCCAGGTTACAATCCCTTCATTTGTCTAGGGCAAATGGAGGGATTTTGTTTTACTATTAGAACAAGGGGAATAGACTTTTAGCTTATGGACAGAGAAGTCCTTAAAGGAGTTATTACCATGACAAACAAAAATGAACTAAGAGCCTTAACCACGTTGCGCTCGCTAGAGTTGACACGCGACATGGAAACCAAGCACCTCAAAAAACTGGCCGCTTTGGCACACGAAAACACCTTCGAACGAGGTGAAGTTATTTATGCCAAAGGTAGCTTAGGTCGTGCGCTCTATTTGATACTCGATGGAGAAATTGTCATTGAAACCGATGTACCCAGCCATGGCCGGGTTGTTATGAACCGATTAGGGCCAGGGCAATTCTTTGGTTGGTCATCCCTATTCCCCCCGGAAAGAAAAATGGCTTACACGACAGCTACAAAACCTACCCGCGTACTTGCCATTAATGCGGCTCAACTTCGAGCTGCGTTTGAAACCGATCACAATCTCGAATTTGCCATTGTTCGCTGTGCTGGTAAAGATATGGCCGATCGCATTCGTGCTTCTCGCCAACAGCTCAATGATATGATCTCCAGTCCGGCCTACTGATTTCTATAAGTTATTGTGTATTAAGCTGATTGACCAGTCTACAAGGGAGAATACGACGTGTCAGTAGATTTCAAGGATTTAGTAGGGCTACCGTTTACAGAGGGCTGTAACTCTGATTATTTAGAGTTACTTGCCCAACATGGCGATAAGGTTGAATTCGCGCCGGGTAGTTACATCCTTAGAGAAGGGGATCCGGCTAATCAATTTTATATCCTCTTGCAAGGACGGGTTGCTCTCGGAACATTTATTTCAGGCCGCGGTTTTACGACCATTCAAACGATAGGCGACAAAGAAATTGTAGGCTGGTCATGGCTTATACCACCGCACCAGTGGCGATTTAGCGCATTAGTCATTTTACCGACCCAGGCCATTCAGTTTGATGCTAAAAAACTTCGCGAATTATGCGATGCCGATCACTCTTTTGGTTATTGCATGCTTCAAAAAATAGCACTTGTTTTAGGTCAAAGACTACAAGAAACAAGAAACCGTCTAGAAGTTTAAAGCCCTGGAGTCTAGGTCTAAGCCATTTTGGATCGAGGACAAAATGCCTATTGATATGTTTCTGAATAGCCAAAAAAACGGTGTTGCTGTAGACAATAGTCAGCTTCAGTTTTTACTTCAATCGATGCCGGTTGCCATTGCGATTACGGACCGCGATGGATGTATTACCTTTGCCAATGAAAAGCTAGAAGGATTATTTGGCTATCGTAACAATGAACTTATTGGCAAACGTATCGAGATACTCATCCCCAAGCAGTTAAGAGAACGTCATGTACAGCATCGCCGTAACTATGTTGCTGATCCCTATGTTAGAATGATGGGATCGGGTATGAATTTAATAGGCATCAGTAAAGATGGGCGCAAAATACCGGTCGAAATCGGTCTAAGCTATTTAGACGTTGACGACGACATTAATATCATTGTCTCCATTACCGATGTTACCGTCGAGAAAAAAACAAAACGGTCGCTGGAACGCCATGTTCAAAAGCGAACACAAGAGTTATCTTCATTATTACAAGTCTCGCAAAGTGTTGCATCTACATTAGATTTAGAGACGTTGCTCGATTCCACCCTTGACCAACTAAAAACCGTTATCAACTTCAGCGAAGGCGTTGTTTTATTATTAGATGACCAAGACTTTAAGGTCATTAACTATCACGGTCCCTTAACTCTGGAAGAGACATCAAGTTTTAGACTGCCTGTCGAGATAACAAGAAACAACGAAACGATACTCAACCGTATAAAACCCATCGTTATTAATGATACACAGTCGTATGAGCCACTGGCAAAAGCCTTCTCTGAAGCTATAAAGCGTCCCGAGAACAAACTCTTTAGGGATGCACGCTCATGGGCCTGGATTCCCTTAGCCGCCAAGGAAAAAATTATTGGTGCCTTAGCCCTTGGCTGTATTACCCTCAATTACTTTTCATATGAGCAAATTCAGCTGGCTTTTGCCTTTGCTAATCAACTTGTTATAGCAATCGAGAACGCTCAACTCTACTCTCAGGTCAAGCAACATTCCAGCCAGCTCGAGTCGATGTTTTTGGTTCATCAAGCAATTACGAGCCGGCTCGACACCGAAGCGATTTTGCAGCTCATTGCCGACTCGGCTCGGCGTTTAACCAATACCCGGTTAAGCGTAGTTTATCTGGTTGATGGTCATGAACTGCAAATTGCGGCCATCTCCGGCATATACAATGCATCTCTATTTGTCGGTAATCGCATTCCCTTTGCTCAATCGGCGGTTAGTAAGGCTATTCATTCAGGGCGACCTCTGCTCATTAAAGATGTAAAAAACAGCTCTCAGGTTGATATTGAGCCGATTAAAAAGTTGGGGCTTTGTTGCTACTTAGCCGTGCCTATGCTCTCAGTTTTTGAGTCGATTGGTATCATTGCCGTTGGTGATAAACAGCTAGGCTTACTCGGCCCGCAAGATGAAGAAACGTTAATGATGCTGGCCTCCGGCGCTGTAATCGGCCTTGAGAATGCCCGGCTGTACCACAGGGAAAAAGAGCGCCGCCTGGAAGCGGAGCAGCGTCGCCGGGTGGCCGAAAGCCTGCGCGATATGCTAACGGTACTCAACTCAGATCGCTCTATTGATGAAATACTTGACTACATTGTCTTACAGGCCAGCCAAGTTCTTGATGCGCGAGGCAGTGCCGTATTTCGCTTAGAAGAGGATAACAACTTTTCTATACAGGCCAGCTATGGCCTGTCCGTCGAGAATGAGGCCAAAACTAAAGTAGCGATGAATGATCGGTACATTCATCAAACCCTACTCTCGCGCCAACCGATCGTCCTCTCGAATCTCAGTGATGCCACTACCGCTTCTGAAAATCTGTGGCTTCGAGAAAAACTCAAACTTTTGCTGGTCAATGGTTTTCGCGCCGTATTGGCCGTGCCGTTAATTGTTAAAGATGAAGTCTACGGCAACCTGGCTCTTTACTATAATGAGCCTCGCGAATTTTCTACGGATGAGATCGATCTAGCCATTACCTTTTGCGATCAGGCAGCGTTGGCTGTTGAAAATGCTCGGCTGCAAAGTCAGGTTGAAGAAATAGCGGTAGCCGGCGAACGGCATCGATTAGCACGTGAACTGCACGATGCCGTAACCCAGTCTCTGTTTTCAGCCAGTCTGATTGCCGATATTATGCCGCGTCTCTGGGATCGCGATCAAGATGAAGCCCGACGAAGATTGGCCGAGCTTCGCCAACTGACTAGAGGTGCAATGGCCGAAATGCGCACGCTTTTGCTGGAGTTACGCCCATCCGCCCTCACCGAGGGCAGACTTAGCGAAGTTATGCGCCATCTTACGGAAGCCATCAACAGCCGCACCCAAACGGCTATTTCACTGTCTGTTGAAGGTGACTATGCCCTTCTGCCTGATGTTCAAGTCGGGCTTTATCGTATTACGCAAGAAGCCTTAAATAATGTTGTTAAGCACTCCAAAGCCAATCAAGCAAAGGTCAACATACGGTATGAACCCGATCGGGTCATACTCTGTATAGAAGATGACGGCCGCGGTTTTGATGCCAGTAACATTTCGTCAGAGCATCTGGGAGTTAGTATTATGCGCGAACGTGCCGAAAATATCGGCGCTTCTCTTAAACTTAAAAGCAAAAAAGGACAGGGTACTCGCATTGAAGTAATCTGGCCAGCTTCTCTGTGAATTAATGGCCTTCACCCCCTGTTATTCTCCCAGAAAGGAGACTATAAAAATGGCAAACAATCCCATAAAAGTTATGATTATTGATGATCACGCGATGGTTCGCACCGGATTAACCGCCTTTCTCAAAATTTTTGACGATATGGATCTGGTCGGCGAGGCCAGCGGAGGGCAAGAGGCATTAGAATTATTTCCAGAACTTGAACCTGATGTGGTTTTAATGGATATGGTCATGCCGGAAATGGATGGTCCCACAACGACTAAAGCGCTTAAGAAGCGCTTCCCCAATGTGCGCATCATCGCCCTCACCAGCTTTCGAGAACAAAATTTAATTCAGCGTGCCTTAGAAGCTGGAGCCACCAGCTATTTACTAAAAGACGTTACGGCTGATGAACTAGCCGAAGCCATTCGTTTGGCCAATGCCGGCCGCTCGACTCTTGCACCCGAAGCGGCTCAGGCTCTATTAGATGCCGCAACGCACCCTCGTCATATCGGCCTAGATTTGACCGAACGCGAACAACAGGTTTTACCTTTGCTTGTAAAAGGCTTAAATAATGGCGAGATCGCTAAAAAGATGATGATCAGTCAATCAACGGTACGATTTCACGTGAGCAACATTCTTTCTAAGCTGGGAGCCCATAGCCGTACAGAAGCGGCGGCCCTGGCGATAAAATATAATCTGGTTGCTTGATGAATAAGGTAGCGAGAGCTGCTTGTAAAAATCTACAGTTAGGCAGATGAGGCTTCGCTCGAAAGCATTGACCAAAAACTGAAGCCCCATCTGCCTATTACGACCGTTTTTCTCAGTATTCTGAAAACTATCTAACTGACTAGGTAAAATCCTCCCCGTCTGCCTGGTGTATCGGTAAGCCTTTTAAACTAAACTTAAAACACTAAACTTAGCCAAAGAGTATGTCTAAAGTGCGTGTAATTTTAGCCGATAACGAAAGCCAAGTGCGTCAAGCACTCCATATTCTATTAGACCATGAGATGAACATGCTAGTTGTTGGTGAAGCTAGCGATGCCGAGAGTCTGGTAGAACAAACCCAAATCAGTCTTCCTGACTTAGTTCTTCTTGATTGGGAATTACCAGGCCTCTCACCTACTGACCCGCTATCAACTCTCAGAAGCACATGCCCTAACCTACAAGTTATCGCTCTTAGCGATTGGCCTGGAGGTCAACGACAAGCCATAAAAGCAGGAGCCAACGCCTTTGTTAGCAAAGTAGATTCACCTGAACGCCTACTGAATGCTCTGCACGCTATGGACACAAAAATCAAGAATAGCTAGAGTTCATTTCCAACACTGGCAGTCAAAAATTACCTTTATAACGATTACAAAGGTAATTTTTTATTTTCTCAAACTTGTGATAAATATCACAAACTGGTCAATCAAACAGGTTAAATACTCCCCAACTGTCTGGGGCATATAGGCTAGTTTTATTTTATACTAAAAATTAAAAGTGGAGTTA
Organism: Anaerolineae bacterium; assembly: GCA_020433805.1. Classification (GTDB taxonomy): domain Bacteria; phylum Chloroflexota; class Anaerolineae; order 4572-78; family J111; genus JAGRBY01. The sequence continues at coordinate 13,072 of JAGRBZ010000080.1, forward strand.
AAGCCCATGTATTTTGAAAAGATTGATGTTGATGTACGAAGCATGACGGACGATCTAGCCCAAGATATTATCAGTGGCAATTCGCAAGCCAGCCGTACTCTCGCCAAACTCATTGAGGCCGATACGCAGGGCGTATTTCAACCCTTTGCCGAGGCATTTGCTGCCCGACTTAGCGACCACATAAAACGCTGGGTGGAGTTGGGTGTTCCTGAGGCCAATGTCGCCCTTGATGAAGCTGTGTATCAACTCTTAAAAATGACGGCCATCGACTGGGATGGATATCCAAGTACAGGTCGGCCAGGAGAAGAATCGTAATTATCTTATTACTATAGCCCTATAATATACTGCCTATCTCTATTAAAATCTATAATGGGCGATATTCTCCGCTATCAACTCAAAATAACATGGGTCACATTATTGTATTGCTTTTCTTGAGATAATAGGGTTTACGCAACCGTACCCAAATAAGACGGCATGCAACAAAGAGGTTGATCCATGCTGAAACCCATCAGAGCGTTACTGAAATCAATATGTGACTATTTTAGTAACAGCAAAACTTCGCCAGATATAAATAACTATGCAAAAATGGTGGAGCAGAACCGCAAATTACAATCGCATATCGATAATCTCGAAAAACTCCTTCCCGAGTTGCGCCACTCGGAAGAGCGATACCGTTTACTTCTCGATATTTGTGCGGATTACGCATATTCCCTCAAGGTTGAGCCAAACGCAAAAGTTGAGGTTGCGTGGGCAACCGACTCCATGAGTAACATAATAAAGCCCCCTCTCGATGGATATCACAAGAATGATGACTTCATTCGTGCGATAGTTCACCCCGAAGACAAAAATTTAGCCACTCACCGCCTGCAAAATCTATTAACAGGACAAATCGATATAAGCGAATTTAAGATTATTGATAAGAATAAACAAGTACGCTGGTTTCGCGATGTGGGCTATCCAATTTGGAATGATAACCATCAAAATGTTGACACTATCTATGGAATTGTCCAAGAAATTACAGAACTGAAACTCCATGAAGAAAAATTGGTTGAAGAACGAAATTTGCTACGGACGCTTATCGATCATTTACCGGACGACATTTATGTTAAAGATAATAAAGGCCGGTTTATGCTTATCAATGAACCTTTGAGGCGTCATTTAGGAGCCTCATCGCTACAAGAGGTCATCGGTAAAACGGATTTTGATTTTACCGGCCCACGTTTAGCGCAGCAATCATTTCAGGATGAACAAGTATTGCTTCAATCGGGCGAATCTTTAATTAGCCATATGGAGCAATTTATCGATCCGTTGACGGGCATTCAAAAATGGATTTTAATCACTAAAATCCCAATCCGCAGTTCTGATGGACAAGTTGCCGGCTTAGTAGGTATGAATCGAGATGTTACGCCTTTAAAGATGGCGGAAGAAGCGCTTCGGCAAGGAAAAGATTTTGCTGAGGGCATCATTGATACAGCCCAGGTTATTATTTTGGTTCTTAACAAAACAGGACATATCGTTCGTTTCAATCAGTATCTAGAGGAAATTTCGGGATACAAACTGGACGAAATAAAAGGCAAAAATTGGTTTACAACGTTTGTTCCCCCTGAAGAACAAAGGCAGGTACAATGGCGCTTCTCGCAGGCAATCAATAATATTCAAACGAAGGGAAAGATTAACTCGATAGTAACAAAATCCGGAAATGTACGTGCCATTGAATGGCACGATAAAACGCTAAAAGACTCCCACAATAAAACGATAGGTCTGCTTGCCATAGGGCAAGATATAACTGAGCGAATACGGTTTGAAAAAGAACGCGACCAACTGTTTGAAGCGGTTAACAAACAGAGAGAGCAGCTTCAGGCTTTAACTCGACAATTGGCCAAAACGCAAGAGGTTGAACGAAAAGCACTTACTCGAGAGCTTCATGACCAGATAGGGCAAAATTTAACAGCTCTCGACCTTAACCTTAATATTATTCAAGCGCAATTGTTTGGGGGTTCAAAAACTTCCCGCGATACCATTCAACAACGCATTAATGACTCGCTTGATATCATCTCACAAACCGGTGATAGTATTCGCAATGTGATGGCTAATTTACGTCCGCAGATTTTAGATGATTATGGGCTTGTTGCAGCGCTGCGGTGGTACTGTCGCATTTTTGCTTCTCGGGTTAAATTTACGGTCAATATCGATGCCGAAGATCTGTCTCCCCGTCTTGCCCCGCCCATAGAAGACTCCCTATTTCGTATTGTTCAGGAAGCTTTAACCAACGTGGCAAAACACGCCTACCCTAATTTCGCCACAGTAAGCATAAACAGTTATAATGGCATGGTTTACCTCATTGTCAACGATGATGGAAAAGGGTTTGACACAGTGGGTCAAGCTGAGCCTACCAGAAGACAACATTGGGGCTTGATAACCATGGCCGAACGTGCTGCGGCTGTGGGCGGCTACTGCCGCATTGAGTCGCAGCCTAATAATGGAACCACAGTAATTGTGGAGGTACCTCATCGTGATAACAATCGTATTAGCTGACGACCACGCCATTGTCCGCGACGGACTTCGTTCATTGCTAGAAACAAATGAAAATTTAAGGGTTATCGGTGATGCCGATAACGGACGCGACGCTCTACATCTTGTAAGCCAAAATTGTCCGGATGTTGCCATTTTGGATATTGCTATGCCTGAAATGAATGGTATAGAAGCTACCCGACAAATCATTGATACATGTCCGGATATCAAGGTGATTATTTTGTCGATGCATGCCACCAGCCGCCACATCTATCGAGCACTACAAGCCGGAGCACGCGGCTATCTATTAAAGGCATCGGCCGGGTTTGAGGTGGTTGATGCTATTCAGGCTGTATATAAAGGGCAGCGCTATTTAAGCCAAAAGATTTCAGATATCATTATAGAAGATTACATCACCCAACGTGAGACAGAAGAAGTCGAAAGCCCTCTTACGCGATTGAGTTCGCGAGAGCGTGAAATTTTGCAGCTTGTAGTCGAAGGCAAATCCAGCTCGGATATTGCCGGCTTGCTGTCGTTATCTTCCAGCACCGTAGACACCTACCGCAGTCGGCTAATGCAAAAGCTTGATATCAACGACATACCGTCGCTTGTAAAATTTGCAATACGACACGGCATCACTTCGCTTGAGTGATACCAAATTTATCAAGTTTCCTCGACATCATCTATCAAAGTTATTCTACAGACAAACAATCCAATCTTTAGTACAATAATACTAGAGGTTGTATATATTCGATTATCCTAGGCATTTACCAGGTTAATAGAGGGAGAGGAGGTCTCTGTTGCGATAATGACAGGCCATCTTCCCGACCAATTGTGAAATTCAAGTTAATACCGGGAGAGTGGCCTTTTTTATTATGCATAGTTCAATGATGGGCTTTAACCAAGCAATCACCAGTAACCCGGCTGTTCTTTATAATAACGAGGCTTCTATGCCAACGACCATCCTTATCATTGAGGATCACCTTTATTTAAGTTTAACGCTAAAAAGGTGGCTGGAGACAAAATTTCCCAATTGTCATGTTATCGAAGCTGCTCACGGCAAAGAAGCCATTGCACTCGCTCAACATAATGAGCCAAATGTCATTATTGTAGACATAGGTCCTTTAGGGGCCGAGGGACCTCGGCTCGTTGAGCTTTTAAAGGCGTTTTTGCCTTCCATTCCCATTGTTGCTTTGGCGAATTATGATAGTGAAACAAGCCGAACGCGCGTTATTGGGTCGGGAGCAAGCGCCTATATCGAAAAAAATACAATAACCTCTAAATTACAACCTACTGTAGCCAGGCTATTAGCCTCAGCTATATAAAAAATTTTATAGATACTTACATGTCCTTTTGAGAGGAGGCAAGATGGGCGTAAACAAGTACGCAAACAATGCAATTGTTGCGAAAGATATTAATTTTAAACAAGACGGCTATAAAACATATCCACCCTATGTTCTCATTTTTGGAAACAAAAATTCAGAGGGCTTAAAGCTGAAACGACGGCTAGAGAGTAATGGTTGTCAAGTCTCTCGAACCGAGTCAATTTCCGATGGCTTAAATATTGCCGGTCAGCAATCATTCGATTTAATTGTATTCAATTTTCAATACCAAGACAATGAAGATAGTTTAGAGGAAGCATACGAAAAACTTACCACTGATCCAAAACTAACAAACACTCCTGTTGTAATTCTTACACATCACGACGATCAAAGTGTTCCTCGCGTAAATGAGTCTAAATCTCTAACCTCTGTCTATTATCTCTCGACAGACAATTCCAGCGAAACAAACCTACTACAAATTGCGAAGCAAGCCCAATACATGAGCTACCGCTACATGTGAGCTTTGTTATGGACACCACAACCGAAATCACTATCGAACGTATCAAAAGCGGGTACACAAATATTTTAAATTTGTGTCGGGAAATTCATACTGCATCACTCGAGTCACCTTCTTTCGCCGATGGATGGTCTATTAAGGACACCTTAGCCAATATCTCGGCTTGGGTATGGCGTTGTGCAATTTTGTTAGATCATTCACACCATACAAACGGGCCGTTAGCGGCTTCGCCCGATGTGGAAGGGCTTAATCACGAATTTTATATTGAGCGTAAAGATTGGAGTTGGTACGAGGTTGAGTCTGACTTCCGCCAATCTCATCGGGCTTTATTAAAAGCAATTAGGCAAATGCCACCGTCTCGGTTAACCAATCCGTTAGCTCAAGAACTGGTTGCCCTTAATACGTGGCAACATTATGCTCGATATATTCCTAAATTAGAGGCTTGGTGTCATCGATCGCGTCATGAAAATTCTCAACGACTTAATCACATTAAACAACAGCAGCAAGCCCCCCATGTAGGTGCCTTATGAAAGCAGTTATCATGGCCGGCGGTTTTGGATCGCGATTGTATCCACTAACCGCCAAGCGGCCCAAACCGATGGTGCCTTTGGTTAACAAACCGGTGCTATCACATATTTTGGGACTGTTGAAACATCACCATATCACCGATGTTATCATCACAGTCAAACACATGGCCGAGCAAGTGCAAGATTACTTTGGCGACGGCTCCCGATTTGGGATGAACATCACCTATGCATTAGAAGAAACGCCCCTGGGAACAGCCGGGGGAGTAAAAAATGCCGAATCATATATCGGTAATGAGCCATTTTTGGTTATCAGCAGCGATATTGTAACAGACATTGATTTGTCGAAACTCATTCGATATCATCGTGAAAAACAAGCCAAAGTTACTATGGCGCTGAAACGGGTGAATAACCCTAAAGGCTACGGTATCGTTTTGGTTGACAATCGAGGTTCTATTCAGCATTTGCTCGAGAAACCCCAACCAGACCAGATAATCTCAAATATTGTGAATACCGGCATCTACATTTTAGAGCCAAGTGTTCTTGAGTACATGGAGCCGGATACCAAATACGATTTCTCGTACGATATTTTCCCTCAACTTATGGATGATAAGGTACCTTTCTTTGGTTATTTAGCCAGTCGCTATTGGCGCGATATGGGGACTATCCAAAATTATGAGCAAGCGGTTATAGATGTTTTGGATGGCAAGGTAAACCATATTCGTCTTGAAAACCCCATTATGCCTGGAACGTGGTCGGGCAAAAACGTTTCCATTGCTTCCGATACCGTTCTGCTTGGGCCAATTTATATTGGCGACAATGTAAAGATAAAACAGGGTGCAACTATCTACGGGCCAACCGTAATCCACGATGGCAGCGTTATTGATCGCAAGGCTTGGATCAGGCATTCTGTCATTGATGAAGGAAGTTACGTGGGCAAACAGACAACTGTCTATCAAAGTATTATTGCTCAACATAGCTATGTTTGTCCCGAGTCGGTAATCATCAGAAAGCTCATCCACAACGAAGCACAAGCGGCGCCTATGAAATTCAAGTTGTCGCCGTTCCCCCTCTCTATCAAAGAGTATATTATGCCCGGCTACAGCTATAGTTACTAATCCGCTAAATTTGGATAAAAAAACTCTCCCAGGTATCTTCGGGAGAGTTTTTTTGTTACCTTGTGAGTCGACTGAGTTGAGCCAGTTACGATGTTCTGTTATGAGCCTGATCCATTAAAATCTTATGCATGTTATATTCAGTTCTGGTGCCTGTTGCTCGTCGCAACGTGTACTGACCATTTGCATCGAGTTTCCAGGCCAACCGATTGTCGCTCAACGCCGTGTTAAGCAACTGAATCAAGCGTTTTTGAAGGGTAGAGTCTTCGACCGGTACGAATAGCTCGACCCGCTCTGAAAGGTTACGGTTACGCCAGTCAGCACTACCAATCAAGGTAATGGGCTGATTATTATTGTGGAAATAGAAGATACGATCATGTTCCAAAAATCGGCCTAAAATGCTGATAATCCGAATGTTCTCGCTATATCCCGGCAATTTAGGGCGAAGGCGGCTATGGCCCCGGATGATAAGGTCAATTTGCACACCGGCTTGCGAAGCCTTGTACAATTCACGAATAAGACGAACATCATCCAGTGCATTCATCTTGGCAATGATGCGACCATTGTCGTATTGCTTTTGAAATTCAATTTCTTGATGGATGAGCTTGTTAATATGATCGCGCATATCGCGAGGCGCAATAATGGCCTTTTTATAAGGCTGCTCCGGAGCGTAGCCGGTTAAGTAGTGGAATAAATTCACTAAATCCCGACCAATAACCGAATCCGATGTAATTAAGCCTAAATCTGTGTATAACCGTGCTGTCTTAGAATGATAGTTGCCGGTTCCAATATGACAATATGTTTTGGGGCCATCTGCTTCCTGGCGAATAATCAAAGTGGCTTTAGCGTGAATCTTTAAACCTACCAATCCATATGCCACGTGTACTCCGGCTTGTTCCAACATTTGCCCCCACTCGATGTTGTTGGCTTCATCGAAACGCGCCTTGACCTCAACCAAAACGGCGACTTGCTTTCCTTTTTCCGCCGCTTTTACTAAGGCCTTAATAATTGGCGATTCATCAGACGTACGGTATAGGGTTTGCTTTATAGCCAATACCTTCTCATCATTAACGGCTTCTTCGATGAGCCGTTGAACCGTATCGGCAAAAGAGTCATAAGGATGATGAACCAGCATATCACTTTTTCTTATCATATCAAACAGGTTGGCATCCGGCTCACCCTCATCTTCAAGGTAAGAAAATGGAGCAGGAACTATTGGCTCCCACGGCTTATATGTAAAGTCCGGAAAATCCAGATTGGCAATAGCGAAGCAGTTTGTTAAATCAATAAGTCCCTCAACTTCGTAAACATCATCGTTACGCAACTGTAACTCTTCCATCAGCCAAGCGCGCACAAAGGTGGGGGTATCTTTGGCGATCTCCAACCGCACAACCGGAGCAAAGCGACGCTCACGTAGCTCTTTGGAAATCATAGCCAGTAAGTCTGTAGCCTCCTCTTCATCGCGCCTAAGATCTGCGTTGCGCGTTATACGGAAAGGGTGAACGCTAACAATATCCATGCCGGGAAACAGATCGCCAACATGATGACTGATCAACTGTTCGATAGCCAGAAAACAGGTTTTTCCATCATCATTTTCATTTTTAACCGGCAGCCAGCGTGACAAATTCGTAGGTATCTTTAAACGAGCAAAATGTTTTTTATGCTGCTTGCGGTCTTGTAAAACGATAACCAATGACGTGCTTAAGTTGGATATAAAAGGGAAAGGCCGACCTGGATCAACTGCCAGAGGCGTTAAGATGGGATAAATTTGATTTTGAAAATATTCGTACAGTTGCTGCTGCTGCTGGTCGTCAAGGTCATCATAATCGCAGATGACCACACCTATTTCCTCTTGCAGAGCGGGTTTCAACGTATTTTCCCAAAGTTTTGTCATCCACTGATGCATCACCACAGAAGCTTTGCTGATCATAGCCAACTGCTCTGTAGGGGTTCGACCATCCGGCGAAAGATCTTGAACACCGGCAGCTTCCTGGCGCTTTAGCCCGCCAACCCGCTTTTGAAAAAACTCATCCAAATTACTGGCGGTGATGGCTATAAAACGCACCCGCTCCAGAAGCGGCGTGCGTTCATCTATTGCCAAATACAAAACCCGCCAGTTGAAATCGATCCAGCCCAGTTCCCGGTTAAAGTAGAGGGCCGGGTGTGTTAGCTCCGCGTCTTCCGGTACCTCTTGTGGAAAAACTGCTCGCGGCAACGTTGTCTCACTGTTTTCTTGCGCTTCTGTTGAAATCGACTCATCTGATTGTTCAGTATCAGGCTTGCCATTTTCATGAGCAGCCTCAGTCATCGTTTCCGGTCTATCACCTAACGCTGTATTTGCCATGGGGTTATCTCCATTGGTTAATTCAATAAGGGGGAGCTAATAATAACAAAAGTTCTGTGGATTTCAAATATTCCCTATCAAAATTATTGGATGGCACTGTTAAGAGCCTTTATGAGAGATTTTTGTTTGTCGATGCCTAACCCTTGTGCAGCCGCCGCCTGCGTAATAGGCTCCCAAGCCGGAACCGGGCAGTCACGCCATGGGATACCAAATCGGTCGAATACAGCCTGGGTTTCCGGCCATGCTTCAACAACCAGACGAACGGCCATAAAACCCTGGATTTCTTTCTCTATAATCGGCCTTGAACGTTGTACGGAAGCTTTCTCTTCCTCAATGTTTATCTCTTTATCGATGCCCAACAGCCGGGCCATATTGCGGCCCATAATATCCTCATAAATTGCATCATCTAATGCCAATTCCCCAATCTGAGCCAAAAACGGTTGAAAATCCGGCTCCGGCTGGCGACGCGGATAAAGCAACAGCGGATAATCGGAACCATAGAGAATCTTGCGATGATCGAGACAGGCCAAGGCCACAGGAAAAATTTTTTTCGTAGGATACAGCAGCGGCGAGGCCGCCGTATCGTACCACACATTCTTCAGCGTTCGCCGTACCTTGGCCATCAGTTCGTAAAAGATGAGACCGCCGCCCCAGTGGGCCAAAATCAGTTTGAGTTCAGGGTAGCGTTCGGCCAAACGATAGTAATGACGCAGCGGGGTTGTGCTTTTGCCGGGATAATAATGACCCACCTCTTCACTAACGTGTAAGTTGAGCGGTATGGCATTGTCGATACAAGCCTCGACCAGGCGCAAAAAGTCGGCATCATCGAGCGAAAAGCCCTGGGCATAGGGATTTAACTCCCCCACCCCGCACATCCCGCCGTCGAGACAGCGTTGCAGTTCATCGAGCGCCGCCGATCCGGCTTTAGGCTGGATGGCAGCAAAAGCCATTACGCGCTCAGGCCATTGTCTGATAAGGGCCAGCACCCGGCTGTTGCGATCCACGCCGGTTTCGTGTCGCTGCGGATACTCACCCTGCATCACCACCCGATCCAGCCCGGCCCGATCCATATCCTCAATCATCCGCTCAGCCGAGGCCCAACCCTGCACCGACTTTCCAGCCTCGTCCGGCGACAGCAGCAGCCCCCAATAGGGTTCTTGTTTGATAAAATCAGCCAGTCGCGCCCGTTGTGAAGGCGGCATATAGTGAATATGGGCATCAATACGCATAGCGTGAAAACTCCTTATTATGGAAAGAGAAAGAAACGAGGCAGTCGGTTTTGCATTCAATCAAATTCGTGCTAACCTGCCCACCACTATAATTCACAGAGAGGTTCTTCGCAATGTCGCCAGAAATTAATTATAAAGCCGAACTGGTGGGTGTCTTTGGCCATCCGATAGCTGAAAATCCCACCATCGTTATGCAGGAAGCCGGATTTCGAGAGTTAGGGTTAAACTGGCGCTACCTCAATATCGAAGTCTATCCCGATGATTTAGCCGCGGCCGTACAGGGGTTGCGGGCGATGAATATGCAAGGCATCAACTTGACTATCCCTCACAAAGTTGCGGTCTTACACTATCTCGATGAGGTGGCCGAGGATGCCAAGCTGATGGGGGCGGTCAACACCGTGCGCCGCGAAGGCAATCGTCTCATTGGGGAGAATACAGACGGTAAGGGTTTTCTGCGTGCCCTCCGCGATGATGCCAACATCGATCCTGCCGGACAGAATGTGGTTATTTTGGGTGCAGGTGGCGCAGCCAGAGCCATCGGCGTGGAGTTGGCTTTAGCCGAAGCTGCCCATATCACCATCGTCAATCGCTCAGTCCAACGCGGGCAAGATTTAACCACGCTGCTCGAAGACAAAACGCCTGCGCAGGTCGCTTTTGTCGAATGGAATGGAGCTTATGCCATCCCGGCTCAAACTAACATTGTGGTCAACGCCTCGTCGATTGGCCTCTACCCCGACATCACCGCCAAACCCGACCTAGATTATGATACTATTACCGCTGATATGATCGTGTGCGATGTCATCCCCAATCCGCCGCGCACGCCTTTCTTGAAAGAAGCAGAGGCACGAGGCGCTCGCGCACTGGATGGCCTGGGCATGTTGGTTTACCAGGGCGCAATTGCCTTCAAAATGTGGACCGGCTATGATGCTCCGGTCGAGGTTATGCACCAGGCGCTGGCCGAGGTGTTTAAGTCTTAATCGTGCTACCGGTACGCAACCGATGAACCACTGAAACACGGATGGGCTTGAAGCCACTGAAGCGAGACTTGGCATACTCAGTAGAAGAATTTAGCAAATTGTTCTACATACTCGTAAGACTCGTGATGTACAACCCGTCTTTCAATGACTTCATAAAAATTCACTGTTTCAGTGTTTCAAAAAAGGGAGCAACACATACGAATGAAGACACCCATGAAACTCATTTCGATCAATGTCGGCCTGCCGCGCGAAGTTGAATGGCACGGTCAAATGGTAACCACCGGCATCTTCAAAGAACCGGTTGCCGGCCCGGTGATGGTTCGCACCCTCAGCCTGGAGGGCGATAAGCAAGCCGATCTCTCCGTTCACGGTGGTGTCGATAAAGCAGTCTACGCCTACCCGACTGAGCATTACGCCTACTGGCGCGATGAACTGCCCGATATGGATTTGCCGTGGGGTATGTTTGGCGAAAATTTAACCGTCGAAGGACTGGATGAAGATCAAATTAATATTGGCGACCGTTTCAAATTGGGTGAAGCTGAGTTGATTGCTGTCCAGCCGCGCCTGCCTTGCTACAAATTGGGCCTTAAGTTTGGGCGCGACGATATGGTCAAACGTTTCCTCGCCAGTCGCCGCACCGGAATCTACTTCAGGGTCGCGCAGGAGGGCCAAATACAAACCGGCGATGTCTTAGAACTGCTTCACCGTGACGAAAACGAAGTACCGATTGCCGATATCACCCGCCTCTTTGCCTTTGAAAAGGATGATATAACAGCCCTTCATAAGATCATTCAAGTGTGGGATTTGCCCGCAGGCTGGCAAGAGCATTTTCGGCAACAAATCCATAAATACGCTTAGTTTCATTGTTTTCAACGGAACTCCTTGACCCCCAACGGCGTCTATGTATCATAGAACCAGACAGATCTCGCATAAAAGGAGTTCCTCATGAGAAGAGAAAAAAGAACGTGGAACGTAGAACGTAGTGCGTATTACGCCGTATACAGCATGTATCAGCTTAAGACTACGCACTACGCACTACGCATTACCATCTACCTTTTAATTACCTTTGCCGTGCTGTTGCTCGCCACCGCCTGCACTGCGACCACCGCCGCCCAAACCGATGACCCTACCCCGGCGGCATCGCCATCCCCGACACCTACGGAGCTACCCCCACCGCCCAAAGTAAACTACACCCCAGTCGAAGCGGGCACCGTATCGCCGATTATCGTGCAGCGCTTCCCCCGCCGGGGCGAAGAACTGGCGGCCGATGGCACCATCGAGTTGGTATTTGACCGCGCTATGGATCAGAGCGCCACAGAGGATGCCTTTACCCTTCAAACGGCAGCGGATCAACCCCAAGAAGTTGCAGGCGCTATCTCGTGGCCCGATGAGCGAACCATGCAGTTTACACCAACTGATGCACTCGACCGGGCGGCGGTGTATGACGCTATCTTAACGCAGGATGCCGTGGCCGAAGATGGCGCACCGCTGGCCGAGCCGTTCACCTTTCGCTTTAGCACACCCGGCTTTTTGGAAGTGACCCAGGTTATCCCCGCCGACGGCACGGTCGATGTGGAAACCAACGCGACCATCACGGTCATGTTCAACCGGCCTGTTGTACCACTGACCTCGCTGGCGGAAGCCGAAAACTTCCCGCAGCCGCTCGAATTCGAGCCGGAGATTTCCGGCGAGGGCGAATGGCTCAACACCTCGATCTATGTCTTTACCCCGGATGGCGACCTGCCCGGCGGGATGACCTTTACCGCCCGTGTTAGCGCCGGTTTGCAGGATGTTGCCGAAAAAACCGATTTACCCAACGACTTCGAATGGCAGTTTACCACCCAACCGCCGGAAGTTGTCTTTACAACGCCAAACGATGGGCAAACGCTCGTTCCCATCGAAAATCCGATACAGATTACCTTTAGCCAGCCGGTCGATGCCCAATCGGTTGAAGACAAATTTGCGCTAACCTCGGGACGTCTCTTTAGCAGCAGCGTCGCCGGTCAGTTTGAAGTTATCAGCGAAACGGTTATGTTCACACCAACCGAACCCTTAGCCTTCGACACGCGCTACAGTGTCACCATCGATGAAGGTGTGACCGGAGCGGCAGGTGGCAATGGGATGGTCAACCCCTACAGCTTCGGCTTTACGACCGTGCCCTTACCCCGCATCGTTGAGACCACGCCGGCTGACGGTGAAAATGATGCCCCACCGCGCACCG
>JAGRBZ010000808.1 GCA_020433805.1 Anaerolineae bacterium
GGCGAGTATGTCCAGGTCTACGGCGGCGCGATGGCTGCCGGCGAAGAAGAGGCTATGGACGCTGAAGCCACCGAAGAGGCTATGGATGCTGAAGCCACCGAAGAAGCGATGGACGCCGAAGCCACTGAAGAAGCGATGGCCGAAGGCGAAGCGATGGCTATGCCGGAATGTACAGAATTAACCCCGGTCAATTTGCAGCTTCAGTGGGTAGCCCAATCGCAGTTTGCCGGTTACTACGCCGCTGTGGCCGAAGGCTTCTATGAAGATTTCTGCCTGGATGTAACCATTCTCGAAGGCGCGGTTGATATTGTACCGCAGCAGGTTGTTGCTTCCGGTCAAGCCGAATTCGGTATTGCCTGGGTGCCAAAAGTGCTCGCTTCCCGCGAAGAAGGCGCGAACCTGGTCAACATCGGCCAAATCTTCCAGCGCAGCGGTACCCTTGAAGTCTCCTGGGCGGATGCTCCGGTGCCCACCATCGCCGATATGGCCGGCAAGCGCGTCGGCACCTGGGGCTTTGGTAACGAGCACGAACTGTTCGCCGCCATGCGGCTGGAAGGCATCGACCCCAACAGCCCTGACGATGTCGAAATCATCCAGCAGAGTTTTGATATGCTGGCCCTGCTCAACCGCGAACTCGATGCGGCTCAGGCGATGACCTACAACGAATACGCCCAGGTTCTGGAAGCCGTTAACCCCGACACCGGTGAACTGTACCAACCGGAAGATTTGGTTGTTATCAACTTCAACGATGTCGGCACGGCGATGCTTCAGGACCATATCTTTGTTGATGGCGACTGGCTGGCGGAAGAAGGCAACGAAGCGTTGGCCGTGAACTTCCTGGCTGCATCCTTTACAGGCTGGCAGTTCTGCCGCGACAACCTCGACACCTGTGTTCAGCATGTACTCGATGCCGGCCCCACGTTGGGTGCAAGCCATATGGAATGGCAGTTGAACGAAATCAACAAACTGATCTGGCCCTCGCCCGCCGGCATCGGCATTATGGATGAAGCCCAGTGGGATCAAACTGTGGAAGTGTCTGTTGATGGCGGCGTTATCACCGAACCGCCGACCGACGCCTACCGCACCGATTTGGCCCTAGAAGCCCATCAATACCTGAGCGGCGATGTTACCGGTGACGACTATTCACCGATTACCGTTGAATTGCTTGAAGGTGGCGAGTAAGATTGTGTGTGGTACATCAGTGCCGTTTCTATAAGCCGGCTTCGTTATAGAGGTTGGTGAATGAATAGGCAGAGGGCGTTTTCTTAAACGTAGAGACGCCCTCTGCTGCATTTTTTGTATTGACAGCTCTGTCGTCCGACTGTATATTATGGTTATAATAATAGCTATAATTACTCATAATAGACCATGCAAACTATCTCAAAAAGCAAACTAAAAGCGAATATGCTTGAAGTTTTTCATCAAATCGAAATGAGCGGCGAAGAGTTAATTGTGACCCATCACAATAAACCCGTCTTTCGTATTATCCCTATCCGTCAGGGAAAAAATGTTGATGAACTCTTCGCGCCCTGGCGAGGTCAAGTAGCGTACCACGTCGATATTGATGAACCTACTCAAGCAGAGTGGCCTGACCCGTGACGGTTGTTTTAGATACCTCGGCGTTAATTTATTGGACTCTTGATCCAGATAAATTGAGTGCTTCAGCCCGTGCTAAGCTGGCTGAAACTGACCGAATCGTAATCAGTTCTATCTCGATTTGGGAAATTGGCCTTAAAGTGTCCAAAAGACAATTGTCTATACCAATTTCTATCGAAAATTATGCCGAGCGATTACTGATGGTACAAGGTGTTGAAGTTATGCCGGTTGATACAGAAACCTGGCTGGCTAATCTTGGCCTTGATTGGTCGCACCGCGATCCGGCCGACCGGACGATTGTAGCCACGGCGATGTTGTTAAACGCGCCTCTGCTCACCTCTGACCGGACTATTCGCCAGTTTTATCCTCAAGCAATTTGGTAACGTCGTTTGAAAATAGCGACGAACGTCAAACACAGTTTCCTGTCACACCAAATCCACATTTTCGTATTTTTCCTAGCCTGCTTCTCACATTGATTTTTGCCGTCTGTAAAACTTCCGGCCCAAGTTAGATGACTATCCCAAACGAAAGCAGTGTAACCAATAGAAACAAGGAGATTTATCCAATGACCCGCATTATTAAAGGCGCTTTGCTTCAGGCTACCTGGACGGGCGACAAAGACAGTATGATCGAAAAACATATCGACTACGCCCGCAAGGCAGCCGAACAGGGAGCGCAGGTGATGTGCTTTCAAGAACTGTTCTACGGCCCCTACTTCTGCCAGGTGCAAGACCGCAAATACTACAGCTACACCGAACCCATTCCCGATGGCCCCACCACCGAAAAAATGCAAAAG
>JAGRBZ010000809.1 GCA_020433805.1 Anaerolineae bacterium
CGTTCTTTTTCGGGTTTAGCTTTCTTTTTTGGCATAGGTATGGATTACTCTTCGCTCTCGACACGTTGTTCGAGCGATTCAGCGCCATTTCTTGGCAACTCAATTTGGGGCAGATCGAGTTCCGGCAGTTCTTCCATATCGTTGATGCCGAAGTAGCGCAGAAACTCGAAGGTCGTGGCAAACAGCGACGGATGACCGACCGAATCGAGCCGGCCAACTTCTTCAACCAGCCCCTTACTAATGAGCGTCCGCAACACACCATCGCTGTTGACGCCACGAATAGCCTCGATCTCCGGACGGGTTATGGGCTGACGATAGGCTACAATCGCCAGGGTTTCGAGGGCCGGAGTTGAAAATTTGGCGCTGACCGTTAGCCCTAAAAAGCGCTCGATATATTCGGTCAGTTCGGGTGCCGACACCAATTGCACCTTGCTTCCATGCTGCTGAAGCCGAATACCCCGCTCTGCGCCGTTGTTTCTGAGCTGTTCAAGGCCGGCCTCAACCTGATCAAGCGAGCAATCGAGAACCGAGGCCAAATACTTTACCGTCACTGGCTCGGAGGCCACAAACAACAGCCCTTCGATAATTTGTGCGATTTGTTGTTGATTAAGTTCTGTTGTCATCTCACATGAAGGATGCTATAATTTTTCACTTGGATATCCCGTTCAATAAGGAGTTGTATCACCGTGTTTACGAACATCGTACCGAAAAAATTTATCGCTCTTTTAAGCTTATTCCTGTTGGTGTCGCTGGCCTGCGGCGCTAGCAACCGGCTGGATGAAATTAAACCGCCGGGCGAAATCGACGTTTCGCAAGAGGCCGCCGACCGGCTTGAAGACAATTTTTATCAAGCCCTGCAAGAAGCCAGCAGCAGCAACGAGTCGCAGCTGCGCATTACCAACGAAGAAATCACCTCATTGTTTGCGAAAGAACTGGTCGAAACGGGCCGGGTTCCGTTGAGTAACCCCCAAATTTGGTTTACCAGCGGCCGTATTTTTATTACCGGTGGGGTCAAACCGGTAGGTCCGGTAGAGTTCGATTCCCTCATTGTCGCCACCGCTGTGGTCGATAATGGTCAAATGGTAGTTGAAGTACAAGAAGCCCGCATGGGATCGTTTGGGTTTCCCGACACGATTCTTGAGTCGATTACGCAAACCGTCAACGAAGCGCTTGCCAATACCTTGATCGACCTGGACATCACCCGCCTGGAAATTTTAGAAGGCGAGATGTTTGTGGTCGGCACCCGCCCCGGCGTTTAAACCTCTTCAAAAAGACCGTCGACAAAGGCCTTCGAGTCGAACGGGATCAAATCGTCAACCCCTTCACCAACGCCGATGAAGCGCACCGGAACTTCCAGCGTTTTGCCGATAGCCAAAACCACCCCACCTTTGGCTGTACCGTCCAATTTCGTAACCACAACGCCGGTAATTTCCACCGCCTTTTTGAAATGCTTGGCCTGCGATAGCGCATTTTGGCCGGTGGTGCCATCCAGCACCAGCAGCGTTTCATGCGGCGCGCCGTGAACCTGCTTACGGGCGATACTTTTGAGCTTTTCCACTTCTTTCATCAGATTGAATTTGGTATGCAGCCGGCCGGCGGTATCGATAATAACCATATCGGCTTTGCGAGCCAGCGCACTCTTAAGCGAGTCGAACACCACGGCACCGGGATCGGCATTTTCCTGATGGGCAATAACGGTAGAGCCTACCCGCTCCCCCCAAATTTTCAATTGGTCGATGGCTGCCGCCCGGAAGGTATCACCTGCGCCCAAAATAACCCGTCGGCCCTGCTTCTGGTAGTAGTTAGCCAGTTTGGCGATGGTCGTTGTTTTACCAGAGCCGTTAACACCTACCACAAGAATAACCGTCACCAGCCGGTGTTCATCAATTTTCGAAGGCGCGTAGCCATCAAGTAGATTCTGCATTTCCTCTTTTAAGACGCGCTGCGCATCGACGGCCCGGTAAATACCTTCTCGTTGTACACGCTCACGCACGGTTTCAATCAACTCCATTGAGGTTTCAGCACCAACATCGGCCTGAATCAAAAGCGCTTCCAAATCCTCCCACATTTCATCGTCAATATCTCCGCCGCCCATAAGGGTGGTAATTTGACCAAAAACGGAATTGCGGGTGCGTGTTAGACCTTCTTTTATCTTGTTTCTGTTAAAACCAAACATCAATTGCCTCAGTATTCTTGTGGTTGAGTAGTTTGTTAGGTGGTTTGTTGGATGGATGGTTGGTTGGTTGGATAGTTTGCTAGTAACAAACCGACAAACTAACCAACTAACCATCAAACCACCCAACGATTATACATAGAAGTTACGCAGTTCAGATTGGTTCAGTCTCCACCTAAGCTTTCAACCGGAGTTCAACCGTTTTACAACTTGATT
>JAGRBZ010000810.1 GCA_020433805.1 Anaerolineae bacterium
CCGTGGAAGAGAACGCCCTGCCTTTAAATGACAGCAGCGAGGCTGTGACCGCCGGGTTGAAAGTCTACAAAGAGCAGTATTGCGGCATCTGCCATCAGTTGGATGTAGCCGGTACCGGCGGTATTTTTGGCCCTGAACAAAATCATGCAGGCACCTTCGCCGGGGAGCGCATTAAAAATCCTAACTATCACGGTCAGGCCAGTACGGCTGCTGAATATTTGCGCGAAAGTATTCTCGAGCCGGCAGCCTATTTTGTTGAAGGCTTCGAGCAAAGCGCACATCATATGCCCCCTTATACGCATCTGAGTGACGATCAAATTGACGCATTGGTTCAAATGTTATTGCAGCAGAAATAACACATGCTACTGTGGTTAACACAGGATAACTCGTCCTGTTTATAAAAATCATCTTAAGCCAATGGAGGTTTTATGAAGACAAAATTCGTAGTGGCAGTGGCAGTCCTGTTGTTTATGGTAGCGGGTAGTGTAGTGCAGGCCCAAGGTGGCGGCGAAACCGTTGCCACCGGCCTCAACGCCCCGATGGGGGTATTGGTAGCCCCTGATGGTACTGTGTGGGTGATCGACTCCGGTATGGGCGGTGATGAGGAAATACCCTTTATCAGTCCGGAAACCGGTCAAGAGATTACCGCCCAGTTTGGCGAAAGCGCCCGAATTGTGCAAATAGCCGCCGATGGCACGCAAAGTGATGTGGCCACCTTGCCTTCAGTTTTGGCCGGCATGGAGTCTATCGGCGGTGCACGGTTGGCTATGGTGGACGGCACACTTTACGCTACCGCCGGTCAAATGCTGGGTGAGCTTGGCACCGACGCCATGGAAAACAGCGCCGCAGTGCTCAAAATTGAGGATGGGCAGGTGTCCGAAGTGGCTAGCACATGGGTAATAGAACGCGACCAAAACCCCGATGGCACCGTGGTCGACTCGCATCCCTATGGTCTGACCGCCGCTCCCGACGGCAGCCTATGGGTAACTGACGCCGGAGCGAACGATCTGCTCAAGGTTGATCCGACTTCGGGCGACATCACATTGGTTACGGCCTTTGACGCGGTACCCAGCCCACTGCCCAGCCCCACGCGCGACAATGCGCTGCTGACGGACCCTGTGCCGACCGGTGTGGTTGTTGATGACAGCGGTACAGCCTATGTAGCATTACTGCCCGGCTTTCCCTTCGTGCCCGGTTCGAGTAAAGTTGTGCAAGTATCATCCGGCGGTGAGGTAAGCGATTACGCCACCGGCCTGACCATGCTGACCGACCTACGCATGGGGCCCGACGGCAATATGTACGCGGTTCAAGTGGGCCAATTCACCGATCAAGGGCCGGTGCCAAACATGGGCCGTATCATCCGCATTAAGGAAGGCGACGCCTCGGAAGTTGTGGTCGACGGCCTCTCCTTCCCGACCTCCATTGATTTCAACGACAACGGCGATGCCTACGTGACCATCAACGGCGTCGGCGCGCCCGGCTCCGGCGAGGTGGTTATGTTCGCTAACGTGACCGACATGGAAGGCACGCCCGTCTCCGAAGCCGATGCTGCCGCAGCCGCCTCAATGGCTGAAGAAGGTGATACCGCGATGGCCGAAGGCGACAGCACCGAAGCAATGGCCTCCGATGAAACTGCTCCAGCCACTGAAGAAACAGTCACGGAATTGCCCACCACGGGCGGCGAGCCGGTTGTAGTCTTTTGGCATCTGGTTATTTTAGGCGCTGCCCTGTGGGGTGTTGGTCGGTGGGTGAAGGGATATGCGACGAGGTAGGTTGGTTTGATGGTTAGTTTGGTTGTTGGTTAGATGATAATTAAAAAGCTCGGGGTTTGTGGCCTCGGGCTTTTTGTTTGCTTTAGGGCATACGCACTTCATATCATTTCGTAGCCGAAGGCGGCGAAATCCCTTTGGTGTTCGGTTGCAAACAACGTTCTGAGGAATTTCTCACTCCTTCGTCGTTCGAAATGACATAAATATCTCTCAACTGCGTAACTCCTATGCTTTATGTTTGATGTGTTCTTGCTCGCTCGGATGGTTGTAATGGACTGAGGCAGGCGAAAGTCTATTTGGTGGGCGGGTTTATCTTTATTTTGGCCGCTCGTCGCAATATTTGGGAATAAAGTTTCTTTTTGTAGCCTCTTTGTTTCCCGTTTGGCCGCTTGGTATATGGTCTGAACGATAAATTTCTCTCCGGAATGGCATCTTCACGAAAATTTTTTAAGTTTTCCAATTTAGATTTAAGTCTTCAAACAAAAAATGAACTTTTTAAGCTTTACAACAACATAATGCTATAAACTTTTAAGTTTTCAAACAATGATTTAAGTTTTCAAATTCTAATTGAATACTTTAAACAATAATTTTAAGTTTTCCAATTTAGATTTAAGTTTTC
>JAGRBZ010000811.1 GCA_020433805.1 Anaerolineae bacterium
GGCTATGAGCAGCGCCCGCTAAAGACGGGCTTTTCAAACCCGCTTGAGCGGGTGCCGTTGACTAGCCCGGTCGATTTATCGCCGGGTGGACGTCGTGGGGAATAGTAGTCCGATTAATTCATTAAAGTTTATTACTTTGTCATAACCACAATACGATCAAAGAAAGCTTTGATGCTCCTTTCACCTTGGATCCCCATAATAGCGTAACAGCAGCGTCTTCCACTCGGCAATAAAATCCTGATACGCCTCTGCCGTGAACGTCTCGATGAAGTGGCGGCCCTTATCAGCCAAGGCGATGTACTCGTACGCCACCCGGACGCACGTCCGGCTTGCCCCTTGCTCGACACATTCGACGGTGACGATGCCGACTTTATCCTCAGGCTCTACTTTATAATACTGCACCCGATAATCTTCTGGTTTGTACCGCTTCACCAACCAGATCGCCTCCGTCGAGGCGTGATCGTGGCTTTTGGTCAGAAAGACATAGTCCTCGCTGAGTGTCGTCGTGCCCATAATATTTTCATAGTCCCATTCCGGCACCCATAACTTTTCTCCCTCCGGGCTAAAAAGCGGAAACAGCGCCGCAACCGGCTGCTCGATTTCAAACTCGGCTGTGTGTTTGATGGTGTTCATAAAACCCTCTTCTATTGATATGCTCTTGTGCAAAATTAGGCTAAGGCTAAGAAAAAGTCAATTTGTTGTTTCTTCGCCTCAGCCTCAGCCTTAGCCTCAACACGCAGAATAAGTATCCTTATTAAACACCCTCCCTACCGCACCATCAAATACCCCCCGGCCACCAACAACACGGCAGCGGCTATGCGCCAACTATCGACAGAGCGAAACGGAAAGCCAAACAATCCGAACTGATCGATTATCATCCCGATCAGCAGTTGGCCGATGATAATCAGCGTGACCGCAGACGTGGCTCCGAGCCGGGGCATGGTGTGGCTCAACGTGAGATAGAGCACCAAGCCCAATCCGCCTGACACCAACATGTACCAGGGCAATGTGCGCCACTGCCCAATCTGCTCGCCACCGCGCATCGCCAACAGGATTGCCGAAAAGATCGTTCCACTTAGATGCACAATAAAACTACTCGCCGCACCCCCAACCCGCTGGCTCATCGAACCGGCGATGGGGGCTTGTAGGCCAACGGCAATGCCTCCCAGAATACCGATGAGTACGGTTATGATAATTCCAAGCATAGTTGCTCCTTGTTTACGTCGTCAGCACAGATTGTATTCCATCAAGCGTGAGGGACAAACCGCGCAGGGAGTAAGAAGTAGGGAGTAGGGAGTAAGGGGATCGATTCGAGGAATCTTGACCTTCCGGCATTCAGGACGGTCGTGATTCGAGGAATCTTGGCCTTCCGGCATTCAGGATGGTCGTGATTCGAGAAAAAAAGTCCTTCCGGCACTTCCGACGCTCGAGATTCGAGAAAAAAAGTCTTTCCGGCATTCAGGACGGTCGTGATTCGAGAAAAAAAGTCCTTCCGGCATTCAGGATGGTCGTGATTCGAGAAAAAAAGCCCTTCCGGCATTCAGGATGGTCGTGATTCGAGGAATCTTGGCCTTCCGGCATTCAGGATGGTCGTGATTCGAGAAAAAAAGTCTTTCCGGCATTCAGGACGGTCATGATTCGAGGAATCTTGATGCTCTGATACAATACACCCCACGAATTATACACCCCACGGAGGACTCGATGAAACCGGCGACAATAGAGAGCGCTAACCAGATTGGCATGCTGCAAACTTTGGGCATCACCTTGACTGAAATCGGCGATGATTATGCGGTGATGGAGGTGACGGTCGATGCCCGGCACAGTAATTACTTTGGCGGGGGCCACGGCGGGCTGCTGGCGACGCTGGCCGATACCGTCTGCTTTTTTCCGAAACCGCTGCTGCCGGCGGGCCGGTTGGTGACGACCGTTAATCTCAACGTCAACTACCTCAAAGCCGCCAAGATGGGCGATCATCTGACCGCACGCTCGCACCTGGTGCATCTCGGCAAACGGACGGCCAGCCTCACGGTGCGCATCACCGATGGCCGGGATCGGCTGTTGGTTCACGGCACGGCGACGCTGGCGGTGCTGAAGCAGCCGGAGGCGTGAGGAGGTAATTGGTAATTGGTAATTGGTAACTGGAGATTGGACTCGCCACTAGCCATCTGGCTAATAGAAACAGACAGCGTAAAAACTCTTTACATGGCCGGTGCATTTAAGATGATTTCGTTTTACACTAAGAATGAGGCGCATTTTCTCAAGCAGATCTCTTTAGCGCTCCGCATAAGGCTAAGGAGATCTGCATCTTACGAAAAAGATGTGGGTCAACAGGATTTCGTGGGGTTGACACCATAAAACGTAAAACGTGATGCGTAAAAAAGAAT
>JAGRBZ010000812.1 GCA_020433805.1 Anaerolineae bacterium
TCCGACAGCGCCTGGGTGCGGGTTAGGGCAATAGCGATTTCCTCGCGGTTGTTGAGCGCGTGGGCCACCACGCCCGGAATGCGTTGGGCGATGGGGTTGACTTCGTAGTAACTTTGTTCGGTAGGGAATAAGCGTAAGTTGATGGGGGTTTCCAACTCGGTGTCGAAGATGTCGACCAAATCATTGTAGACACCATCGATAAAGCCGGCGTAGAATTCGGCCTCATCGACGCCGCAGACGCAGTCTGGCACTCCGGCCACGCTGTCAGCATAAACGATGATAAAGTTGTCGGTCTTCAATTCTTCCCAATCGATAGTAAAAAGTTCGTCAAACGGTTCTTGGGCGTAGGTGGGACGGACCAACAACAGAGAAAGCAGGGCTATTGTAAAAAGTAATGGTATTATTCTTTTGCGCAATATTGTTGTCCCATAGTCTAAAAGGTCAAGCAGTATTATACACAATGGACATTAAATATAAAATGAAAATTCAAAATACCATTGGCCGATTTAGCCGGTTGGGGATTGCGGTTCGTAGCCGATGCAGTTGATAACGGGCAGGGGTGGGTATTTGCTAAAACGCGGATCGGTCTTGGCGAGGTTGCACATGATAAACATACTGCCTCGGGAACTTTTGATGACTTTGACATGTTGGCACGTGGCGCAAAGGCCAATGCGTACGCCAGGATTCATAACTAACGTCCGTTCGCGAAAAACAACCTCGAACTTTGAGTTCACCGTAAGTATCTCAAGGCCCAGGTAGCTCTGCACTAAACCGTGGTGAAAAAAATTTAGACAGGATTAACAGAATTTACTGAATTATGATAGATAAAATCGTGATAATCATGTCAATTCTGTCGATTACTTTATCGATTTTTCATCGTTCTCACCTCTCAACGGTTCAATGTTGTGCCACCCCAAGGTCTTTACTTACTGAAAATCCGGGGTGCCCAGTCTAACCACTTTAGGCTGTAGATCAGAGGCAACCTCGCGGGTGCAGTTAACCGTATCGATAACGATTGGGCTGTTTTCAACAACCCATTGGTAGTCGATGTTTTTATGGCCGGTGACGATGACGACCCCATCGATACCGGCCAGATATTCGGCGGTTAGCGGTACGCTTTCAAGGGTTACGATGTCACGATAGACCACGTCGCCGCCGACGCGGAATTGCGGCACGAACGGATCGTGGTAGGAGACGTTGGCCTTATCTTTGATCAAAAGCTCGATAACGCGCTCGGCGGGTGAGTTGCGGGCGTCGTCGATATTGGGTTTGAAAGCGACGCCGAGAACCAGAACGTTTGCACCACGCAGGTTTTTGCCATGACGGTTTAAGCCGCGTCGGACAAGATCGACGGTGTGGTAGGGCATATCGCCGTTCACTTCAGCCGCCAATTCGATGAAGCGGGTGTAAAAATCGTACTCTCTGGCTTTCCAGGAGAGGTAATAGGGGTCGACCGGAATACAATGGCCGCCAACCCCGGCGCTGGGATAAAAAGGCATAAATCCAAACGGTTTTGTTTTAGCCGCTTCGATTACTTCCCAAAAGTCGATCCCCATTCTTTCGGACAATACGGCCAACTCATTGACTAAGGCGATGTTGACACTGCGAAAGATGTTTTCCAGCAGCTTAGTTAACTCAGCGGCCCGAGGGGATGAGACCACGTGAATTTCAGGCGTAAGGTGAGCCAGCAGCGTCCCGGCCAACTCAGCCGATTCGGGCGTCAGGCCGCCGACGACTTTAGGGGTGTTCTCTACCGTAAAATCGGTGCGCCCAGGGTCGATGCGCTCAGGAGAAAAGGCCAGGAAAAAATCCTGTCCGGCGACCAGGCCCGACTCTTCCAAAAGCGGTTTGACCACTTCCTCAGTGGTGCCGGGATAGGTGGTGCTTTGCAAAACCACGAGTTGTCCGCTGGTGAGATAGGGCGTGATGCCGACAGCGGCCTGCCGCACGTACATCAAATCGGGCGATTTCATCGAGTCGAAGGGGGTTGGGACACAGATAAAAATAACGTTCACTTCTTGGAGCGCTTCGTAGTTGGTGGTGGCCCACAGGAGTTTATCGCCAATCAACGTTTTCACATCGCTGGTAGCAACGTCAGGGATGTAGCTCGTTCCTCCGTTCAGGATGTCAACTTTTTCAGGGCTGGCATCGATGCCGACAACGCTGTAACCGCACTTGGCCATCCCGACGGCCAAAGGCAAGCCCACATAGCCGAGGCCAATAACACCGACTTTTGCTGTTTTCTCTTGGATTTTGGTAAGAAGTTGTTGATGCATAGAATTTTTTATTTCCTTAAATTAGCGCAAGTTGTGACCCTTCCAGACCTTTAGGGTTTTGACCATGATTTTGTCTAGAAATGGCGCTAAATATCCGTCTTC
>JAGRBZ010000813.1 GCA_020433805.1 Anaerolineae bacterium
CAGGCTGGCCGGACCGTCTTCGTCGTGAACCAGCAGTTCATCTTCAGAGACATCAGCCAGGGAGACCACTTCCGGGGTCAGGCCGTTCAGGCGGATGCCCTTATCGCGCTCAGTGCCAAAGATCAACGGTTTGCCGTCTTCTAACTCCAGAATGTGATCGTCTTTGGTCTGGTTATCGGTGGCGTAGCTCCAGGCACCGTCGTTGAAGATAACGCAGTTTTGGTAGACCTCGACAATGGAGGTGCCTTTGTGGGCGGCGGCTTGTTTGAACATTTCGCCCATATGCTTAACGTTGGTGTCGATGGTACGGGCGATGAAGGTTGCCTCGGTACCAACCGCAACCGAAATCGGGTTCAGCGGCTGCTCAACCGACCCCATCGGCGATGATTTGGTTTTATGGCCTTGCAGCGACGTGGGCGAGTATTGCCCCTTGGTTAAACCGTAAATGCGGTTGTTGAACAGCACGATGTTGACATCGATATTCCGGCGCAAGATGTGAATTAAGTGATTGCCGCCGATGGACAGGCTATCGCCGTCGCCGGTGATAACCCACACACTCAGTTCGGGGTTAGCCAGCTTCAAGCCGGAGGCCAGGGTGGGTGCCCGCCCGTGAATCGAGTGAATACCGTAAGTGTTCATATAATAGGGGAATCGACTGGAGCAGCCGATGCCCGAAATGAAGACAATATTTTCTTTCTTGATGCCCAACTCCGGCAGGGTTTTCTGCATTTGGGCCAAAATAGCGTAATCGCCGCAGCCGGGGCACCAGCGGACTGCCTGGTCCGACGCGAAATCTTTGCGGGTAAGTTTGATAGGTTCGCTCATGTTTTTTCTCCGTGTGAATGCTCTGTATTAACGTCTTACTCGACCAGTGATAGGATTTTTTCGGTTACTTCACGGATGGTGAAGGGCCGGCCTTGAACTTTGGGATACGGGATAAACTGTGTTTCCAACCCGTAATGACCGCGCAGTAGGAAGATCAACTGTCCCAAATTCATTTCCGGTACCAAAATACGGTTGAAACGACGGACGATGCTTCCCAAATTTCTGGGGAAGGGGTTTAGATAGCGAATGTGGGCGTGGGAAACGGCATAGCCTTGGCCCTGCACACGCTTCACTGCCGAGCGAACCGCACCCAGGGTGCTGCCCCAACTGACCACCAGCAGATCGCCCTCTTCGGGGCCGATAAGGGGTTGCGTTGGTATATAGTCGGCTAATTTGGCGATTTTCTCAGCCCGTTCGTTGACCATTTGTTGGTGCTGGTGGGGCAGGTAAGAAACGTTGCCGGTGCCAGGCTCTTTACCCAAACCGCCCAGGCGGTGCTCCAGGCCGGGAGTGCCGGGAATGGCCCACGGTCTGGCCCCGGTTTCGGGATCGCGTTTGTACGGCTCGAAGGGATCGGCCCCGTTGGTAGACCCGGCCGGATGCTTAACCACAATCGGGGCGATGTCATCCGGATTGGGGATGAGCCACGGTTCGGCACTGTTGCCTAAATAACCGTCGGTGAGAATAAAGACCGGGGTCATGGCCCGTACGGCCATACGGCTGGCTTCAATAGCCATATAGAAGCAGTCGCCGGGTGTAGCCGGAGCGAGGATCGGGATAGGGCTTTCGCCGTTGCGTCCGAACATCGCTTGCAGCAGGTCAGACTGTTCGGTTTTGGTCGGCAAGCCGGTGCTGGGGCCACCGCGCTGAACATTGACAATAATCATCGGCAGTTCCAATACCAGCGCCAGGTTGATGGCCTCGCTCTTGAGCGCCACGCCGGGGCCGCTGGTGCCGGTGGCCGCCAGTGCTCCGCCAAACGCTGCGCCGATGGTCGATCCCATTGCGGCAATTTCATCTTCAGCCTGGAAGGTGCGCACATCGAACTGTTTTTGATTGGCCAGGTTATGCAAAATGTCGCTGGCCGGGGTAATAGGATACGAGCCGTAGAAGAGCGGCTTCCCTGCTTTTTGGGCAGCCGTGATGAGACCTATAGCCAGGGCTTCGTTACCGGTAATCCGGCGATAGACCCCTGTTTTGAGATGGGCGGGCTGAATATGGAAGCGGGTTTGAAACGCCTCGGTGTTGTGGCCGACGTCGTACCCGGCAATCAAGGCCCGTTTGTTGGCATCGACCAGCAGGGGATCTTTGGCAAACTTCTTCTCTATATAGGTGAGGGTCGTTTCTAACGGCCGGTCGTATATCCAGAAGGTCAAACCCAGCGAGAAAAAGTTTTTACAGCGGTCTTTATCACGGGTTGATAAGTCCTCAAGGTCGGCCAGCGCGTTACGGTTTAAGGTCGTAATGGGCAGTTCGTAGATGTCGTAACCCTTTAAACTGCCGTCTTCCAGCGGATTAGTGTCGTAATCGGCTTTTTTGAGGTTGCCTTT
>JAGRBZ010000814.1 GCA_020433805.1 Anaerolineae bacterium
GTTCGCTATCGTCATTCTGTTGTCTCTTTCAATCTCTTTCATTTCGTCTCTTAATTTTTATTTCCGATTTTGTCTATAAAATCCAAACTTCAAATTGTTAGGTGAAAGTAAACCGTGAGTGAAATTTTCTATTCGATTGTAGCCCCCTGCTGGAATGAAGAAGCAACCCTGCCTGAGCTACATCGGCGCATTAGCCAAGTTATGGAAGCCTTGGAAGAACCCTGGGAGCTTGTTCTTATCAACGACGGCAGCACCGATAACACCAGCCAAGTAATGCAAAATCTGCACGAAACTGATCCGCACGTGCATTACATTGAATTTGCCCGCAACTTTGGCCATCAAATAGCTGTAACGGCCGGTATGGATTATGCCCAGGGGAAAGTGGTGATTTTAATCGATTCCGATTTACAAGATCCACCCGAATTAATTCTAAAAATGCTCGACAAGTGGCGCGAGGGCTACAAAGTCGTGTACGCCATCCGCAGCGAGCGCAAAGGGGAAACGTGGTTTAAACTTTTTACGGCACAGCTTTTTTACCGGCTTATCTATCGCATCACCGATGTCAACATCCCCCTCGATACCGGCGACTTCCGGCTGATGGATCGCCAGGTTGTTGATCAGATGAAAGCGATGAAAGAACATCACCGCTTTATTCGCGGGATGACCAGTTGGGTTGGCTTCGAGCAAACCGGTGTTGAATATGTCCGCGAGGAGCGCTTTGCCGGCGAAACCAAATATCCGCTGCGTAAAATGATTCGCTTAGCCATTACGGCCATCACCGGCTTTAGTATCTTTCCGCTTCAACTGGCGACCTTTGTTGGTTTTGCTACGGCTATCCTGAGTGCTATCTTCATTATTTTTGTCATTATAGCGCGATTATCGGGCTATCAATCTTTTGAAGGGCAGGCGACCACCCTGGTTATGGTACTCTTTCTGGGGGGTATCCAACTCATCTCCTTGGGTATCATCGGCGAATATTTAGGTCGAATTTATGATGAAGTGCGGGGTCGACCGCTGTATGTCGTTAATCGGGCGGTTGGGTTCGATCATTAACCCTTGGATGGGAATGATTGTTTGGTATTTTTGCCAATTTGAGGTAGAGTAACCTGTCGTAACGTTACTCTCTATAGTTGAAGTGTAAGGTATGAAACAGAAACAAAAATATCGGTATATCGACCAAGCGAAGAAAACCATCGAGCAGGAAGAAGGCACCATCGTCAAGGATTGGGGCGGAAAGCTGCCGGTAGCGCTGGCTTGGCCGAACAGTTACCGGGTCGGTATGAGCAGTTTGGCACTGCACAGTGTTTATCGCCTATTTAATGATGAACCGGACGTAGTCTGCGAGCGCGTCTTCTTTGGCGATCAACAAGCGCCGCGCCACGATGAGCCGGTAATATCGCTCGAATCGCAGCGCCGACTGGATGAATTTGCCGTCATCGCCTTCACCATCTCCTACGAGATGGATTACTTTAATGTTGTGGCAATGCTGCGTCGGGCAGGAATCCCTCTTTTTGCCGAAGAGCGCGATGAAAGCTGGCCGTTGATTATCGCCGGTGGTCCGGCAGTTTACACCAATCCGGAGCCGATGGCTGACATATTCGATGCAATCGCTATTGGTGAAGCAGAGGGTATTGTGCCGCCGCTGGTCGATGCCTTGTGGGATGTGAGTGATGCCCCGCGCCAAGAGGCATACGAGCGACTGGCTCAAGTCGATGGCATGTACGTTCCGACTATTCATCAAGGCGGCGATCACATCGTACCGCGGGTCTGGATCAAAGACATCGAGACCCACCCGACGGTTACGCAAATCTATACCGACCGGACTGAGTTCGGCGACCGCACTTTGGTTGAGATTGCACGCGGCTGCGGGCGCGGCTGTCGCTTTTGTATGGCCGGCTATGTCTATCGTCCTATGCGCGAGATGCATCTTGACACCGTATTGAGTTTAGCGCGGCACGGTCTCAAACATCGCGACCGCATCGGCTTGGTCAGCGCCGCCGTCAGTGACCACAGTTGGATCGATCAAATTGCTATCGAGCTGCGCAAAATGGGGGCGCGTTTAACCGCCTCGTCAATGCGCACCGATCCCATTAGTGAACCGCTCATTAAGGGCTTGGCCGAAAGCGGCAACCAAACGCTAACCATCGCGCCGGAAGCCGGCAGTGTTCGCATGCGTAAAGTCATCAACAAACCGCAGTCTGATGATCAAATTATGCACGCTGTGGAACTGGCCGCTAAATACAATTTCCCGCAGCTAAAAATGTATTTTATGGTTGGCCAACCCACCGAAACCGAAGAGGATGTTGACGCTATCGCTCAACTGGCGCTGGCCGCCCGGGCTATCTTCCCGCGCAATATGGCCATTAA
>JAGRBZ010000815.1 GCA_020433805.1 Anaerolineae bacterium
GTTTCAAAAGATGTCCGGTTGGAAAAAGTTCAAGTAACAACGCTCATTTTCTCCGACGAATGCTGCATGCGTTGAAATGTCTGAGGGATTTCTTCGCCTCCGGCTACGAAATGACATGAGACACCTCTATTTCCAAACGGAGGTTGCGTGACTTGTAAAAAGGGAGTTATGGGTGGCGCGTACGAAGACCTGTCAGGTTTTCCATGGAGTCTTTGCCATTAGGTAGCGTTCGTATGCAAATAAGCCTTCAAGTAGCGTTGACGTCGAAAACCTGACAGGTCTGGTGGGTTAATACAGCACAAACCGCTCAAAACATATACGCGATCCATCGGGATAGCCCCCTGGATAAATGGTACGGTCGATCCAGCCGATGGCGTGAAGGCCGACCTCGATTGGGGTGGTGGGTGGGAAAGTGATCTCACCGGCGCTGAACCAACTTTGGCTGTCGCGACGGCATAGGGCGCGTATGTAGTTGCCGTGGCGTTCTAAACGCAGGGTGATGCGGTTGGGGGTGGGGGCGTCCTGCGCTGGGGCGAGCCGACCGCGCCCGATGATTATATCCTGGTTGTCGAGACAGCCTTCAAAAGAAACATCGGCCGGGCCGCGATGGCCCCAGACCAGCCGTAGATAGTTTTCGGTGCTGTGCCAGATGACCAGGCCACCCAGGGGTGGCGCGGCGGCGGGGCCGGTCTGGTCATCGAGCGGCAGTCGCAGTGTGGTCTCGATGCTGAAATCGTCGGAGACAGGCCGCAGTAAGCGGGGGGCGCTGTGGTTGAGATGCCATAGGTCGCGCCCGTTGACCGCGTGAATCGCCAGCCCGTGGTTGACGCTGTAGTCGCAATCGGCCAGGGGGTCGAGCCAGCGCCAGCCGGGGGCCAGGTCATCGACAAAGGTATCGATCAGGGAGGGGCTGCCGGTCGAGGGTTCGGCGGCAACCAGGTACCATTGCTGCAACGGTGTGGCGATTGGCCCACTTAAGACCGGGCTCCAGCATGAGGGCGACGCCGGTTCGATAATGGCGGCGGTGCGCGGTGCATCTTTCAGCTTCTCGATGGCACGGCGGCAGTAGGCTTGAAAGTGATCGGCATCGTCAAACAGCTCTTCCAAACCGCTCAGTATGCCGCTAAAAATCGGCCACCAGCGGAAGGCCCACCCGACGCGATAGGTGGAAACGTAGGGGCTAAAGTGTTCTATCGGGGTTTGGAACTGTTCGATGGCGGCAGCGCGGTCGCCGCTGGCTAAATAGGCGCGGCCCAGACAATAGTTGGCCACCCAGCGCATCCAAAGCGGCTGGTCACTGTAGGACAGGGCTTGCTTAAAGGCGTCCTGGGCCTGCGCCCATTCGTGGTGACACATGGCCACCATCCCCAAATTGATGTAAGAGTCGGCGCGAAAGGCTTCAACCCCTAACAGCTCGGCCACGGCCAGTTCCTGCTTAGAAAAGCGGCGGGCAGCATCGAGATCGCCCTGCATAAAAGCACTCCACACCAGCGCGCCCAGGTAGCGCCAGGTGCGGCTGGTGTCGCCAATATCCTCATAAATCTTCAGGACGCGCTCGTAGTTGTTGGTCGACTGGGCCAGGTTGCCCCGTTCGAAATGCGGCCCCCAATAATGCTCAATCGTTTCGGCCACGGCCCGCAGATCGTGATGGCTTTCGGCCAGCGTTAAAAAATAATCTAGCCATTGCAGCGCTTCATCGATGCGTTTTTCATCGTAAAAGCTAATGGTGATGTGCAGGTAGGCGGGCCGCAGTTCTTCAGTATAGGGCAAGTTGCGAATAAAACCGGCTGTTTGGCGACACAACTGCTGAAACTGCGCGACATCGCCCAACTGCAAATAGGCAATCGCCTGCATCTGGTTCATCAGGGCGGCTTCGGTGGTGGTCCTATCCTCCGGGGCCAGCAGGGCCATGCCTTCCTGGGCCACCTGTATTTGCTCTTGCGAATGGCCGCGCCAGTGCAGCACCTCGCCCAGCCAATAGTACAGGCGCACCCGGCGCGACTTCTCCAGGTTGACCTGCTTGGCGATGGCGATGGCCTGGCGCAGATACCGCTCGGCTTCGGCTTCGCGGCCCACGCTGTGATGGATTTCGCCCAGCGTGGTCAGGGCTAACAGGCGCTGATCGGTCAGGTGATCGGCGGCGGCTTTATCGGGGGGTGTGACGTCATCGAGCATCTTGAGGGCTTTGGTGACGTAGTGGATGGCTTCATCGTTAAAGTAGGCAGCGCACGATTTTTGACCGGCTTTGATGGCGTAATCAATCGTCTTGGTGGTGACGCTGGTCTGTTTATAATGGTAGACAAGCTGCTCGACATATTCGCGGAGATGGTTGGGGTAGAGCCGCTCGATGGCTTCGGCCACGCG
>JAGRBZ010000816.1 GCA_020433805.1 Anaerolineae bacterium
CTGGAGATTAAACAATCTCCAGTCTCCAGTCTCTGATCTCCCAAACCGAAAAGTTAATCGTGGACGGGTTATTAGTATTTAAAGAAGCGCTTGACCATGTTTTCTCGAACATTCCGAATATGATCAAGCGTAATCTCTTTGGCTTTTTCCCCTTCGCCGTTGAGAA
The DNA here is from genome assembly GCA_020433805.1 of Anaerolineae bacterium. GTDB lineage: Bacteria > Chloroflexota > Anaerolineae > 4572-78 > J111 > JAGRBY01. Next base: position 167 of record JAGRBZ010000816.1, read on the forward strand.
TTGCCTGGACAATCTGGAGATGTTCCGCTGTTCCTTCAATTAGATACTGTTCGGGGACGTGTTCATCGGCGGCTTGGGTGAAGATACGGTTTCTGGCCTGCATGACCATTTCGCCAAGAAGGTGGTTGGGACAGGCATTGCATAAAGTCTCGTGCCATTTGATGTCGGCTTTTGACCAGCGGGGGCGGTCGCCGGCTTTGGCAGCGCGCTCCATTTCGTGAGTTAAACTGAGCATTTTGGTTTTTTCTTCGGTGTGCATGGCTTCGGCAGCCAGACGCACCAGTTCCGGTTCAAGCAGTTCGCGGACGTGAATGGCGTCAAACACATCTTGAATGGAAGGGGCCGCGATAGTAATGGCTCGACCGGGGATAACCTGAACAAGACCTTCTTTGGCCAAGCGTTGTAAAGCCTCACGGACAGGCGTGCGGCTAATGCCTAATGCTTTAGACAGCCGTGTTTCGGATAAGGGTTCGCCCGGTTGTAGTTGAGCATGTTTAATGGCCTCATAAAGACGGTCATAAGCAGCTTCGCGTAGCAACCGTGAGTTGGAACCATCAATTTTACCTTTGGTCGAAAGGTAATCTTCCAGTTTGCTCATGCCATCAACTGTCATAGTGCCTCAAAGTGATCGTTTGTGTTATTACAGACCTGTATTAAAGCTGTATACCGTATGTATGGGGAGATAATACGAGCAGTATTGGTTTTTGTCAAATATATTTTGTCAAATGTTTTAACCGGGTGTATAACTACCTCATACGTACAAATCAATCAAAGGAGATTATTATGGTTAGCGGTAAAGATGAATCGAGCAAACTACAGCGCAAAATAAAGTTTGGTCAAATTGGTGGTGGGCGCGACTCATTTATCGGGGCAGTGCATCGCCGAGCAGCCATTTCTGATGGATTTACTGAATTTGTGGCCGGTGCGCTGTCGAGCAACCCTGAGAAAGCCAAACTCTCGGGCCAGGATTTATTGTTAGAGCGTAACTACGGCTCCTGGCAAGAGATGTTAGAGAAAGAAAGTGCGCTGCCGGACGGTGAGCGCATCGATTTTGTGAACATTGTGACACCTAACCACGCTCACTTTGAACCGGCATTGGCTTTTGTCGAGGCCGGATTTAATGTGGTTCTCGACAAGCCGATGGTTCATAACAGCGAACAAGCACAGCAGTTGATTAAGGCCGTGGAAGATCATCAGGTGGTGTTTGGCGTTACTCACAACTATACCGGCTATCCGATGGTTAAAGAAGCCCGCGACTGGGTTCGTTCCGGCAAAATCGGCGAGATCCAGCGGGTGGTGGTTGAGTATCCGCAGGACTGGTTGTTAACGAAGCTCGAGGATGCCGGAGCCAAGCAAGCCGAGTGGCGCACCGATCCGGCTCGATCTGGGATTGCCGGGGCTGTGGGTGATATTGGTTCGCACTGCGAGAATTTGGTGAGCTACATTACGGGGCTGGAGATTGATGCCCTTTGTGCCGATTTGAATACATTTGTGCCTGGTCGACAGCTCGATGATGATGCCAGTGTGCTGCTGCGTTTCAAAAATGGCGCACGCGGCATTCTGTGGGTGTCGCAAGTGTCGACAGGGGAAGAAAACGGTCTGAATATTCGGGTTTATGGTACGAAAGCCGGTCTCGAATGGCAGCAGGAGCATCCCAATTGGCTTTATATGAAAGAGCAAGGCGGCCCCACTCAGATCTATAAACGGGGCAACGGTTATTTAGGCGAGGCGGCTACGCGCTCGACGCATCTGCCGTCCGGTCACCCGGAAGCGTTTTTCGAGGCGTTTGGTAACATCTATATGAATATTACCGATACCATCCGCGCTATGTTATCAGGTCGCGAGCCGACCGAACTGGAGATGGATTTCCCAACCGTTTACGATGGTGCACGTGGCGTGAAGTTTATTGAAAGAGTGGTGGAAAGCAGTCAAAGTTCTCAAAAGTGGCTCTCATTTTGAGCGTTGGATTTTGAAGATCAAAAGCCAGGAGTGCGTTTGCTCCTGGCTTTTTTGTTGGTCTTTCATCTTATTTCCTCACAAATGCGTGTTGACTGTTTTTGAAAATGGGTTATATTATTAGGACAATGTAAACCGGTTGCTTATTTGGTACACGCAGGACATTATCAATCGACAAAAAGGAGCGGACGTAACTCGTAATTACGGGTAACGGTTATGGCGCGAGAGTGGGACCA
>JAGRBZ010000817.1 GCA_020433805.1 Anaerolineae bacterium
CCTATGAACAAACGCGGCCCGTAGAACAGCAAACCCCGCTTACGCCCCGCATTATCAGTCTGCTCGACCGGCTCAACACGGCCTACGAGCAAAATCGCGAAGCCGACCGGCAGCGCGTCATTGCCGCCGACAAACTCAAGCAGCTTAATAAGCAGGCCGTGTCCACCATCAACAAGATGTGGAAGTCGGTCACCGCTAAGCACCAAGATACGCCCTCGGAAGCGACCCGGTGGGGCTTTAAAATGCGACCCAGCACCCGCAACGTGCTGCGCCCCAAGAAGCGGCCTGCCCGGCTGGCGCTGCTCAACGCTTACATCGCCAAAGAAGAGAGCCGACCGGAAGCCGAACGCTTTCCCATACCGGCTTTGGCCGAGGTCATCGAGCTGCGCGACAGTCTCACGGCCAATACCCTGGCCTATCAAAGCGGACAGAACGAGCAGGAGAACAGCTTCGAGGCCATCAGAGCCTTGACCGCAGAATTATGCGAATGTCTTCAGGGGGCGGGTATTCATGTATTGGGGTTCGACTACCATTTCAAGCTGTCGACCCAACTGCAAAACTGGGGCTACGATATTTCGTTGAAGCGACGCTCATCAAAAGAGAGCGAGCCGGAAAGCACCGAGGCCGCTGCCGATGATACTACCACGACCAACGGTCTGCTCAATGGCAACGGCACTGTTGATGTCACGGTTGACGAGCAGAGCGATTAGCGCGCTTCATTACAATACATCAAGCGAGCGCACAGCAGGCACTTGATCGGGGCGCAATGCGGCGATGGCGGAAACGGGCACGGTGACGATTTCGATTGACTCGCCAACGGCATTAAAAATCTCTAACACTGCGCCTTCTTCGCCGCCGGTCGGGTGGAGTACATACTCAACAACGATGGCGACATCACCCTTCTTCAAATTCGCTGCGGGTATGTCTCGGGTTAACGCAATTTCTTTGTACAATTCCGGCTTCATAGTTATCACCTCTTTGGTTTCAACGTAACGAACCGATATTGACCATCGATTGTTTGTAAAATCCACACCGTTACGACAGAAAGTATACCAGAAGGGCCTCGAAGTTCACCCTCAACGCGGAAAAAGGTACCGTATTCGTTACGGCGATCAATAACCGCGTCATTCTCGGCGATCAGCTTTCTTATAGCGGTCTCAAGAACACTTGGAGTTTCCGCGGTAAAACCAACTTGGGCTAAAAATTTCGACTTATCATTTTTCTGACGCGGAAACAACAAATACTTAGTAAGCTTTTCAGCAGTAATGATTGCGTCTACAGGAATTCTCATAGTCCACTATGAACGAAATACGACTCACATCTACACTTTCACTGCGATATCCTATTCAATATAATACCATAATTTAAAATCCTATGAAATAGGGAATGCTGAAGCACTCTCAGTAAATGAGTAGGTTAGGTCTCGTCCCTCGACCCAACATTCCCCACGTTGGTTGTCGGGTTTCGTTCCTCAACCCGACCTACATAATATTTCCTAACCCAACAACCTCCAAAATCTTCTTGGTAGCAGCCTGCGGTGTGAGCGAGCGATCATCGAGTCCGGCGACTATCTCTGCTAAAAAGTCGTGCGGCAGTCGGGCGATGACCTGGCGCATCAGTTCATTTTGCAGCGTGTTCTCCAACGCATCGATCAGCCGGGCGCGGTCGCGCAGGGCCAGTTCGCCGCTGTCGCGCAGATGCTGGCGGTGCTGCTCGATGGCGTCCACAACCTCGTCAATGCCCTGGCCGTTGGTGGCCACGGTCGGCAACACGGGAATAGCCCACGCTGCGCCGCTGACTTCGTATGGCGACGCCTGATCGAGCACGGCCAGCAGTTTGTGCCGGAGTAAATGGTGGGCCGGAGCGTGGCCCAGTTCCAGCATCATCTTGAGGGCGGCAGCGGTACGTTTCGACTCGGGCCGGTCGGCTTTGTTGACCACAAAGATATCGGCAATCTCCAGGATACCGGCCTTGATGGCCTGCACATCGTCACCCAGCCCCGGCGCTTCAACCACAAGCACCGTCTGCGCGGTTTTGGCAATCTCGACCTCGCTTTGACCGGCCCCGACCGTTTCCAACAAAATCTTATCGAACCCGGCCGCATCGAGCACTTTCAGCGCATCGCCCACAGCGCGGGCCAGCCCGCCTAAACTGCCCCGGCTAGCCATACTGCGCACAAAAACACCGGGGTCGCCGCTCAGTTCCGTCATGCGGATGCGGTCGCCCAGAATGGCCCCGCCGGAGAAGGGGCTGGTCGGATCGACAGCCAGCACGGCCACCCGCTGCTCGCGGCGGCGATAGGCTTTCGCCAGTTGATTGACCAGGCTCGATTTCCCGGTCCCCGGCGCGCCGGTAAT
>JAGRBZ010000081.1 GCA_020433805.1 Anaerolineae bacterium
CGCCCAGATAACCGCGCTTGATTTGCCCGTGGGTCAGCAGGGTTTCAACCACCTGATTCACATTGGGGTTGGGCAAAGTTAAGCTGATGCCTCGCAGCAAAACCGAGGTGTTAAGCCCAATCACTTCGCCTCCGGCACTAACCAGCGGCCCCCCGGAAAAGCCGGGATACATCACGACATCCGTTTGCACATAATGGTCAAGATTGCTGCCGCCCGGCGTTCGCCATTTTTCGCCCAGAGCGCTAATAATACCGAGTGTGGCTTGCGCCGTATTGCCCGGTCGCCCAACTGCCAGTACCAAATGGCCCACTTGCAAAGTCAATGGGTCGAATGAGGTCCAGGTCGCCGGGGTTAACTCTTTGGCATCGCTGCGCAGAACGGCCAAATCGGTGGTTGGATCGCGGCCTACCAAACTGGCCGATACGGTTTGCCCATCGGGCAGCCCAATTTTGATGTTATCTTCGCGCTCAATGACGTGATGCGCCGTCACAATAACACCGTCTGCCGACCAAATGACCCCGGTAGCCGGTATTCGCCGCCGAGCCTCAACACGAACTAAACTTGGCTCAACGGTTTTAACCGTAGCGGCTAAATCATTTGATAAATTCTGTAAAACGTTGCTCACCATATTCTCCTTACTATATTTGATGATTAAGGTTTTGATGGTATTGTATCAAATGCAAAGGTATAATACATCCCCGCTTTGATGAGGAGCACCCTGGAAAAATGGGTAGGTATCGACCTGTCGTTTGGGGGAGTACGCTTATAGCAAAATTAAGCCCAACTGGGTAGCGCGTACAACCGCTTCGGTGCGACTTTGTGCACCCAGTTTGCTCATAATAGCGTTGACGTGAAATTTTACAGTGTGTTCGCTAATATCCAGGCGTCGCGCAATCGCCTTGTTCGACAGCCCCTGCGAGAGATGCTGCAAAACCTCCATCTCTCGCGGAGTCAGCGCCTCAACAATGCGGTCCAGCGGCGCTTGCGTGGGAAGCAAGGATAGGGTAAATTCCGGATCAAGCGTAATAAGCCCTTGCGTTGCGGCTATCAATGCGGCTTGAAGCTTGCCTAAATGGGCATCTCTGGGTAATAATCCACGTGCGCCCGTTGCCCATGCATCGGCTACGACAGCCTCGTTTGGTAATAAAAGCACCATAGGCAGTTCATGATCTTGCAGATCGCTGAGGTGCTCCAGTATGAGTGAGGGATCCCATCCCAAATCACACAAGATAACATCCGGGGAGTAAACATCGATCCCACTCCACAAATTTGATATATTATCAATCTGCCCCACGATGATAAAATCAGATTGGTCGGTCAGTAGGGCTGCTAACCCTGCACGCACCAGAGGATCGGCGGCGATGATCAAAAGACGTAAGGCATTATTTTCCATAACGTTATTTCGTTGTTTTCGTTTGTAAACATAACCTGCTGTTTATTAATCTTGCCTTTGATAATATTTATATGTTATCATTGTATTGGCGAACAGCTTTGGTGCAAAGTTACCGAGCCTATGGCACGGGAGTGTAGAAATTGGTCATGGTGAAAGAACAAAACGTAACTGAACCCCAGAACAGCCCTCCCAACTCGTTTGAGTTAGACTGGCTCGTTTCTCATTTAAGATGGGTGTGGTACTTTCTGGCTGCTCTGGTTATTTTTGGCGGTAGCTATCTCAGCGAGAGTGTTACCGTTAATACGCAACTCCTCACTATTCTTGGCGTTGGCGTTGGTCTTAATCTACTCTATGTTGGATTGCTGTGGGCTAATTATTTTCCAGGTTGGCTGGCTGTCTTCTCTGTAGTGCTGGATGTCGCCTTTGCTATTGTACTACTTATCCTATTAAGTAGTTATGTTGAATTTTTGCTGCCATTGGCTGTCTTTCCAGTGCTTATTGCCAGCCTCCGCTGGAATGTAGAGGCCGGTCTGGTTGCCGCTATTCCGTTTATGATCCTCTATGCCGTTCCTCTTTTTAACCTCTATCAAAGTGGTGAAGACATGACACGCGGAGCGCTATTACCCATACTACTCAAATTTGGTATGAACGCTCTGACATTACTGTTTGTTGGCACGCTACCGGGCTTAATGGTAGGGCAACGGGTTAAGTTGGCTCAAGAAAGTGATGCCCAAGAACTGAAACAGTTGCGAATTGCCAATAAGCGCAGCAAAATCATTTCCGACATGGCCGTAACGCTAAGTTCTACCCTTGATTACCGTAAAGTTCTACGGGCTACGGTCGACTCCGCTTACGATGCCATCTCAACAACCGGGGGCGATGATGAATCAACCGTGGGCGTTGTTCTCCTTTTCGAAGGCGAAGATGGTCAGCTTACCGTAGCAACAGGGCGCAATATTTCTCGAAACTTACAGGGACGAAAAATTCGGGCACAAGCCGGGCTGATTGGTCGAACGCTCGAAACAGCGGAGACAACCGTTACCCACGAGGCGCAAAAGGAAAAAGTGCTAACCTCATTCGCCCCCCGCTGCCGGTCGGCTATCTGCGCTCCATTGCGGGCCGGCTACAATACCTATGGCGTTATCTTGTTTTGTAGCACACGCCCTAATCACTACAACGATGATCATAAAGAACTGCTAACTACATTCTGTAGCCAATCGATTATCGCGTTGCAAAATGCCCAACTCTTTGAGGATATCCGCTTTGAGCAGCAAAAGATTTTGGAAAAAGAGGCCGAAGCACGCCGCAAACTGGCCCGTGATCTGCACGATGGTCCAACCCAATCGATTGCGGCTATCGCTATGCGGTTGAACTTCATCAAGATGGTGATTCAAAATAACGATCTCGACAAAGCGTACGATGAGTTAGTGAAGGTCGAAGATATTGCCCAAAGCACCACCAAAGAAATAAGAACGATGCTTTTTGCCATGCGCCCGGTTATTTTGGAAACGCAAGGGCTGCTTCCTGCGCTTGAGCAATACGCCAACCGACTTAATGAAACGGAAGAGTTTCGCGTCAACGTTACCGAGCGCAACTACAACGGTCAGCTTCTCGATAAAGAAGCCGAGGGCGTTATCTTTGCTATCGTCGAGGAAGCCGTTGGCAACGCCAAAAAGCATGCTGAAGCTTCAGAAATTAAAATTAACGTTATTGGCAAAGACGAGTCGCTCATCGTTGAAATTCGCGATAACGGTGTTGGCTTTGATGTCGATGCCACAACGGCCACCTACGACCAGCGAACCAGCCTGGGGCTTATCAATATGAATGAGCGTGCCGAACTGGTCGGCGGCCACTGCACCCTGGAGTCGGCCCGGGGCAGAGGCACTACCGTTAGAATAGAAATCCCCTACGAAAGCGTAACGCTGGCACCCAATGAATGAGTCTTGGGGGGTATTGGCGTTTTTTATTATATCGTTAGGTTTCCCGATTGTTTGGGATCGACTTGAGCGAAAGCAACCTAACACAACGGATGCTCTTTATCCTTTTGACGGATTGGTTGAATTTTTCTATTTTGTGGGTATTCCTTACATCACCCTTCTCTTGGGGCTGCTGACATGGGAACACCTGGGTTTAACCGGTCTCTCCTCGTTCAATCTCATCGATTGGAACAGCAATATAATTTTAGAACTCCAACAAGCAACAACCTTGCTGCTGTTAAGCTGGCTGTTTGATAGCGGCATTGCGCTTTTGGCAGGCGGTACAGCGCTTCTGCTTCTGGTCGCTGTGCGTTGGGGCCTGGCGCGTCAAGCGGTGCGCCTAACACCGCTCAACTCTTCCTGGATAAATGTTATCTATGATGCCTGCCACTGGGCTTTTTATCGCGCTATTTTTTGGGGGATAACCGGCGATCTTTACCTGGGCACTGTCTTGGGTATCACTGCCGTTTTAAGTGAGTGGATTGTTGTGGCTAAGTTACGAAACCAGGCGCTGTTTCCTTCACACCTTCTTATCAATGCGATAATTTTGGTTTTAACAGCAACTACCTTTTTTTACAGCCCCAACCTCTGGCTGTTACTGCCTTTTCATGGGGCTATGGTGTCGATGATGAGTCGCCGGCGTGCGTCAGAAGCGCAACATGTAGTTTTGTCATAGACCGATACTATGGTGTCGCTCCCGGCAAAGTTTTGTGACGTCAAACGTAAGCCGATCAATCGACAAAATCTTCTCTATTTTCCTTCAAGGTAACAAACGGAAACCCGGATGGGGACTCATCATTAAGGAGATCGTTGATCTCAACCGCTGCCTCAAATCGATCGCCGGTGGTAAAAATAAAGGTGATCCGCCGCCGCTTCTCCGAGATAATGGGTGGAAGTTTGTGGTGCAGCGGTCCAAGTGTTAATTTGTAGTACCAGGCATTAGCCCGTTTGTGGTTGGGTTCCGTGGGGAGTAAATCGCGGCGCGTGAGTAACTCGTGCCCCAAAACTTTGGCGTAGAAATGCACGGCCCATCGATCGCCGGCAAAAGCTTTGGTTTGATAGAACGCAAGCCAATCGATGTTGGGTACCGGTTCCGGCGCATGTTTAACCGGAATACGATACCAATTTTCGTATTGAACTCTGTGCCAGTCCTCTAGGTTGTTCATGATGGCCACAAGAACGCGGTCGTCGGGGTAGATGAGCATCGGTTGCACCTTGGAATGCCATAGCTAATGCTTTCATGATAAACGGAGTTGCGCCGATAAGCAACCTTACATCGGCAAGACGTTTCAGGGCAGTTTCACAGAGATGTCCATATGGCTTTCTATTTCGGTGTCAGATTGTGTGTGCCGACCACAAGAGGCCCGCACAATCAGTTGGCCTTTCAGAATAATCTCACGAACCGATCGAGATGGTGCTTTAATGCGCTCCAGCAGCAGATCCGTGGCTTTCTGCCCTATCTCATAGGTAGGCTGCCGAACGACCGTAATGGGGGGATCGACCAGCGTTGCCCAACCTGTTTCATCAAAGCTGGCAAATCCGATGTCATCAGGAATAGTCAGTTTGCTTTCGCGTAGTGCTCGAAACGCGCCTGCGGAGAGCAATCCGCTGCTGGTCAGGATAGCATTCGGCGGCTCCGGCAAACTCAAAAACTGTTGGGTGGTTTGGTAACCATCTTCCTCTCTCGCATTAACGTCAACAACCAGCTCCGGAGCTGCTTCTAAGCCGTGGTCTTGAAGCGCCTGCAAAAATCCCTCGCGCCGATGGCGTCCTGTAGAACTCCCCAGCCCAAACATCGCGCCGATGCGCCGGTGACCATCAGCAATCAGGTGTTCGGTTAAGCGATACGCCGACTCCGTATTATCAATCAAAACGGTATCGACTTCGACGTCGTCCACTTGCCGATCGATCACCACCATGGGGATATTCCATTTTAGCATCTCGAAAAAGGCGTCAGAGGTTTCGCGCGTGGGGGATATGATGATGCCGGCTACGTGCTTATCGCGCATAAGCTCTAAATAGATGGCCTCTTTATCGGCATCCTCATCGGTATTGCACAAAAAAAGGCTCATCCCTTGTTCATAAGCCACATCTTCAACCGCCCGGCTCAGTGCCGTAAAAAACGGATTTTGAATGTCGGCTACAATCAAACCAATTGTGTTTGATTTTTTTGCACGTAAACTTCGGGCGATGAGGTTAGGGCGATAGTTAAGCTCTTGTACAGCCGTCAACACCCGTTGGCGAACCTCAGGCCGAACGTGTGGCTTGTTGGCCAAAACACGGGATACGGTGGCTATCGATACACCTGCGTTTTCAGCGACATCTTTGATGCTTGGCATAACACTCAACTCTTCGTTTGGGATAAATTTATCCCATTGTAAACGTTTACAATGGGATTGTCAAGTGCCAGAATGATGGCGATACGCTCAGCTATGTTCACACTTACTTGCTAAACGCGAAGTGGAGCCACTATCAAGCGATTCGGCAAGCGATTGCAACTTTCGACCGGCGATAACGAGGATCAACTGCGCCTTATGGTGTTCCCCATAAATGAATAGCACAAAGAACGGGTAGCCATCGGACGTGCGGGCCAAAATGGATTGTTGCCCGTTCAGTACAATTCGTTTGTACACCAGAGCAGAGGGAGCGACACGCTGCACCCCAAAAATAAAGGTCGCGACGGCTTCCTGCCCACGCAGTATGCGAGTCGCCGCGCCACGTTCTCCACCGCCATCGGGAACAAAGACGACATCCTCGGCCAAAAGTTGAAGGAATGTTTCGACTTCGCCTAGCTCGACCACCTCGATAAAACTATCCAATAGACGGGTATGCTCTTCCGGTGCCGGATTGAAGCGAGGTCGATTTTCGGAAATATGCTCCTTCGCGCGCTTAAAGAGTTGGCGGCAGGCAGCCTCACTCTTTTCCAGCATTGCGCCGATTTCCTTGAATTTGTATTCAAAAACTTGATGGAGAATAAAAACCGCTCGCTCGGCCGGCGACAGCGACTCCAGTAGCACCAGAAACGCGGTAGAGATGGAGTCGTAGGTGACGGCTCGCTCGGCCGGATTTATCAGCTCAGGTTGGTTTGTCGTCATAACGGGTTCAGGCAGCCGTGGCCCCAAATACGTCTCCCGCTGCGTTCTGGCAGCATTGAGTTGTTTAAGACACAGACGGGTAACAATGGTAGTCAGGTAAGATTTGGGGTTGTCGATGGGTTGATCGGCATGTGTTTGGACACGCACAAACGTATCTTGTAGCACGTCTTCCGCTTCGGTCACCGTACCCAGCCTTGCACAAAATCGGCCTTCGTGCTGCGCAACATGGTAGCAATAGTTCGATTTTTAAGCCGGATACCGGTTGCCTGCTCGTGCAGACGAGGGCGTTCGACAAAGTAGTCAAGCCCATTTACTCATGTAACGGTGGTGGCAAAGTTTTTACTTTTTCCGGCCAACCGAAGTGCCGCCATTAGTCCGGCATAGCCACCCCCAAGAACCCCAATATGTTTTTTGTCGGTTATCATCATTTACCTCACTTTTAAGAGTTGTAGTGTTATAAATAGGTCCGTTCTTTGCCATATAAGACCAGTGAGGTTATTAAAACGTGACATGAAGCTCTATTTCGCTTACAAACGAGATGCTTGGTTTAATTGATTGATTGTGTTAAAATCCGCACAGGAGAAATTGGTCCTAAATTCCTATATTTCATAGTCTATTCACCCTCTGGGATTTGTTACCTCTTTTTCGATATTTTTTTAGGACGTCACACTACCAATCGAGATGTAAAAGACATTTCGTAAATATTTATGTTTCATAAAAGGAGCGGAACAAAATGGAAGAATTGGTAAAACTGGTTTCTGTAAAAACCGGTCTGTCAGAAGAAATGTCAAAAGTAGCCGTCACGACGGTTATTAGCCATCTTAAAGATAAATTGCCGGCCCCTGTAGCTGCTCAACTTGATGCAGCCATTGGCGATGACAGCGTCTCGGGCGGGATAGCCGGCATGGCAAAAGGCTTGTTTGACTGAAAGCGTAGTTTTATATCTAGGTGGCAGTCATTTAAATAGTATTTCTCTTTTTTCCTCTGGCAGAAGATGGCTGCTGCCTTACTTCCTCCCATTTTTCAGCAGGTAATTTAATTTAATAGAAAAATATTTCGTAGGCTTATACACCTTACTGTTTTTATTGTTTTGTTTGCCCAGGAGGAATATGTCATGGGACCATTTTTAGATGAATTCTTGGTAAGCTTTGGGGCATATGCGCTCAATTTTGGCGGCGCGGCGTTAATTCTGGTCGGCGGCTGGATTATAGCCCTTTTAATTTCTGCCGGTGTTCGCCGACTTTTGGAACGGGTATCCATTGATAACCAACTCGCCCAACGGATGGGAATGAAGGAAAGCTTTAAGATCGAAGAGTTGTTAGCCAGAATTGTTTTCTGGATCATTATGCTTTTTGTCATTGTTGCTGTTTTCCAGGCATTGCAATTGACGGCGGTTACCGGGCCGCTTAACAGTCTGTTGAATGAAGTGTTTGCCTTCATTCCGAATTTGCTGGCGGCGGCAGGCTTAGCGTTTCTGGCATGGGTATTGGCCACGCTGCTGCGGTTTGTCGTTTCAAAAGCGTTAGGAGCAACCCGTATCGATGACACGCTAACTCGTGAAGCCGGTCTCGATGAGGGGCGTCAAGTACCAATGAGTGAAACGCTGGCGACAATTATTTATTGGTTTGTTCTTTTGCTTTTCTTGCCGGCTATTTTAGGAGCTTTAGGTATGAATGGCCTACTCGCTCCCATTCAGAATATGGTCAACGATCTACTTGGCTTCTTACCGAATGTGCTTGGTGCAGCCATTATCCTGCTTGTTGGTTGGTTCGTAGCTCGCATTATTCGACAAATTGTTACCAATTTGCTAATTGCCGTTGGAACTGATGAATTAGGAGCACGGATGGGGTTAACGACCGCCATTGGACAGCAAAGCCTGTCGGCGGTTATTGGCACCATTGTCTACGTACTCATTCTTATTCCGGTCATCATTTCTGCCCTTGACACACTGGATATAGCTGCGATTTCAGAGCCGGCAACCAATATGCTGAACACGCTCCTTGATGCTATTCCCAATATCTTCGGCGCGATGATCATATTGGTGTTGGCCTATTTTATCGGTCGATTGGTAGCGGGTTTGGTAACAACTCTGCTTAGCAATGTGGGCTTTGATAGAGTTCTAAATCTGATAGGTTTAGGTCAACAATCTCCCACTGAAGGGCAACGTACGCCGTCCGAAATTGCAGGATATTTAGTTTTAATTGGCATAATGCTTTTTGCTACCATCGAAGCAGCCAATATTCTTGGCTTTGAATTCCTGGCTGTTTTAGTTTCCGAATTCCTGGTATTTGCCGGTCGCGTTATATTGGCCATTATTATCTTTGGCATCGGTCTATATTTGGCTAATTTGGCTCGTACTGTTGTTTTAAGCCTGGCTGGCGCTCAGGCAAACCTCCTATCGCAATTGGCTCGCGTTGCTATTATTGTGCTGACTACGGCAATGGCTCTGCGACAAATGGGTATCGCTGATGATATCGTCAATTTAGCGTTTGGTCTAACCCTTGGCGCTATAGCTGTTGCGGCCGCACTCGCCTTTGGCCTGGGATCTCGCGATATTGCCGGGCGCGAGGTAGAAAGCTGGGTAAGTTCATTCCGTTCAAGCAGTCCACCACCGCCGCCATCACCATCATCACCTCCTGCTCCTAGACCAAGCATTGACGCTTAGATAAATTATATAATCATAGAGCATACAACCACAGTAAAGCTGGTTGTATGCTCTTAATTTCTTTAAGGCTTTTGTTATTATGCAACCCATTTTAGATTTGACTCAAATAAACTTGGCTAGTTTAATGGCTGATGCTCGTCAAAAGGTGCGACCGTCAGATATACCCTCTTGGGTATGGTTGGGGTTTGTTGTTTTCATATTTAGTATCGCCGTGATTATCACTCTGCGAAGACAAAAAGAATTGATTATGGAAGAACCCAATGTACGTGGTGGATCGCTTCAGCCGGAAATCGACTTTGGGGATGTTGAAGTAGCTGAGTTTTTGTCGTCTTCTACCCCGTCTGTTGAACCCGATGCGGTAACGTCTCAGCCGGATAACCTCAAAAAAATAAAAGGGATTGGGCCAAAAATAGAGAAGCTTCTTCATGATCACGGAATTACAACATTCTCTCAAATCGCCGAGATGAAAGCTGATGCTATACAGGCTCTGCTTGATACCGTTGATTGGACTGATTTCGCAAATCCAACCACCTGGCCGGAGCAGGCGAGAGAGTTTTTTGAAGCCTCAAAAAAGGATCACAAACAGTAGACTTTATGTTGGCATCATTTTTGTTGTTATATTGTCTGGTTGGAATGGGATAGTTGGAAAGGAATATTTCAGTATGAGACCTAAATACATTCAACCCGGCCCCGGTCAGGAGTCGGTATGGGATTATCCTCGCCCACCGCGTTTAGAGGATGTTACCCAAAACATTCGAGTTGTTTTTAACGGTGTAACTCTGGCCGATTCGTGGCAAGCAAAACGGGTTTTGGAAACCAGCCATCCCCCTGTTTATTACATCCCTCCAGAAGACGTCAAAATGGATTGTTTGTCTCTTACCCGTCGGACCACGGTCTGCGAGTGGAAGGGACAAGCTCGATACTACACGATTCAGGTCGGCAATAAAAAAGCCGCAGACGCGGCTTGGTTTTATCCGTCTCCAATACCTGAGTTTGAAGCGCTTAAAAATCATGTAGCCTTTTATCCCAGCCGTATGGATGCTTGCTATGTAGGTGATGAGCAAGTAAAAGCCCAAGCCGGCGATTTTTACGGGGGGTGGATTACAAATAATATAGTTGGACCCTTTAAGGGTGATCCCGGCACTCTCGGATGGTAGGTAACAACTTCTTAGAGAGTTTGGTGTTCACTGAGTTGCTGACACCGTTTTAGTTTTCCCCTTACTACCGAAAGCAGATGCCCCGATTTAACAGGTTTGACTAAATAATCATCAACTCCTAGTTCTTTACCATACCGTATTTCGCTGTCAAGTAGACATCCCGTGAGAAAAAGAAAAGGAATGTTTGTCCACGCTAAATTTTCTCGTACTTGGTTGTAAAGTTCATAGCCGTCCATATCGGGCATGACAATATCCGATAGGATAAGATCTATTTTCTGAGATTTCAATATATCAAGCGCTTCGAATCCATTTTTAGCCGTTAAAGTTTGATAACCTTCAATCTCTAAAGGTAGGCTGAGATTGTATAAAAGATCAGGATTGTCATCGACCAGTAATATAGACGGCTGAACTGTCATCAAAATGCTCCCAATTTTCACAATGATTAACTGCTTTCCGCTATAGTAACAAAATATTTATCTAAAATCTATAGGGCTAGTGTTTAGAATTATTGAGTTAATGTTTGGAAAAATAGGAGAAAATGATAACAATATTTATTCAGGTACAATAAGACGATAACCAACTCCGCGTACGTTCTCTACAGAGCCAATTTCTTCACTTTCGATACCGAGTTTTCGTCTCAAAGAGAGGATGAGCGGTCTCAGCAGGTTGCCTGCCTCAATGTTGTCGGTTTTGTAGTCGTGAGTTGCTTCAATTATCTTTTGGGGTGATAAAACTTTTCCCCCTGCTGCTGCTAGTTCCTCTAACAATATGAACTCTCGAGCCGATAGTTTTAACTCTTCATCTTCTAACCAAACCCGATGTTGCTCGCTATCAATACGCAATGGCCCAACGACTAGTTCTTTATCGGACCTATTCCTTGTGAAATTATATTGGCCTATGGTCGTAATAATTTGCTCGGCTCGACGTAATTTACCACGTACTGCAGCCAACAAGTCGGGGCCACGAATAGGCTTGGTAAGGTAATCATCAACACCTAATTCCTTACCATAGTGAATATCTGTATCCATGGTTCTCGCACTGAGGAAAATAAAGGGAATGGTTATCCATCGTGGATTTTCACGCACTTTTTCATAAAGTTGATACCCATTCATATTAGGCATAGCAATGTCAGCCAAAATAAGGCTAACTGTCTGGTCTTCTAAGATTTCTAATGCCTGTAGGCCATCAGGGGCTGTGTGAACCTGAAAACCTTCAACTTCGAGAGGAAGACTAATATTTTCTAATAAATCTGGTTCGTCATCAACCACCAGAATAGAGGTTGGTGATAGCATAGTTGCTCCTTTTCTAGTCGTTACAGTAGACATGGTAATTTGGGGTAGAAATATCGGATACCCTGGTTAGTATCAGTCTATTTAAGTATATCATATCGCTTGATTGATAGCAACGACAACAAAAAAAGTAGAAGACAGGATACATTTATGTTGTTCAAACACAGGGAGGAGTAATAATAACAAAAACCTCCGGACAAATCGGAGGCTTTAAATCGATGGGGTGAATGCAGAGATATAGGCTTTTAGATTTTGGGTAAAAGAAGGCGGTAGCCTACTCCGCGAACGTTTTCAATAAAACCGGCGTTGGTAGAGTTAAATCCTAACTTACGTCGGAGAGAGTGAAGTAAAGGGCCCAAAAGACTACTCGCTTCAGTGCTGTCGGCGGTGAAGTTGTGGGTTGTTTCTACTAATTCTCGAGGAGAGACAACTGCACCGGGATTTTTGACCAAACGCTCTAACAAAAGGAATTCTTTAATCGATAGTTTTATTTCTTCATCGTTAAACCATACTTTGTGTTGGTTTAAGTCAATATGTAACTTGCCAAGATTTATCGTTTCTGGTTGACTATCTTCATCTATGTACAGGTCGATTTGACCACGGAGTGTCTCCTCCAACTCTTTGGCTCGTCGCAGTTTTCCGCGTATGGCGGCAAATAGCTCCATAACCCGTACAGGCTTTATAATATAATCGTCAACGCCTAGCTCTCTGCCATAGTCGATATCGGTATTAAGTCCGCGTGCTGTTAAGAATA
This sequence comes from Anaerolineae bacterium, assembly GCA_020433805.1. Classification (GTDB taxonomy): domain Bacteria; phylum Chloroflexota; class Anaerolineae; order 4572-78; family J111; genus JAGRBY01. The sequence continues at coordinate 12,330 of JAGRBZ010000081.1, forward strand.
TGAAAGGTAGAAATAGCCAATCCGGATTTTCTCGGATGCGTTGATACAATTGATACCCATTCATATTAGGCATTGCAATATCGGCTAATACTAAATCTACATTTTCGGTTTCAAGCGTGTCTAGAGCCTTTACTCCATCTATAGCCGATAGAACACGATATCCCTCGGCGTCCAGAGCTAAAACAATATTTTCTAACAAATCTGGTTCATCATCAACAACTAGTATTGACGCCTTTGGTTGCATAATAAGTCCTTGTAAATAACAGTTTCGATAAAACTACAGGTATTTGGTTACAGTTTAGCCCAATTATAGATACGATTACATAAAATCAATGTATAAGTTTCGTTGATTTGTGTCATAAAAATAGTTTGTTTTATAGAAAACCCTCGTTTTCTATGCCTATTTGTCTTTTTTATACGATTCTATTATTCTTCACTCAAATTTTATTTAATGAAATGATGCGATAATGACTATAAAAAGATACACAATTGCCGTTATTCTCGGTGATGGAATAGGCCCCGAAATTGTACAGGCTGCACTTTCAATTTTGCAGCAAGTTGCAACGTCAGCCGGCTTGACACTTGAGCTAACTGAAGTTGAAGCTGGTGCGGCTGCGTACCAAAAATATGGCGATAACCTTTCGGTCGAAGCACTAGAAACTTGTAAACAAGCCGACGCTATCTTTAAGGGACCCACGGGATTGCCCCATGTTCGCTTACCCGATGGCACAGAGGCAGGTGTTTTAGGCGGACGATTTCGCAATGGTTTAGATCTGTATGTTAATTTACGTCCTATAAAACTTTATCCTAACGTACCTACGGCGTTGGCTAATCGACAACCAGGCGATATTGATTGGGTGATGGTGCGCGAAAACACAGAGGGCTTGTATGCTAGCCGAGGAAACGGCATTGTGGCTACAAGCGGACAAGCCGCCACCGATACATTGATGATTACGCGGGTCGGTTCCGAGCGTATTATCCGCTATGCTTTTGAGGAAGCACGGCGCCGAAATGGAAAAAAGCGCGTCACGTGTGTCGACAAGAGCAATGTTCTTCGATCGTTTGCTTTTTTTCGACAGATATTTAAGGAGATCGCTGTCGAGTACCCTGATATTGAAACCGATTTTATCTATGTCGATGCCGCTGCCCAGGCTATTGTGTTGGAGCCGGAACGTTTTGATGTTATGGTGACCGAAAATATGTTTGGCGATATTTTGAGCGATCTGGGCGGCGCGACGATTGGTGGTGTTGGAGTGTGTGCCGGAGCAAACATCGGCCAAAACTATGCTTACTTCGAGCCGATTCACGGTTCTGCCCCTGGTTTGGCCGGTAAAGGGATCGCTAATCCGCTGTCGGCTATTTTAGCGGGCCGGCTTATGCTCGATTATTTGGGCCAGCCGGAAGCCGCTGCCCGGCTCGAACAGGCTATTGAGCAAGCTTTTATTGCCAAAACTATTGTTCTTAGACCCGATGGTTCTGCCGAAAAAGGGACGCAGGCTATTGTTGAAGCAGTTAGTCACCAACTCTCTAAGGCTTAATACGCAGGTAAATACAGTCAAATTGAATAATCGACAGGAGATTAAGGGACCAGACTATGATCAACGTATTGTTTGTTTGCTTGGGTAATATTTGTCGGTCGCCCATGGCCGAAGCGGTTTTTAAGCATCTGGTTGAGCAGGAAGGCCTGGTAAGCCATTTTAATATCGACTCGGTGGGGACATCCAGCTATCATATTGGCGATCTGGCTCACCGTGGTACGCGTCGGGTGCTGTCCGATCATGGCATAAAGTGTACCAGTATTGCTCGTCAAATCAACCGTCGCGATTTGGAAACGACGGATTACATTGTTGCTATGGATCAGAGTAATGTGTCTGATTTGCAGTACGCCAGCCGTGGTGTGTTAGCCGATGATCGCATCTCGTTGCTGCTTAGCTATGCCGATGGCGTCACTCGTCTCGATGTGCCGGACCCCTACTACAGCGGTAACTTCGAAGAGGTGTACCAACTGGTTGAGGCCGGTTGTCGAGGGTTATTAGCGCACATCCGTGAGGAGCAGGGGATTTAGAGTGGTCTTTCCGGCGGCACTTCAAGCGGCTTTGAAAGAGGCGGTAGGCAAAATTGAAGCCAGTCAGTCTATTAGCGGCGGTGATATTAGTCAGGCGGCCAAAGCAACCCTGGCAGATGGCCGTGAAGTATTGATTAAGTGGCGCTTCGGAAAACCGGCTGAACTGTTTGAGGTTGAACGGCGTGGCTTAGAGTTGTTGCGGTCGGCCAATGCACTTCGCATACCACAAGTGTATGCTCACGGTCAGGCAAACGGCTCGCAGCCCGGTTATATCGTCATGGAGTGGTTAGGACGGGGGCGCTCTACCAATGCGCTGGCCGAGCAATTAGGGCGCGGGCTGGCGATGATGCATCGCACAACGGCTGAACAGTACGGCCTCGATCACCACAACTTTATCGGGGCAAATCCACAACCAAACCATCAGCACGATAATTGGGTTACATTTTTTGGCGAACAGCGCTTGGGCTTTCAAATGGAACTTGCTGCCAAAAATGGCTACCTACCCAAACGCCGGGCCACGATGCTGGCAAGCCTGCTGTCTCGACTTGGCGATTGGCTGCCGCCTGCGCCACCAGCCTCATTGCTGCATGGCGATCTGTGGGGTGGCAACTGGCTTGTAACCGACTCCGGCGAACCGGCTCTCATCGATCCGGCTGTTTACTACGGCCATCGCGAAGCTGAAATTGCCTTTACCGAACTGTTTGGGGGCTTTTCAGCTTCCTTTTACGCGGCCTACAACCAAACCTGGCCGCTTGAGCCGGGCTATCAGGAGCGCAAAGAGCTATACAATCTTTATCATCTGCTTAACCACCTCAACCTTTTCGGAGAAGGGTATGGTGGCAGCGTCGACGCAATTCTGGCCCGATTTAGTTGACGAACCCGGCTTCTTACCAATTTTCCTTAGATGTTAATGCCCATTGAGGGTCTGGACTCGGTTGAGGCCGTTTAGCGCCGCAACTCGATAGGCTTCGGCCATTGTTGGATAGTTAAAGGTGGTGTTGATAAAATACATCAATGTATTCGCTTCACCTTTTTGACTCATAATCGCCTGGCCGATATGGACAATCTCCGCTGCCTGTGACCCAAAGCAGTGAACCCCCAAAATTTCCAGCGTATCACGATGAAACAGCAGTTTAAGCATACCCACCGTCTGTCCGGTAATTTGGGCGCGAGCCAGATTCTTGAACTGCGAGTGGCCGACCTCATATGGCACTTTCTGCTCGGTTAATTCCTTTTCGGTTAGGCCGACGGAGCTGATTTCGGGAATAGTATAAATACCCGTGGGAATGAACTCAACCAATTCTCCTTCACACTTGCCAAAAACTAAATGCGTGGCAGCAAATCGACCCTGGTCATAAGCGGCACTGGCCAGGCTGGGGAAACCAACAACATCGCCCACCGCGTAGATGTGCGGCTGAGCCGATTGGTAATTTTCGTTGACAACAATGCTGCCCCGGCTGTCGCGCTCAATACCCAGCTCTTCCAGCCCCATATTGTCGGAGTTACCGGTGCGGCCTTGTGCCCACAGCAGATAATCACTGCGAATTTGTTTGTTTGATTTAAGGTAGATAGTCACGCCTTCATCGTCGGCCTCGACGCGCTCATATTCCTCGTTGTGGCGAATGAGAACGCCGTTTTCACGTAGATGATAGCTCAACGCATCGATAATTTCATCATCGAGAAAAGCTAAAAGTTGACTGCGTGTATTAATCAAATTCACTTTAATGCTCAACCCCCTAAAAATAGAGGAGTACTCGCAACCGATAACACCCGCCCCATAAATTGAAATTGAGCGCGGATTTTCGGTGAGATCAACCACTCTATCGCTGTCTAAAATGCGGGGATGGGTAAAATCGACATCCGGCGGATGATAGGGCCGCGAGCCGGTTGCCACAACAAAGGCATCGGCTGTATACCGTGTTTTGAGGCCCGACTCAGCCGTAACCTCAATGGTATTGGCATCGATAAAAGTGGCTCGACCAAAATGCAGATCGATCAAGTTCCGATGATAAAAACCCGTTCGCATATTAACCTGTCGGTTGATGACCGACTCGGCAGTGCGCAACAGATCTTGATAATGGACATAGCGCGCGTCTCTGGCGCTAGCTATCTGGACGATAGCTTGGCGAAGCGCCTTACTGGGGATTGTGCCACGATGGGTGCAATTCCCCCCGGCCCGTTCGAATGCTTCAATAATAGCGACATCTTTGCCTTCTTTACTGGCTTTCATCGCTGCGCCTTCGCCACCGGGGCCGGTTCCGATGACGATGACGTCGTAATGGTTGCTCATGGTAGATACACCTCGTAGTCCTTAATGATATTATGATGGGCGAATTGTAGCCAACTTCACCTGAAAAACCAAACAGTTGGTCAGGAACAACACAAAGGTTAATAATTTATGGGTGTGGATTTGTAAATAGTTGGTTGATGTTACAATTTCTATTGTAACCGGGGTTATTCAAAAAATACAAGCGGTTAAGGGGGCTATAGGGGCTAACTTTATTCCTTGAGGTGCTCAAGTGGCTGAAGTGGTACCCCTAGTTCGTAGCAACAGGTTGAGCCACTTGCTTGGCTAAAGTGATGACTACGAACTAGAGATGTTTTAATGAAGCAATGTGCTAATCCGGTCTTACCAGCAATAGTGGACGTTCCAGGCGGTTCATAATACCCGACGCCACACTGCCGTAAAACACTTGGGCCAAACCGCTATGGCCTTGGCTGGTCATAGCTATCAAATCGGCCTTGATCTTTTCTGCCGTATGGGCGATGCCCTCAACCGGCCGGCCGTGCATAAGCAGCGCAGTTACATTTAGACCCTTTTCCCGAAGTTTATTGCGCTGCATTAGAATGTGTTCTCGGGCTTTGCTAAAGCGCTCTACTTCTTGCGACTCGCCCAGCCGGTCGAGCAAATGACCATGAACTTCTTTGGCTTCAAACTCAGCTTCGATATTGTCATAAGCGACAACTTGGTTGAGCGTAACGACCACCCGCAGCAGCGTTACTTCGGCATCGTAGAGTTTCGCCACGCCTACCACGTGCGGCAAAATGGCCTCAGAACGTCTTGAACCATCTATCGGCACCAGGATATGGCGGTTACTCGCTGTAGAAGGTTTCGTGTTAGGACGAACCAACAGCAGCGGACGACGCACACGGTTTAACACCCCGGAGGCTACGCTGCCGTAGAAAACCTGAGCCAGTCCGGTGCGTCCTTGACTGGCCAGCGCAATTATATCAGCTTTGGCTTCGTTGGCGGCGTGAATAATACTCTCTACGGTGGGACCCCACATAAGCAGAGTTTTTGCTTTGATGCCCTTCAACTCAAATTTCTTTTTTATACGAGCCAGATACATTTCGGCTGCATCGGCAGCAGATGTGTCGAAATTGTATTTCGGTGGTGCAGCGGGGTCAAGGACAAAACTGCGGCTCACCGGTTCGATGACCTGTGTTAAAACAACCGTGGCGTGTTCATGTTGAGCCAGATTTTCTACGTGCGGAATAATGGCTTCGGCTCGTTCTGATCCGTCCAGCGGCACTAATATCGTGCGATACATAGTCTCTCCTTTATGTAATGATGTCTCCTTTTATTGAAAATCGTGACCAACTGAGTTTATTCAGCCAGTGCCGGTTGAGCCTCTGAAAACCCTCCGACTTTTTCTTTTAATTCGTCCAACTCAAGCACTTCCAAATCTTCGGATAGACCGCGATATAAGCTGTAGCACATAATCAGCAGCACCACAGCAAAGGGTAATCCGGTTGTAATAGAGGCCGTCTGCAGCGCGCCCAACCCGCCACCTAACAGCAATACAGCCGCTACAACTCCTTCCATTACGGCCCAGAATACACGCTGCGGTACCGGCGAATCGAGCTTGCCGCCGGAGGTCAAGTGATCGACAACCAGCGAGCCGGAATCGGAGGAGGTAACAAAGAAGAACGTGACCAAAATAATACCAACCAGTGATGTAACTGAAGTCAGGGGGAAGTTGCTCAGCATCTCGAACAGTGCTGTCGCGACATTGGCATTAACGGCGGTTTCGATATCAGCGGTACCGCTCAATTGTAGCCACAGGGCAGAGCCGCCAAAAGTCGACATCCAAAAGAATGACAGCAGTGAGGGCAGGATGATAACGCCGAGAATAAATTCTCTCACCGAGCGTCCTTTTGAAACACGGGCAATAAACATCCCTACAAATGGCGACCAAGAAATCCACCAGCCCCAGTAGAATATCGTCCAGCCGCTTTGCCATGTTGTTTCTGCAAATGCTTCTGTCCAGAAGCTTAAGCTCGGCAAAACTTGGACGTAGTAGCCCAGACTTTGGGTAAACATACCGAAGATAAACAGCGTTGGTCCGGTAATCAAAACGAAGAGCAAAAAGCTGCCGGCAATGTACATATTCCATTCACTCAAACGTCTTACGCCACCATCTAGACCGGCCACAACCGACATCGTGGCAAAACCGGTGATGATAGCAATGAGAATGACTTGGAACATTGTTGTATCAGGTAAGCCAAATAAGAAGTTCAGTCCGGCGGCAACCTGCTGTACCCCAAAGCCCAGCGATGTGGCCAAGCCAAACAAGGTGGCTAGTACAGAAAGAATGTCAATAAGATTACCCCAGAAACCGTAGATACCGTCGCCTAAAATGGGGTAAAAAACCGAGCGAATAGTGAGAGGCAGTCCCCGGTTGAAGGCAAAGAAGGCCAGCGATAATCCAACAAGCGCGTACAAACCCCAAGGATGTAATCCCCAGTGATAATAAGTGGTTGCCATCGAGGCTTGCCCTGCTGCAGCTGTACCGGCTTCAACACCGTTAAAGAAAGGAGGTGGCGCAGCTAAATGAAAAATCGGCTCACCGACGCTCCAAAACATAAGCCCAATGCCCATTCCGGCGCTAATTAACATCGCATACCAGGCAAACGTTGTGAATTCAGGCTCGGCGTCGGGGCCACCTAACTTAATTCTGCCAAATTTGCTAAAGGCAAAAATGATCATGACGATCAGGAAAACGTTGGCAGCGAGGATATAAAACCAACCAAACGTGCTGCTGATAAAGCTTAAGGTTGAACTAAATACCTGATTGGCTTGCTCTTGAAAGAGCAGGGTAAAGGCTATGAAAACGATGAGAAGTCCGCCGGCTATAAAAGAAACCTGCGGATGAATATCGAATCCCCATTTGACAATGTTGGTGTCACCAGGTTCCCTGGCAGGAACCTCATTTCTAATCGATGCAGTTGGTCTTACTTGTAACCCTTTCATCTCGGCAGACCCTCGGGGCTGTGCGCCAACATGTTTCTCTACGGTCATATTTTTCTCCTTTTCTAAGAATGTCTCAATAACAGTGAACTTCAGGAAGGCAGGGGCGCATGCTCCAGTTCCTTGTTAGAACAGGGTTTCTTTATAAAGCACCTCCTTTTCTTTTCACTGACTACGGATCAGTTTGACGTTTTTTGTACCTATTCCGTGTGTAAATTTATGAGTTGACGTGCAGGTTGCAGAAGTAAAAATATGCACGTCATGATGCCCGGCGGATAAAAGTAACGCTTAATTGAGGATTAATATTACTGCGTCTTTACAATGAATCTGAGCAGACAGATTGCGTCCCTAAATTACCGGACTATACGGAGTAGATTATGTAAAAGGTGATAGGTAGACAGTTTCTAAAGTGTTGTCGTGATCGTTGTTTTGGCTTTATTTTCGAGGGAAGTAATATATTTGTGATATATTAGAAACTTAAGGAGTATTCTAATTGATAAAGCTATTTATCGTCAAAAAGACATAATGAGGAATTTCACAAACGGAGAATTTTGAAGAAATATAGGAGGCGATGATTACAGAGCATGTGCCAAAAGAGAGGAGCGGTTTGCCGCAAGCAATACACTTTCTTCTCGATTGTTTTGATGAACATGAATAATTTTGCGGTAAATATTTTCTATGGCAGTAATTCGAAAGCTTCACAATGTTGTGGACGAATAGCGCGGAAGTGACGCTGATCTAAGGTTAATACGCATTGTATCTTGAGCCGTTCGGCAATGGCGATAAGGGTAGCATCGACAAAATCTAGCCGGGTGTCTCCGTACTGCTCTAACAACGCGCCTGCTCGATTAAGATCATCAACTCCCGGTGGTTCAAGAGTCCACGCCGGTTGGGTAATCTGCTGCACAAACTGTCGCATCACGTGATGCCCCAACCGAACATCGAGTAGGTAAGTTATCTCCGGCAGAACCGTTAAGGGGACAACCAACCTGGCTTGCAACGATTGCGCTACCGTAGCACATGCCAAGTGGGAGGTATCATTTTTGTTGGCAAGCGCAAAGAGAAAACTTGTGTCAACCAGTACCGTCATGAGAGACGCTCCAGCCTCGCACCGGATCAATGGCTTCTTTTAGCAGTGCTTCATCTCCGCCGTTGGCAATATCAGTGGGTTCAGCACTTTCACCTAGCCCAACCAGACCCAGCAGCGGGTTTTCTGGCGGGTGTTGTTGGTGCTTTTCTACTACGTAACTAGTAAGTGCTTCTCGAATAACATCAGCCATAGAGCTATTTTCGCGCTGGGCTATCTGTTTTATTTCGTAGAGAAGCTCTTCCTTCATCATAATGGTTGTGCGCTTCATAAAAGTTCTCCATCTTGTATGTTATGGTTATGCTACCATAACTTTTTCTTTTTTTCAAGAGGCAATTTAGGGGATTTCAATCGTGGTCTCCAAAAACTCGGTCTGCCCGGTTATGGCGTGAACCGTTGCCTCTAACGTATAGGTTCCAGTGTCGATATTATCGAGCGGAAGCCGGTTGCAGTTCGGCTCGCCGCCGCTGAAGGCACAGTAAGCTGCGTTTTGCTCAACCCGATCAAGAATTACCTCCCCTTGACTATCGCGAATAAACATCTCAACAAATTCGATGCCGTCGCCGTCGTTGTTACCATAGCCGGTGTGGTAAGCTTCAACTTGAAAAACCAGGTCGGTTGTCACTGTTTGATCGAGGTTCCCCCAACCTATCTGTACTATCTCGGCCACAATCTCGCCATCTGCCGTTTCTACTTGCGGTACGTCCCGGATCGCAAAATCCCAATTCCAGGTGGCGGAGTCGCTGTAGATCGGCACAATCTCGATGACGGCCCGGTAGTTGGCATTTTCTAACGGCGGACCATCAGGCCAGCGGAAATCATTTTGTTGAAAGTCGAACACCGTGCAGTTCGGTTCTCCGCCACCAAAAGCACAAAAGCGAGGATTTTGCTCGGTGCGGGTATACACTTCCTCATCATCTCTATCGCGATTGATAATGGTAAAGTTCACTTGCCGGATGCCGTCGCCATCATCGGTGCCAATGGCCGGATCGTACGGTTCCACTTGAAAGACCAGCCAGTCTCGAAACTCCGGCGGCTCACCGGGCAGCGAGCCGGGCGATACGTCGGGAATGACCACGTAACGGCCTTCATTGCGATTAAAGCGACCGCGGATCTCCGGGTTGCCGCTGTCGCCATCAACCGGCAAAATATCGAAAATGGGTAGGGTTGGGGTTGGCTCAGCCGCCGGTGGTGTATTCGTGGGCGGAATCGACGTCGCCGTCGGTTCTTCCGACGATGGTGTGGCTGTCGGAACCGCCCCGGTGGCTGTTTGTGGAGCCGCTGCGGTTGTGTTTGTCGGGGTTGGCTCGGCGGCTGTCGATGTTGGGGGTGGCTCCGGTACCTGCGCTGTCAATGTAGCGGCGGCGGCTTGCTGGACGGCCACCTCTGTGGCAACCAGATCGGGCGTGGACGTAGGTGGCTCTGAGCCGGAACAGGCGGCCAGGCCAAGCAGCATTAGCCCTAAATATATCCAAACCAGCCTTTTTCTATAGCGTAATAAATTATGAAGTACCTGCGTATGAGACTTAGACATGTAATGCCCTTTTTCCCCTCTGAATAAACCGTTTTTTGGCAATACGTTCATTCTTATTTCTCCTCTTTAATTTTCCTCCAGTATTGACTCCGCCTCTGTCACAATGACGATACCCTGTTTACAGCCTCGTTGACTGTTGATAATTTCTTGGGTAAGTGTGTCATCAGCCGGAGCCAGAGACGCCAGGGCAACACATGCATCGAATGCCTCATGTGCTTTTTCGTATAAAATTTTGCTTGTAGAAAGTTCGTTACTATCAAAACGAAGGCGACCTGCCAAAGTGTAGGTCGCTCCCAACGATAAATAGGCCTGTCCCAGGTAGCGAAATTGCTCCATTGAGCGCAGAGGCTCTAGCGTGGCTTCAAATTCTTGAACAGCCTTATCTAGCCAGAGTAATGCTTCCTCTTTTTCTTCTGTTTGTGCTAACGTACTCCCTTTGAGTTGGTAAGCGTTTCCCAACCCGATTCGAGCGGCCGTCCTCTGTGTAGCAGAGAGGACGGGATTATCTGCAGCGGTTTGGTAGTGCAAGATTGCCTGAGCGAGTGTATCGGTTTCAAGGCGCTCTGGCGCAGATAAGGCTTCGGCTTGCGCCAGATAAACACTGCCCAAACCAATATGCGCGCGAGGATAACCTCCATTTAAGGCTGTTTGAAAGTTATTGAGTGCTAATTCTTGGTAATTGGACGTGTCCGTTTCGCCATCCGATGTTTGATCGAGAAAGAGGGCCGATCGTCCGGCGAAATAATGAAAGACCGGTGCTGCTCCGGTTCTGCGAAAATCGGGGGTCTCAAGTGCTCCTTGAAAAACTTCCAGAGCATTACCGTGAAAACCAATAAAATCATACATTAAACCCAAAGAAAACAACGACAGAGCCGTAGCGCGATTACGCAATTTGATATCAAGATTAAAGCCGCCCAAATTACCGCCGTCGCCTTCTAAGATGTCAATTGGCGACCCAAATTCCTCACTGCCTGTAATTTCAAGGGCTTCACCTTTGATGGGAGCAATATAAAATTGAGGAATGAAGCGGGTGGGATCGCCGGTCTCATCTAGGGTGCCGTAAATAACCATCTCTGCCCCAATGGTTTGCGCGCGTTCAGCCGCCGTGGTTTCGTTAGCAATGAGGCCGATTTTTTGCCTGTCCGGCAGTGGAAACAAGTTATCATGCCAGACAGACGGATTAAAGTCGTTTTGCAGTGACGGCGGTAAACTGGTTAGCTCTTCCCGAAAACTCTCGAAGATTTGCTCACTGATCGCTGCCCCGGTTTCAGAAGAACGAAGTTGCCCCTCGGAACCGAGCTGACCAATTTCAGCCACCAGCACATCAAAGTGATTTTTTGTTGGCGAACTGGGTATAGGAGTGGGTACAACCGCCGGGGAAAAGGTACGGTAGGAGACAAAGCCAAGAATAGCGAGTATGACGATAAGAGCGATGATCAGCGGCACCAGGGGAACGTTAAGCGTACCAATTTGCAGCACATTTTTCTTATCGCCAAGAACTTTATCGCCGCCAATCTTATCGCCCTCGATCTTGTCACCGGCGATCTTGTCGCCCATAACTTTGTCTCCGGCAACCGAATCGCCAGCCGGTCGCTCCGTGGTGCGTTCGGGCGGCGGCCAGTCGCTATCGAGCGGCGTTTCACCGGCCACAATTTTGGCGACGTAGTTGGCTAGCGCGGCCAGTGTTTCATCAACCGGCGTATCAGGGCCACGCCAGATGGGCTTAACCCGCTCAGGATGACCAACCAGTCGCGCCAGCCAGTCGACGCGCTGCCACGCGCAGGCTTTGGCGATGACCGGCACGATGATCAGACCGGCTTCCTCATGACGCTGAAGTAGAGCCGGTACTTCCTCATCGAGAATGAAATCGGAGTTGAGAAAATTGGCCGTAACCAGCAATAGGGCCACTTTAGCCTGGTCGATACTGTTGTCGATTTCGGTTTGCCACTCGGCCCCCGCGCCAATCTGGTCGGCACTCCAAAGCTCAACCAGCCCGGCCCGGCTTAAAACGTCTAGATGGGAGAGGAGTTGATCTTTGAGATCTTCGTCTTCGGGACTGTAGCTGATAAAGACAAGTGGCTTAGCCACGGCACCTCCCTGGTGCAAAAGTAGTCGTTTGTACAAGCCCAACCACGACAAAATGTAAGTCTTAATGTAGCACAAGAAGGGCCTTTATGACAAGTGGTTTTATGAAATTGCTTAGATTAAAACAGTGAACATACCCGTCAGTGCCAGCATAAGTATATATCCCACAACACAAAGGGTCAGAAATGTATAGTATAACCGGCTCCAAATTGAGCCTTCCTTTTTGATCCAACTCCAAATTAAAGCGGCGACGATGAGCACAGCCAACAGTCCCAGCAGATACGGTATAATGAACAATGGGGTGGCCATACTGCTTACCACCGACAGCATCGCCATAGGCCCACTAACCGATTGGACGATAAAGACGTTGAGGACGATTACAAAAAGTACAGCCAACAGGGCGAAGATAAGTATCAATCCACTCCGACCCCAGCGCAACAGCCGCGACCCCATTTCAACCGGGCGCTGCCTTATCAAACGGATAATGAATACAATCGGCCACACGACAAAAATCGTCAAGATACCTAACAAAAAAAGACCGGCTGTCAAGGTGTATCCGACGGCCCAGGGATCAAGTGTATTGATTTGTTGGATAAGCTCGACCCGAATAGTATCGGCCGGTACAAAATCACCAGGTTGAGCCAAACCCAGGCAACTGCCATTGGGAGCCACAGTCGGATTATTGAGAAAATCGCGCACAACCCCGTTAGCGCAGGCATCGGACCCAAAAGCACCGTGGCTACCAACAGTATTAACGTAACTGTAGCTGTTTGATAAATTTTCAGCGGCAACCGTCGCATTTTCCGGAGGGGTAATGGGGTCGAATTCGCCCGAAAGCAGTAGTGTCGGAATATTGCTCACGACCGGCTCGTTGGCCACCGGCGGTAGTCTATCGACCTGCCAAATATTGCACATGTCGATGTAGCTGCTTTCCATATCCTCGATGACGTTGGCGGCAATTTGGGGGCGGATGCCGCCCAGCGGAATAGCCGTTGGATCGAAGTCGGCATCTTCGGCGCAAATGACGGAGAAGTACATGCCATCGCTGATGGTATCATCAAAAACAAACAGCGGCATGATCGCCTCGATAAAATCATAATTACCGGCCTCAAACTCCGTCACCAGATTAGGAAAGATGGCATACGCTTCGGCGAGATAGGCAATTTGGTAGACAAAGCCCAGCAGACCGTCGCCATCCAGCCTCATATCGTAAGTTTCGCCGGTATCAGGATCGGTTAGCAGGACAGTGGTCGGCTCTTCATTAAGGTTATCGACCACTGCAAAGAAACGCTCTTCAAGATCATCATATTCCGATTGACAGGTAGCATCATCGGCACATGCTTGGAAAAGATGGTCGAACAAGCGGTTGGTG
>JAGRBZ010000818.1 GCA_020433805.1 Anaerolineae bacterium
GTTTCAAGGGCATCGAGAAGGTTGGCCGTAACGGCGGCTATCTCGTCAATGGCCATCGCAAAGGCCGCTTCGTTGGCTTTGGATGGTTTAGTAAAACCGCTCACCTTGCGCACAAATTGCAAGGCCGCCGCCCGAATTTCGTCTTCGGTGGCCGGTGGCTCGAAGTTATAGAGGGGTTTGATGTTTCTGCACATGAATTTACTCCCTGTATTACCTAGAAATGACATATATACTTCTCAACTGCGTAACTCATATTACTAACAATGGGTTATTCTACGGAGGCGGTTCGCGCCAGACCTCTGGTGACACCATCTCTCACCGTATCGCCATAAGGATCCGACGGTAGGACATCAAGCCTCTGCGCCGCCTGTTCGTAGTGCCGCCGTGCCTCGACCCTGTTGCCAAGCGTTTCATAAGAGAAGCCCAAATTTAGGTAGAGCGATGGATAAAAAGACTGAACTCGCTCATCAGCCACGGACTCGGCTTGGGCTAAAGCTTCCAAGTTCCAGTGCAGCATCTGTTGGGGATCATCCTGCTGCCGGGCCACAAAGTGAGCCGCCACACAGCGCTCATAGTCATCCTGACTGGTCATCCAAGCCTGCTCGAACAAGTCGTACGCCTTATCAAACTGACCCTCAGCTTCGGCCTGCATTCCGGCGGCGCAGAGTTTTACAACCGGGTTTTGGGGATCTATCATGCTATGCCTCTTAGCTCTCCATCTGCGTGAGCAGCTCCGGTAGCAACCCCACATGCTCGATTTCAAAATATCCCGGCTGTTCTATCGCGGACGCATCCCCGGTTTCGTGAACCCAGGTGAGATGGTGCGGCACATAAACCGCGCTGGCGCCCAGTTCCAACACCGGCAAAATATCGGATCGGAGCGAGTTGCCAATCATCAAAAACTGTTCCGGCTCGATGCTGTAGCGCCGTAATATCGCGGCATAGCTGTCGGGCGTTTTCTCACTGACAATCTCGACGTAGCGAAAGTACGAAGCTAAACCGGATCGGGCAATCTTGTCTTCCTGGTCGCGCAGATCGCCTTTGGTGATGACCATCAGCGTGTAGGTGTCTTTCAGGCTGGCCAGGGTATCGGCAACGTGATCGAGTAGTTCAACATCGGCGGCCAGCATCGCCTTGGTGATGTCGATAATCTTCTGGATGTCTGCGCCGGTAATCTGCCCATCGGTCAACTCCACGGCGGTTTCGATCATCGACAGTGCGAAGGACTTTATGCCGTAGCCGAAATGGGCTAAATTACGCATCTCCGTTTGGTACAGATGCTTATCAATCCACTCAGGGCTGTGGTAATGAACTAAAAGCTGCTTGAATTGGGTTTGGGCCTCGACGTAGATCGTCTCGTTGTCCCAGAGCGTATCGTCGGCGTCAAAGGCAATGACTTCAATTGGCATGGTTGATAAACCTCCCTGTTTTTAGTCGTAAAGCGCGTCTGATTATAAACACAGCCCCCAGACTTGGAAATTTGAGGGGCATTTGAAGTGACTTTGTAATAGCTATTTTTGGAACGTTCTTTGGAGCGTCCCTTGGGACTTTTTAGGAGCGAGGAACGGGTATTATGGATTTATACTCTATTTTCTCTATACCCAAAAGGATTTCGCAAACTATGAAAACTTACCTCAGTACCTTACGTCTCTTTAGCCGTGATATGCGGCTCTATCTGGTCGCCAATACGTTCGTTTCAATTGCTTATGTTGGTATTTATGTGATGCTCTTCAACCTCTACCTGCTGCGTTTGGGCTACGGGCCGGATTTTATTGGTCTGGTTAACGCCGTTGCTCAGTTAGGCGTAGCCGCGTTTAGCCTTGTAGCCGGTATGCTTGGGCGTCGATGGGGCAGCCGGCGTATGTTGATTATCGGCCTCAGTGTAGCCACAACCGGTTTGGCGCTGGTTCCTTTCGCCGAGTTCGTCCCGTCTAATTTAGAGGCCGGTTGGTTGGTTGTGACCTATGTGTTGGCCTGGTTAGGGGGGGCCACCTTTATTGTCAACAGTTTGCCGTTTGTGATGAATGCGACCAACCCGGCGGAGCGCGCCCACGCCTTTTCGATGCGAGAAGCCCTGGTGCCACTGGCCGTATTTGCCGGTAGCCTGTTGGGTGGATTACTGCCGGGCTGGCTGTCTCCTTATATCGGCGGTACCCTGTCCGATCCGGCTCCGTACCGTTACGCTCTTTTTATCGCCGCCGGTCTTTTTGGATTAGCACCGCTCACGTTACTGGCGACGTCCAAAACCGAAGCCAACGCGCCCCAACAGCCTCGGTCACAGACAGCTTCAACCGGGCCGGTTTCTGCAACCGGCGAGTCGACAGCGCCGATTGGACTGATGCTGTTTATGGGGGGT
>JAGRBZ010000819.1 GCA_020433805.1 Anaerolineae bacterium
AGGTCGAAACGGGTGCGGCCCAAGATTCCTTCGACCGCGTTTTGCCAGGCCTCGTCGGGGACACGCAAGGCTTCGTACAGCGGAATGACCTCATCCGCGGACAGGTTGAGTTCGGCCCGCAGCAGGCGACGCAGGCGATTGGACTGCGGGGCTTCGGCTTCGTAGCTGGCGGCGCGGTCGCCGGTGCGCAGTTGGTTGATCTCGCGCTGAAGCTGTTCGGCTTCGCGGCGGAGTTGATCGCTTTGGTTTTTGAGAAGGGCGTGTTGGGTGGCGTAATCGTTGCCAAGCTGTTGGAGGTCGACTTGAAGTTGGGTGACGTGATCGATGGTACGTGACACGTGAGAAGTATCATCGACAGTCGTATCAATGAACGATTGAAGGGCAGGTGGGACTGGGAGGTTGTCGGTGTCGAGATAACTTTGGAGACGTCGAGCATCGGCGATTTCTTGGGTGAGCGTTTGGTTGAGGGCGGTCTCACGCCGACGAAGATCGGCCAGATTGTGTTCCAGTTGGGCAATTTTTTCGCGCAGGGCTTTTTCCTGAGCAGCGGTGGCGTCGGTGCGGTAGGCAACCTGAGCTTCGATGAGGGCGTTATTGGCGTGTTTGAGTTGCTCGGTCAGGGTGTCGCGGTGTAGTTCGCGACGGCGTAAATCAATCTGCCCTTCATCGAGTTCAACCCGGCGGCGTTTGAGTTCGGTTAAGGTGGCATCGCTCTCGGCCTGGCGGGCGATGAAGCCGTTGGTCAGGCGCAAGCGGCGCTGGGTGCGGCGTTCGGTATCGAGTTCTTCAATCTCGTTGAGCCGTTCGATGCGGCGGATAATATCGGCGGCCAAGCTCTCGAAATGGCGCATCGTCTCCAACTGCTCTTGCAGGTTTTTGACTTCGACTAAACTCTCGTCGAGGAGGTAGCTATGCACAAAGTCGCGAATGTTGATCAGCGGGCTGAAAGCCAGCCCTTTTATGATTTTAGCCGTAAATGTTTCCTTGAGCTGGCCCAGCCGGTTGAGCAAATGAAAGCGGTAATCCTCTAGCCGGGTGAAAACTTGGGCGCGGGCTTGAGGGCCGGGCAAGGTGACGTGTTCCAGGTGGCGGCGAAAGGACCGGCTGTCGTAGAGGAGACCGGGCGCTCGGAAAAACCAATCGTCGTTGAGCGCAGCCTCGTGGACGATAAAGTAAGATACATCCGGCGAGCGTCCGTCTTCATAGGCATCGATGATCGCGCCGTGGACAAAATAGGTTCCATCGGGATTACGAAACTCCAAGGCCACCAGGCCGGTGGCGTCGCCGCGCAGAAAGCGCTGGCCTTCGGTGCCAAGTTCGCCGCGCACGTAGCTGGTCAAGGTGCGGCGGCTGCCGGCCATCGCCGCCTGGTTAAATTTCACGTCCCGCTGCCCGCCCACCAACGCAAATTGGATAGCATCGAGGATGGTCGATTTGCCCACCCCATTAACGCCGATAAAATAGGTGCTGCCGTGGCAGGTGACTGTAGTATCGTGAAATAAGTGCCAATTAACAAGACGAATACGTGTTAATTGTTTCATAAGAGTAGTACCTCGTCCGTTATTTTTTGCTCGATAATAGTTCGTTCAGCCATTCTTTGTCTTCGTCCGAAATTGGAGGAATAGCGGGTTGCCGATAATCAATCACCAAATCATAACCGCCTTTGTCGTATAAATTATGGAGGATTTGGTTGAGCGGTAGGGCCGGTTCTTCTTCATTGTTGCGCAAAGGGATAGGAAAATTGGGAATTGCGTCACGCACACCAAACATGTAGACATCGGCCCGGGGGCGTTGGTAACTGCGGCTAACGACTATCCGATAGTCATTTTGATAAGGAGTTTTCATTGGCATCGGGTCACCTACTCGAAGTAGGTCGATCTCCACTAAATGGGTTAAGCTGCTCAAAATGTGGAGCCGTTTGTTTTCGTATTGCTCACGACCCTGGCGTCCGATTTTGTTCGCAGGCGATAAAAGCTCGATAGTGGTGATCACCGCCTGAGTTTCCGTGTCGCGAATTTCCAGGTGGCGATGTTGAACTTCTTCAAGCTGCGGCAGTTCCGCCACAATCGGTTCGGCAACGGATGTCAACATCTCCATAGTCTGGGGCGCTCCCGAACTTTGCCCCCGCTCGGTAACTACAACATCGGGAATGCCGATCCGTTGATCGGGCGGCGGCAGCAAGGTTAAGTAAGTGCTCTGTTCAATGGCAACATGGTAGCGCGGTCGCAAAAGAGGGGTGAGGTAATACTGCATCTCGACAATCAAGGTTGTATGTATTTGTTGCCAAACGCCAGGGCGCTCCAAATAGGGATCCATTCCGGGAAATGGACTGGGCATAAGTAACTCCTCTAAAT
>JAGRBZ010000820.1 GCA_020433805.1 Anaerolineae bacterium
AACCAAATCGTCGAGCGCAGTTCGCGGCTGTTGGGCGCACCCGCCGCCGGCTTTCTCATCGCCCTGGTCAGCGCCCAGAACGTGCTCTATCTCGACGCCGCGACCTTCGCCGTCTCCGCGCTGCTGGTTTGGGTCATCGTGCCCAATATCAAAATCGACAAGCCGGTTGATGACACCGCATCGCCCCCCGGCTACCTGGCCGATTTACAAGCCGGGCTGCGCTACGTGCGGCAGGATGTGCTGATCCTGACGATTGTGGGCATCGTGCTGATCACCAACCTGCTGGATGCGGCGCTGGCGTCGGTCATTTATCCCGTTTTTGTGCGCGATGTCTACGGCTCGGCGATTGGGTTGGGACTAATATTTGGTGTGTCCGGCGGGGGAGCCGTCATCGGGGCGCTCATTTACAGCGCGATGGGCCATCGCTACACGCGCTATAGGGTTTACGTCTGGTCTTTTATTGTGGTGGCTCTAGCCCGTATCCCGCTCATCTTTCTGCCGCCGCTGTGGATCGTACTTGCGACAGCGGCTATCGTCGGGCTGGCGGCCGGCCCGCTCAACCCGATTATGAGTGCGGTCAGCTACAGCCGTATCCCGTCAGCCATGCGCGGGCGAGTCCTGGGCGTGATCCGCTCCGGTGCTTTCATGGCGATGCCGCTCGGCGTTCTCCTGGCCGGTTACGCTCTGGAAGGGCTGGGATTGCGACTAACGCTCATCATCGTGGTGGTCTGCTATTTGTTGACCACCGTAAGCCTGCTTTTTAATCGCCAACTCCGGGCGATGGATGATGATCGGTAGGCCGTCGATCCACGAAGAAACACAAAGGGACACGAAGAAAAACTTAAAAGCTTCGTGTCCCTTTGTGTCCTTCGTAGATTGCTAGGCAGAGATGCACAAGTAGAAACAGAAGGTTTGCTTCAAAGCGAATTAGAGTTAATATTCAGGAAACGTAAAATCTCAGTTGCCCTCTTCCCTCCCCAGCCTTCAGTCTCTAGTCTCCAATCTCTAGTCTCCAATCTCTAATTACCCTTTATAAGGAAGCCTATGCAAACCTATGCCCTCCGCCTACACCCCAACCAAGATTTAAAAGCCACGCTCGATAACTGGGCCGTCGACAATGCCATCGAAGCGGCCTGCGTGTTGACCTGCGTCGGCAGTCTGCATCAAGCTGTGCTGCGCTTTGCCGATCAAGACCAATCGACCACGCTAGACGGCAAGTTCGAGATTGTATCGCTGACCGGCACGCTCTCCCGACACGGATCGCATTATCACCTCAGCCTGGCCGATAGCCAGGGCAGCACGGTCGGTGGGCATCTGTTAGCCGGATGCTTCATCTACACCACCGCCGAAATCGTGCTGGCCCTGCTGCCCAACCTTTCGTTTCGACGCGAAATCGACAGCGCAACGGGCTATAAAGAGTTGGTTATCAAGAACATTCCTGAGTGAGTGGTTCTGACAAATGGCGGTGATGGGATTATAATAGGTCGTCGAGTAGATGGATGGTTAGTTAGATGCTCGTTAGCCAACTATCAAACTATCCACACAACTATTTTCAAAGTCTCATAGCGGAGTGAGCATCCTCAGATGCGAACGGGTTGGCCTACGCCGCTCCGCATCTGAGGATGCTCCGCTCCTCGTTTAAAAAGGTTTTCAAAGGAGAAAAAAATGCCTGACGCTGATAAGTCAAACCTGTACCAGGACAGCCGGAAGGCCTGGGAAGAGGAAACGTTAGAACCGGGCTTGGCCAAACGCGCCGAACGCCCGGAAAAGTTTATGACCACCTCCTCACTGCCCATCGAGCGACTGTACGCGCCCGACGGCACTGAGCCAGATCACTTTGTCGACGAGATCAACTTCCCCGGCCAATATCCGTTTACGCGGGGTGTCCACGCCACCGGCTATCGCGGCAAGCTGTGGACGATGCGTATGTTTGCCGGCTTTGGCCTGGCCGAAGAAACAAACCAACGCTTCAAATATCTTCTGTCGCAGGGCCAGACCGGGCTGTCGATTGCCTTCGATATGCCGACCTTGTATGGCTACGACACCGACGCGCCCGAAGCGCTGGGCGAGTTCGGCAAATGCGGCGTGGCCGTCTCGTCGCTGCGGGATATGGAGATTTTGCTCGATGGCCTGCCGCTCGACAAAATCACCACCAGCATGACCATCAACAGCCCGGCGGCGATCATCTGGGCCATGTACATCGCCGTGGCCGACAAGCGCGGCATCCCCCGCGATAAGCTGGGCGGCACCCTGCAAAACGACATCTTGAAAGAGTACATCGCCCAGAAAGAGTACATCTTCCCCCCCGAGCCGAGCATGCGGCTGGTGATCGATACCTTTGAATTCGGCAC
>JAGRBZ010000821.1 GCA_020433805.1 Anaerolineae bacterium
GGTGATATTTTTCCATGCGCATTGGCATCGACGCGCGCCTAGTTTACTACAACCCAGCAGGTATCGGCGAATATATTGTCCAGCTTGTCAATGCCTTCGCCAAGCTCAAAACAGAAGACACCTTCGTTTTACTGCAAAGTAGAAAAGATAATAAAACTATTATTGAAGGAAATGGCTTTCAACGAAAATCATTATGGACGCCCAGTCACAACCGTTTTGAACAACCTGCTTTAAGTTTTGAGATCTCGCGATTAGGATTAGACCTCTTACACAGCCCGGATTTTATTCCTCCGTTTCGGCGCAACTGTAAGTCGGTTATAACGATTCACGATCTGGCGTTTTTGCTTTATCCACACTTTCTCACCAAAGAGAGCGCCCATTATTATGGCCAAATCGACCAGGCCTGGCGCAAAACCGACCATATCATCGCTGTGTCAGAGGCTACCAAGCAAGACAGTATTAGGATGCTGGGCGTTCCCGAAAAGAAGATCACCGTCATCCACGAAGCAGCCAACCCCATTTATCGCCAACTTCCTCCACGACAGGTACAAGAGCATATCAAACAAAAATACGGCTTTGGGTACAACTACATCCTTTTTGTCAGTACCATTGAGCCTCGGAAAAATCTACCGGGGCTGCTGCAAGCGTATCGCCGTTTGCGGGATGAATACAAACGAGAAGAACTGTTGGTTTTAGCCGGAGCTAACGGCTGGCTGTGGGAAGAAGTGTACGAAACCGTCAACAAACTCCGTTTAGAGGACCACGTAGTTTTTTTAGGTCGCGTTTCCTCACAGGATCTGGTCTATCTTTATAATGGAGCCTGTATGTTGGTTCATCCCTCCTTTTACGAAGGGTTTGGATTAACCACGTTAGAAGCAATGAACTGTGGCACGCCCGTCATTGCCTCTAATACATCGGCTCTGCCGGAGATAGTGTCCGATGCTGCCACCCTGGTTGATCCCCATGATATTGACGGTCTAACGGTTTCTATGTGGCGTCTTTTGACCGACGGCGAGTTAAAACAACATTACATCCAAAAAGGTCTTAAACGCGCTAAGAAATTCTCCTGGGAAAAAGCAGCCAGGCGTACACTAGAAATATACCACAAAGTAGGTAAAGGGCAGCTAAAATAGGTATAATATAAAGAGTAAAAAATAGTACCTATGAAGAGATGAATGCGAATTTTATTGTTAACGCCTCAGCGCCCCTACCCCCCTCACCAGGGTACGACGCTAAGAAATTTTAACCTTATAAAAGAGTTGGCCAGACGCCATTCTGTTTCGCTGCTCACCTTCTTAGAGCCGGATCAAAACTCTACCGATCACGGTCCTCTACTTGATTTTTGCCAACAGATAGAGACAGTTTCGGTTCCACAACGCACCACCCAAAACCGCTTACAGCAAATGATGACCACCAGCCGGCCGGATATGAGTTGGCGACTGTGGTCGCCTGTCTTTGCTGAAAAGCTTACGCGCTATCTCGATGACCATACCTTCGATGTTGTCGAAATTGAAGGCATCGAGATGACCCCGTATCTGGACATCATCAAAGCCGCTCAACCCCGCCCCTTGATTGTGTACGATGCCCACAATGCCGAATGGATACTTCAAAAACGTGCCTTCATGGCCGACATAAAAACACCCTCGCGCTGGGTGGCAGCACTCTATAGTTGGATTCAATGGCACCGGTTGTATCGTTACGAGGCCAATGTCATGAAGCAGGTCGATCACACTATCGCCATGTCCTATCCTGACAAAGCGGCCCTGCATGAGATTACGCCCAATGTCTCGATTACGGTGGTACCCAATGGAGTCGATCTCGATGCCTATCGACATTTTCGAGGTGATCCTATCCATTTTGATTTGGTTTTCACCGGCAAAATGGATTTTCGGCCAAATATCGATGCCGCACTTTGGTTTGGGCAGCACGTCTTGCCGCTCATTCAAACGGCCCGACCGCAAACCACGTTCGCTATCGTTGGCCAACGGCCCCATGCACGCCTCGATGTTCTGCGCGACAACCCCGGCATAACCATTACCGGCTATGTGGATGACATACGCCCCTACATTGCCGGAGCGACCATTTATGTCGTACCCCTGCGGGTTGGTGGCGGTACACGTCTAAAAATTATGGAAGCGCTGGCCATGGGCAAACCGATTGTTTCAACCAGCGTTGGAGCCGAAGGCTTTCCGGTGGTCAACGGCAAAGAGCTTATTTTAGCCGACGAGCCGGCCACTTTTGCCCAGGCTGTTGTCAAACTTATAAGCAACCCCATGCGCCGCTTAGAGTTGGGCCGAACCGGTCGGGCTTTGGCTCACGCCAACTATGGGTGGGAGACATTAGTTCCCC
>JAGRBZ010000822.1 GCA_020433805.1 Anaerolineae bacterium
CGCAGCGGGTGGCAGATTACAGCATCGCCCCGCTTCACGGAGGTCACGCCGCTACCGACCTCTTCGACCCAACCGGCGTTTTCGTGGCCCATAATGTAGGGCAGCAGTTCGTTGTGGGGGTCCATCGCATCGCGCCAGACGCCTTCGATGATGTGTAAATCGGTGCGGCACAGACCGGCAGCGCCAACCCGCACGATGACATCGTTGGGCGATTTGATTTCCGGATCGGGGACGTCCTCCAATTTTAGTTCGACATCCATCTTTTCGTCATACTCGTACAACATTGCAGCTTTCATTAGACTACTTTGTCTCCTTTCTTCATTTATAGATAGTACTCTTTGGGAACTCAGGGATTGCTCACGTAGTGCGTAGTTCGTAGTGCGTAGGTAGAGATAATACGCACTACGAACTACGCACTATTCAGATGTGTCCCACCAAATTCAAAAACAACTTTCTTTCGTCTATCCCAACGTAAACGGATCGCCAACCCGATCAGCCAATTCAATCCAAACGCTTTTCACTTGGGTATAGTCGCGAATGGCCTCTAACCCATTTTCACGGCCATAACCGCTGGCCTTAAATCCGCCAAAGGGGGAGGCGTACGATACGACCCGGTAATTATTAACCCAGACGGTGCCGGCTTTAATGGCTTTGGCCAAGCGATGGGCGCGCTGGATGTTGTAAGTCCAAATTCCGGCACCCAGCCCGTAGGGGGTATCGTTGGCAATGCGGATCGCCTCTTCTTCGGTGCTGAAGGGGATGGCGCACAGGACCGGCCCGAAAATCTCTTCGCGAGCGATTTGCATCTGGTTGGTGAGGTCGCTGAAGATAGTGGGTTCAAAAAAGTAGCCGCTGGTCAGGTCGTCACGGGTCGGCGCTTTGCCGCCGGTCACCACGGTGGCCCCTTCTTCAACGCCTTTTTGGCAGTAGTACTTGATCTTGTCGAGTTGCTCTTTGAAGGCGACCGGCCCCATCTCGGTTTCCATGCTCTGCGGGTCACCCATTTTGATTTGGCCGGCCCGGCGGGCCAGTTTATCGAGCAACTCCTCCTTGACGCTTTCGTGAACTAGCAGGCGCGAGCCGGCCATACAGGTTTGACCGGTTGCCGCAAAAATACCTTTCATGATACCGTTGACGGCGTTATCCAGGTTGGCATCTTCAAAAACAATGTTGGGCGATTTCCCGCCTAGCTCCAGCGACAGTCGGGTGTGATTTTCAGCGGCAGCGTGGGCCACAATCTTGCCGGTCTGCGATGAGCCGGTAAAGGCCAGCTTGTTGACGTCCGGG
Organism: Anaerolineae bacterium; assembly: GCA_020433805.1. Taxonomy (GTDB): domain Bacteria; phylum Chloroflexota; class Anaerolineae; order 4572-78; family J111; genus JAGRBY01. The sequence goes on from JAGRBZ010000822.1 coordinate 1,288, forward strand.
TGTTGCGCCAGCGCCGCTCCGGCTGATGGGCCGAAACCCGTGACAACATTGAACACGCCGGGCGGTAAATCGGTTGCTTCCAGCACCAGGCGCACAAATTCCAGCGTCGACGCGGAGGTCTGCTCGGCCGGTTTGACGACCATCGTACAGCCGGCGGCCAATGCCGGAGCCAGCTTCCAACTCAACAGTAGCAGCGGCGAATTCCAGGGCACAATCGCGCCGACCACACCCACCGGCTCGCGCAGGGTGTAGTTGAACATCGTGGCCTTATCGGTCGGGATGACTTCGCCGTGAATTTTGTCGGCAGCCCCGGCGAAGTAGTGGTAGTAATCGACCATATATTTGGTTTGGGCCGACATCTCGCGAATCAATTTGCCGTTGTCCTGGGTTTCAATTTGGGCCAGATACTCGGCGTGCTTCCCGATAGCGGCGGCGATTTGGCGCATAATGCGCGCTCGCTCGCCGGGCAGCGTAGTGCTCCACACATTTTCAAAAGCCGTGCGGGCGGCGCTTACCGCCCGATCAATATCGGTTTTATCGCCCGCTGGAAACTCAGCCCAGACCTCGCCGTTGTAAGGATTGGTCGATGTAAAGGTTTCACCTGAGTCGGCGTCGACCCATTCACCGGCTATGTACATCCGATATTTTTGTACCATATTGTTTGTTCCTATCCGTTCTACTTTAAGAGGTAATTGGTAATTAGTAATTGGTTATGTCATTTCGCAGCGCAGCGGAGAAATCCCTGTGATGATACGGCTAAAAAGGTGTCCGGTTGGGAAAATTTGAAGCAATAACGCTCATTTTTCCCTGCAAATGCTACATGTCTTGAAATGTCTGAGGGATTTCTCCGCCTCCGGCTACGAAATGACACATACGACTTAATAATCGAACTCAGTTACACTTCAATTACCATTTACCAATTACCAATTACTATTTACTTACCCATCGTGCCTAAAAAATCCACACCGCCTCAACCCCAACAGCGCCGCCTCCACCATCCCCTGCGCATCGATGCCGAAATGGCGATATAAATCGGCGCGGGTGCCGGATTGGCCGA
>JAGRBZ010000823.1 GCA_020433805.1 Anaerolineae bacterium
CGACTTCATGCCACCATACTGGTTCCGCCAGCGGTCGAAGGTCGATTCACTCACTTCCAGAGCCTGTAACACCGCCGCCATACTCTGACCAGCGTTCAGCATCGCATCCGCATCACGTAACTTGCGGACGATCTGTTCGGGAGTGTGTCGTTTCCGTTTTTTCGTTGTCATTGAAGTTCTCCTTGGAATCCATTATGGACTCCCGTTTACTTCATAACAACTGGTTCAGTTTTTTAAAGGCATGCCACCAGCAAAGGACCGAAAATAAATAGAAAAGCCAAACACAATAGGGTTGTTGCGTGAATGCATCAATATAGCGTAATGTTGGGTGTTGATCAGAAACTGTTTGTGATGCAAAAGAATAAGAAGATAGGCCAAAAACTATGAGTGCCCACGCAAGAGTGCACCAAATGCCCGGCGGCCATTGTTGTAGTAACTCTTTGTTTTTTCTATCCGACCTAACTTGTCCTGCAAGTAGATGATTGTATAGTCGTTCAAGAAATTCGAATGCAAAATAGAATAAAGGTGCGACAAATGAAACTACATAAATAAATTGATGGGTACCTTCAAATTGATGAAATATTTGTTCTGCGAACCCAACAACTAAATATGAATTTGGATCTACCTTGTGGAATAATGCAACGGTCAATAATGGAATTGTAGATATGAACCACAAGAAAAAAAATTTGACCGCACATTTCTTGTGCGTTTCACGATTGTAGTAAGCAAACTGTTTCCAGAATGGTATCACATGTGTCAACGGTTTTAGGTAGTCGGCGAGAATGACTGTCATTATTCTATTGACCAAAGAGGACCTTGTTTTCGAATATTTAAAACGCTCACTGTTTTGGGGAACGAATATTTCAAGCAAAGTAATCAGACTAAAATGTCGTCCAATGTGGTCGACAAACATTCAAATGAAAGCATGCGTACGGTGGTTTGCATTTAGTTTCAATTAACAATAATAGACTGTCTGGTACATCGCTCTCAGAGAATTGATCTGTGAGAATCATGTTTGGGAATTGGACGGAATCACTATCAAGCCGTGAGCCACACACAATTATTCTATTGGGTTCGGAAAAAGAGTCAGTTTCAAGCACAGGCACATTGTATTTTATCTCTTCCACTAACATTTCACTGATCGTGTACTGATAGTAAAAATCCAATCTCGTCAGGATGTCCAACGCAACTTTGAGGCCACTATTTTTGCTTCGAATAAAGATATGTGCTTCAGCTGTCATGTGCAGATCGATGGAAAAGGAACTCTTATTAGCTTCGAGAAGTTGCCAGAAAGTATGTTCAGTTTGCTCAAAACTGCCTAACCATCTTAGGTCAATCAGTAATGAATGAAATTTCGTCATTTTTTAGCCCTTGTGTGGGGTCATCTGTGCAGTAAATTGATCTTGCCAAAATTCTCCTAATTTGCAAACCTTTCAGAGGTAGAAAAAGACACTTATCTTTGAAAGTGATAAGAAATGAACATGGATGTTCGATTGAAAAAACAAGGATGTTACGGCGCAATCTTGGCTGACCCACCATGGCGATTTGCTAACAGAACGGGAAAAGTCGCACCTGAGCATGGGCGTTTAAACCGCTATCCTACAATGTCCCTACAGGAAATATGTGATTTACCGGTCGGATCATTTGCCGAAGACAAGTCCCATTTATACCTGTGGGTTCCCAATGCATTGTTGGCAGAAGGGCTCCAAGTGCTGTCTGCTTGGGGGTTCAAGTATAAAGCGAATCTGGTTTGGTATAAAATCAGGAAAGATGGTGGGCCAGACGGTCGAGGTGTAGGCTTTTATTTTAGAAATGTGACAGAAATCGTTCTTTTCGGTGTTCGTGGCTCATTGAGAACGAGAGATGCGGGAAGACGTCAGGTAAACATTCTTGCATCTAGAAAACGTGAGCATTCTAGAAAGCCTGACGAACTTTATAACGTTATTGAGGAGTGTAGTCCCGGTCCCTATCTTGAACTATTTGCTCGTGTTCAGCGCGATGGTTGGGATCAATGGGGTAATCAGTTGGGGGTATATAGCGGTGTGCCGAATGATAAATATGAGTTTAAGGCGGATTGCAATTTCAAGAAGATAAAAAGAGCTGCTTGATTCATAGAATGGATTTAATCAAACTCCTTGTGTCCTGAAAATCAAAAAAAGGTGGCTTCCCCTCAGCATGGGAAACCACCTTCAACACACATTCCCCCCTCGAGAATGATGTTAGCCTTTGACTTGGATTTTCTTTTTAGTCGCGTTTTCTGACTTCGCGAGACGGATGGTTAAAACACCGTCCTGGCATTGGGCATCGACGTTTTCTTCATCGACTGTGGAGGGGAGCGCTACGG
>JAGRBZ010000824.1 GCA_020433805.1 Anaerolineae bacterium
GGCCGCCTTTCCCCAACTACTGGCCGTCGAACCTGGCGCTGTTTCTGAAACAGAGGTCTTTGCTCGTAAAGAAGCCTTCATTTTACATACCTTACGGCCTCAAACCTTGGCTGCTGATAACTCTTACACTCAAGCCCGACGGATCCGACGCTGGCTTAAACAACGCGTTTATCTCTTGACCCCGGCCCAAAAGTGGGTCAAGGGCCGTTATGCCCAAGCCTATCACCGTCTTATCCAACTCCCATCTTTGGCTCCCTGTCTCAAAAAGCGTCGGACGTCCATTGAACCGCTCTTTGATTTGATTGCTAAGGTGCTGGGTACGACCGGTCGTCACAAACAACTCCCTATCCAACGCCTGGATAATGTCCCTACCTGTTTGGCTTTGGCCACCTTATCGGTCCAAATGGCTATGATTGTTAACAATATTTGGGGCTTGCCGGTCAGAAATGTTTCTGACATTTCCGCGGCTTTCTCTTAGCTGCCTGTCCGTGCACACCCCTCAGTTAAGTGCTTTCATTCTAACTCTTTTCTAATTCAACTCACACAGCTTTATCATTCAATTTTTGTATACTTTACTATAGTAAACTAACCCAAGCTGCTATTTTATTGCAGGCTTGTTGCCTCTCAACACATCATTCACTCTATGCTATACTACTTAGGGTGTTAGGAAAATCATATCGAACGCCACCAAAGTACCAAATTGTGACTCCTTGATGTGAGAGGACAAACTGGGGTTGAATTATTGAAAAAGATAAGTATTGAGCAGGTAATCACAACAACCCACCAATTAAATTAGGAAAAGAAAAATATGATTGCAGAAACCGGGTCTAAAAGCTTAACTCCCCTTCCAAGTGAAAAATACGAGAGCATCGGCTCTCATACAATCGAGCCAGCCGCAAAGAACTTAGCAGCTAATTTACGCAACAGTACAAATCATTACCACTATAAATATGATTTATCTATCGTCATTCCGCTTTTGAATGAGGAAGATAGTCTAGAGCACTTATATCAACAAATATGCGGTGCTCTAGATGATTTGGATAAGAGCTTTGAGATCATCTTTATTGATGATGGTAGCACGGATCGTAGTTTCGAAATTTTACAAAAATTCCAGGCAAATGATAGTCGGGTTCGAGTTATCCGCTTTAGGCGTAATTTTGGACAAACGGCAGCTTTCTCAGCCGGCTTCGATCTGGCCTGTGGTGAAGTTGTAATCACAATGGATGCCGATCTACAAAATGATCCAAGAGATATCCCCCGGCTGCTCAATAAGATTAGAGAAGGCTACGATGTGGTCAGTGGTTGGCGAATTGATCGACAAGACACATATTTGACCAGAAAAGTGCCTTCAAAAATTGCAAACTCCTTGATATCAAAATTAACAGGGGTTAGTCTGCATGATTATGGTTGCTCATTAAAGGCTTATCGTAACGATGTAGTAAAAAACATCAATCTCTATGGTGAGTTACACCGATTTATTCCAGCCCTGGCCAGTTGGATGGGTGTTCAGGTTACAGAAATACCCGTCAATCATTTTTCGAGAAAATTTGGTCGTTCAAAATATGGACTTGGTCGAACCGTCAAAGTCATCTTAGACCTATTCACCGTGAAATTTATGTTAGACTATGCAACTCGACCTATTCAAATTTTTGGCCTATTTGGCTTATTTTCGTTAACAGGTGGCATGATTTTAGCGGCTTACCTCACAATACTCCGGCTATTCTTTGACCAACCCCTAAGTGATCGGCCCGTACTCCTACTAGCCGTCCTTTTAATTATGTTAGGTGTCCAATTGATTATTATGGGTCTATTAGGAGAAATGATCATGCGGACTTATCATGAAACGCAGAACAAACCTATTTATGTAGTAAGAGAAATACTCGGCTTCGAAGTCAGCGATTAGCCCCAACAAAAATCAAATTACAAGAAAAGCAAAACAAGCGTCATTCTGGAAATTGTGACAACTATAAAAGACTCCTTCCGGTAAGAAAAATAAACCGGAAGGAGTCTTTTAATGAATAAAAGTTAGTGTCATAAAGTTTTCGCCACCTTAACAAAAGAAAGGAAAGGTATTACAAATCGGAGACACCAAACAAGGAGTCTCCAAATGACAATCGCAGAACGAGAAGAGCAAATAATTCGTATAAAAGAAGCCAGCTTTCAGTCAGAGTTGGATGAACAATTGGAAGCGCATCTCCGAGAACAGGTTGTTGAGGTGGTGCAAGCCACGATAGAAGCCACCCTGGTGGAGGAAGTGCAGGTTGAATTAGAGCGGATTGTTGGTGCCAAAACTTCGCTTCAACAACAAAGAGCGAACCTGGACAATTCTAGAGCGATACCAG
>JAGRBZ010000825.1 GCA_020433805.1 Anaerolineae bacterium
TAGAGGCAACCAGCACTGGCCCGGCCATCGATTTTATGGCAGCGCCGTCATACAGCCCGCCAAACGAACCCAAACCGGCCAGCACTTCCGGCGTATAGGTCGCCTGCACGGCGGCTTTCATCATCTCTGTCGCCCGTTGCCCGGCCGCAATATCGACCCCGGCCTGAGCGTAAGCATCGTGTTGGCTCAAAAGAATTCCCTCTTTGTTCGTATCTATTTCAACTGTTCGTATATCTGGTAGAAAAGGCTGAGGCTAAGGCGGAGAAATTCATGTCTGGTTCAAGAAGTTTTGGTTAACGGCAAAGATTCTTTTTCTTAGCCTTCGCCTTAGCCTCAGCCTATCCGTGAGATCTCTCTATCTCCGCTCAAATCTACTGATACGTCTGCCCAATATCCCGTCGATAATGCGCCCCATCAAAATGGATCTGTTCAACCCCGGCGTACGCTTTCCCCAGCGCCTCCGACAAATCATCACCCACAGCACTTACCGCCAACACACGCCCACCAGAGGTAACAACCTTATCCCCCGACAGAATCGTTCCGGCGTGAAAGACAATCGCTTCCTCCATTTGCGCGACCTGTTCTAAACCGCTGATGGGCAAGCCTTTCGGGTAACTGCCCGGATAGCCCGGCGAGGCCATCACAATCGTAGCGCAAGCATTGGGCTGCCAATCGATTGTTAATTGGCTCAGACGCCCCTCGACACAGGCCAGAAAAATCTCGTAAATATCCGTTTCCAGCAGAGGCAAAACCGCTTGAGTTTCCGGATCACCGAAGCGGCAGTTGAACTCCAGCACCTTCGGCCCGTTGGCGGTCAACATCAACCCGGCGTACAGAATACCGGTGTACGGCATCCCTTCCGAGGCCATCCCGTCGACAGCCGGCTGCAAAACTGTTCGTTGAACCTGCGCCACAAACGCCGCATCGAGATCGGGCGCGGGCGTGTAAGCGCCCATACCACCGGTATTGGGGCCTTCATCATTGTCATAAGCCCGTTTGTGATCACGGGCTGGAATAATCGGTACCGCACTTTTGCCGTCGCACCAGGTCAAAATGGAAATCTCCGGCCCTTCGAGCCGCTCCTCGATCACCACGGTTTGGCCGGCTGCGCCAAAGGCGTTGTCAACCATAATCGTCTTCAAAGCCGCTTGCGCCTGCTCGACGGTATCGCACATCAAAACGCCTTTACCGGCCGCCAGGCCATCGGCTTTGACGACCACCTGATAGTCAACCTGAGCGAGGTGTTCCAGAGCGGCTTCATAACTATCAAATGCAGCGTAGGCACCGGTTGGAATATTGTGCTGAACCATGAAATCTTTGGCAAACGCTTTCGATGACTCAAGCTGCGCGGCCTGCTGCGTAGGGCCAAAGACCGGCAAATCGACCGACTGAAAGGCATCGACCAGACCGGCGGCCAACGGTGCTTCCGGGCCGACAACCGTTAAATCGATCTGTTCGCGCTGTGCAAACGCCACCAGTCCGGCCACATCCTCACCAGCGATAGCCACATTTTGTGATGCTGCGCGCGGCTGAAGCCCCCGACTGTTGGGGTTCGCCGACCACTCGGTTCCGGCATTGCCGGGAGCCACATATACCTGCCCCACCTGCGGCGAACGGGACAAAGCCCAGGCCAGCGTGTGCTCGCGCCCTCCAGAACCGACTACCAACACCTTTTTTTGCGTCATGAATTACACCTTGATGTATTGCTTTTTGGGTTTTGAGAGGATAACGGGAGTAGTGCGTAGTACGTAGTGCGTAGTACGTAGTGCGTAGTACGTAGTGCGTAGTGCGTATTCTGGTTACGTTTTACGCACTACGCACTGCGCACTATTGTTTCCCCTAATTCCTCAAAAACTATGTTATCCTAGATTGCGTGATCTGTAGCTATTTCCAACTCAACAACTGCCGCGCCCCCAAAGCCCGCTCAAGCGCCGTTTCCACATCATCGGCGAGCACCGTTAGATGGCCCATTTTGCGACCGGCTTTGGCTTCACGCTTGCCGTATAGGTGGAAATGGGCGTTAGGAATGCTCAGCATGTCTGCCACGCCCGCCAGTTGATTACCTGAACCGTCGCCCAGAATATTGACCATTACCGCCGGAGAGATCAGCGCGGTTGATCCCAGCGGTAAACCACATACTGCCCGCACATGCTGCTCGAACTGCGAGCAAACTGTCGATTCGATGGTGTGATGGCCGGAGTTATGCGGGCGCGGAGCGATTTCGTTGACCAAAAGCGTATCATCGGGCAGGAGAAACATCTCGACACCGCATACGCCAACGAGATCCAACTCGGTCGCGACCACCTGGGCTACACGCTGCGCTTCGGCCTGTACCTCA
>JAGRBZ010000826.1 GCA_020433805.1 Anaerolineae bacterium
CAGAAAACAGTTTCGCCTGTGCCCATAGGTTTGTTTGTTGGTTAGTTAGTTAGTTGGTTGGTTGGTTGGTTGGTTGGTATTGGTTACTGGATTGATAACAAACTATCAAACCAGCAAACTATCAAACCATTTTAGTCCTAAACTCGGGAAAGCGACAGTTTTGCGTAGGCTTTGCAGCAAGTTAGCATAGAAGAGAAGTCAAGTAGCAACGGAGGATTAGGGTTATAATGATGACCGTTACATATGAAATGTAACCTCTTCTCCTCCTTTTGAAAAAGCCGGGATTGGTCACCCCGGTTTTTTCAATTTTAAACGCCTTCGACGGTCCACAGAGTGACACAGATGTTCCCTGATAAAATAGGGCTTACCTACGTCGTGTCATTTCGTAGCCAAAGGCGGAGAAATCCCTACAACGTTCGATTGCAACCAACGATCAGAGGGGTTTCTCACTCCTTTGTCGTTCGAAATGACATAAACGGGTCAACAGGATTTCGTGGGGTTGACCCCATAAAACGTAAAACGTGATGCGTAAAAAAGAATTACGTTTTTCGTTTTACGATCTTGTCAACCCCCTGAGTTCCAAAAGAGCCACATAAACTCTCAACTGCTGCATAAGTTATAAAAAATCCGTGTCCATCTGTGGACCATAACACAGCTTCTTAGACGGGTTGGAGCGAACTATTTTTTACCAGCAGCGTTTTAATGGCATGTGCCAGGTGGGTAATGCCGGTTTCAATCTTGGCCTCATCAGAATTAGAGAAGTTGAGCCGCAGCGTGTTCTCGCCGCCGCCGTCGACATAGAAGGGTTGGCCGGGGACAAAAACAACCTTCAACTTGGCCGCTTCTTCAAAAAGCTTCAACGATGACACACCCTCCGGCAGTGTGACCCACAGGAACATGCCGCCTTCGGGGCGGATGAAGGTTACTTCGGGCGGGAACAGTTCGTCCATCAGGTTCGTCATCAAATCGCACTGCTTTTTGTAAGCCGCTTTGATCGTCGTCAGATGGGCATCGAGATCGTTATCCTGCAAATATTGGGCCACGATGCACTGCGACAGATAGTTCGAGTGGAGATCGGCGGCTTGCTTGGCGATGATGAACTTGTCGATGAACTCCGGCCTGGCGCAGATCCAGCCTAACCGCACGCCGGGGGCAACCACTTTAGCAAACGATCCCAGCAGAATCGTATTATCGCCTAAATAGCTTTTCATCGACGGCAAATCTTCGCCGGCAAAACGTAGTTCGCCGTAAGGGTTGTCTTCGATGAAGATGGTATCGCGACCGTGAAGCAGTTCGGCAGTTCGGCGGCGGGCGGCTTCGCTGTAGGTTACGCCGGACGGATTTTGAAAATTGGGCACCGAATAAAACAGTTTGGGATTGTGGTTTTGCAGCGTGGTCTCCAAAACCTGCGGGTCGATGCCGTCAGCCAGCAGCGGTACCGGCAAAAACTCTGCCTCGTACATAGCAAAGGCCTGGATCGCACCCAGATAGCCGGGCCGTTCCATGATCATCTTATCACCCTTGTTCAAAAAGATCTTGCCGATAAGATCCAGCCCCTGCTGCGATCCGTTGGTGATGAGAATGTCATCGGGCGATACCATCAGCCCTTTTTGCGCGTACCGCGCCGCGATGTATTCACGCAACGGCCCGTGGCCTTCGGTCGTGCTGTATTGCAGCATATTCCGGCCCTGCTCGGCCATAGCTTTGGTCGACGCCGCCGATAGTTCCTCTATCGGAAAAAAATCGGGGTTGGGCAAGCCGCCGGCAAACGAAATGACTTCTGTATCTTGGGTGACTTTCAAAATTTCTCGAATGAACGATTTTTGGGTGTTGTGCATTCTGTTTGCAAAATAATGATCCATTGTGTTCCTCCGCTGGTAAATAGCCTTTAGTATAGCGCAACCTTGCTTAATCGAACAGACCCAATCGTCCTGAATTTGATCGGGCCAATGGAGTTAACGTAGAACGTAGGACGTGAAAACGTAGCACATCACGTTCTACGTTCCACGCCTCATCTTCATCATTAGCCTACGGTGGCCACATATTGCGTAGTACGTCCTCGCTAAACTACGCAACATGGCGTACTTCAAAATAACCGTCTTTAAGCCTACCGCAAATCAGCAGAGAAGCGGATCACAAACGCGGTGGAGTTTGTTATACTGGTACCATAATCAATTACGAGTGAGGTATCGAACAATGACCCGACTAAAATCAATTCTGACCAACAGCATCTTAGCCTTAACCCTTTGTGTTGCCATCCTAACGACAGCCTTTGTGCTGAGCGATATGAATCCTATCCAGGCAGACGCCGCCAGTAACGATGTGGCG
>JAGRBZ010000827.1 GCA_020433805.1 Anaerolineae bacterium
CCAAAACAGCTTTGTTCTGCGTCGCTCGTACCGCAGCACCCGCGAGATTATCGATGTTGCTCTGGAAGCTATTCGCGATAGCCAAACGCTAGCTGCCGATCTTAAAAGTGCCGGTGATAGCCTGCTGGAGCCGGAGCAGAACTATAATGAATTTCGGCACGGCCCTTTGCCGGTTTTGCTATCCTTTACGTCGCCGGAACTTGAAGCGACCGCCATTGCCGGCGAGGTTCTATCGTTATTGCAGCAGGGCTATCTGCCTAAGGATATTGTTATTCTTCAGCGTCGGCGCAGTAATATTGCTGCCTTGGCTCGGCAGATTGAGAATCGGGGCATTGCCTGTACGGTTATTAAAGGTCAACTCGATAGCGACCGGCCCACGGTCAAAATCTGCACCTTCCACAGTGCCAAAGGGCTAGAGTTCGAGGTTGTTTTTATCTGCGGTCTCGACGCCTTTACTGTAGATGACCCCGTTGCAGTAGACAGCAGCGCGTTTCAAGAACTGCTCGACCAGGAACGGAAGCTGCTCTACGTAGGCATGACCCGCGCTCGACGGTTGCTGTATATCAGCTACAGCGGCGTCGCTCCCGATTGGATCGCCGGTCGGCTGGAGCAAAAGTTGCAGGCATTGCAGTCGCGCTAACCTCATTATGGCTTGCTGCCTCTCCCCTCGCTCCCCTGCTCAAAACGAGATCGGTTAGTCTGGATGCTCTGGCGTAAATGTGCTACAATCTGGGAGAGAGATTTCACGTGATGACCAACACCCCCTGCCTATAATTTAACCTCTGGATAGTTCAAAAACAGATCGATTTTATGTACTCGCGTGACAGTTATTTTTAAGACAAACCTTTAAGGAAAAAGAAATGACAACGCATATTGCCGTAATTGGTTCAGGTCCGGCGGGCGTAATGGCTGCCCAAGCGGCTGCCGATGCCGGAGCCACAGTAACTCTTATTGGTGCCGAACCTCCGGGCGGGCGAGCCGGTTGGCACAGTTTATTGCCTAGCAAGGTCATGTTAACTGCTGCCGACAGTTTGGGATTAGCCCAACGTTTTCAGAAATTGGGCCTGTCAGAAGCCGATCAAACACCGGATAGCGCGGCTATGGTGCAGCGTATTCGTTCTCTCAGCCAGGCGTGGAGCGAACGCCTTACCGCCGACGTGACCCAAGAAGGGGTGCAGTTTCTGCGTGGGCAAGCCGCCTTTCAAAGTGAGCGTCGTTTGATCATTACGCCCCCTGAAGGTGACCCCATCGAACTGGAGGCCGACGCCTTTATTGTCGCCAGCGGTTCTGTGCCGATTTTTCCACCCCAGCTCAAGCCAAACGGCAAACAGATCATCGCACCCCGGTTTGTAGGGAAGTTAGACCATTTGCCGAAAAGTATCATTGTCGTAGGCGGTGGCGTGACCGGCACCGAATTCACCTATGCCTTTAACCGTTTAGGGGTTGAAGTCACCTGGCTGGTTGATCAATTTGGGGTACTCCCGCCCTTTGAACGCGATGTCGTTGATGTACTTATGGAAGAGCTTACAGGCCGGAACGTCGTCTGCCATCAAGGGGTCGCTGCCGAGTCGGCAGTTGCCGATGATAGCGGGGTGACAGTGACCCTTCAGAATGGGCAGATCTTCAACGCGGATATGGCCTTTATCGCTATTGGCCGCCGTCCTGATGTAGCCGGGCTAAATCTGGCTGCTGCCGGGCTGCCCGAAGATCTGCGCCAGGGCATATCGGTGGATGGCTATGGGCGCAGCACGGTGGCGCACATCTACGCTGCCGGGGATGCCAGCGGCATGCCGATGACGGCCAACAAGGCGATGGCCCAGGGCTGGATCGCCGGTCGACACGTCGCCGGGGCATCCGTTGCGCCGTATCGATCCGAAACAGTCGTAGAAGCCGTGTATACCGAGCCACAGGTAGCCCAAGTGGGGTTGAGCAAAATAGAAGCTCGTGAGGCCGGACATGCCGTTCAGGTGCGACACCTGGATTACGGGGCAAACTTGAAAGCGATGCTGATGGATGACACAGTCGGCTTTGTCAAGCTTGTGGCCGATGCAGACGATGGAACCGTATTGGGTGCGAGTGCTGTGGGCGATCACGCTACCGATACGCTGGCCGCCATCGCGTTGGGCATCGGTTTGAAGGCGAAGCTGTCTGATATAGCTTCCCTGTTTGCCGCACATCCTGGTCTAAGTGAGCTGGCCTTTGCTGCTGCCCGCGCTTCCAAGTCGCTGGAAAGCTCATTGTAAGCCAACACCAGAAATCTATTGGAGCGACAAAGCTTGCTTTGTCCTTCACGTTGGGGTCAAAGTAACCTTTGACGCTCCGGGTTTTATT
>JAGRBZ010000082.1 GCA_020433805.1 Anaerolineae bacterium
CAGCAATCGCACCGGTAATTCGGATATTTTTGTAATGGATTTTGACGGCAATCATGTAACCAATTTAACACACCATCCCGCCGACGATACTCAGCCCGTGTGGTCGCCATAAACGATTTGATTAGGGCTACGTAGACAAGACTTTTTAACCACGAATGACACGAATTACACTAATGTTTATCTTTTTAATCCGTGTGATCGGTGTAGTTTGTGGTTGATTTTAGACAACCCCTTTTAACTGTGTAACACATTTCTGAATAGAGACAGATTTTAGGGAAGCCACAAATTACCCAAGCTTGGAATGCAAATGCGGTAATTCGTGGCTTGTTGCTTTTAGAGAACAGCTTCCGCCGCCGGCCAGTGTCGATTCTCTGCCCCGATGTATTGGGATTGAGGTCGGATGAGCCGTCCCTCACGCTGCTGCTCAAAGGCGTGGGCTGTCCAGCCGCCGACGCGGCCAATGGCAAACGTGGGTGTGAAGAGTTCCGTGGTTAAGCCTAATCCATGCAGTAATAGGGCTGTATAAAACTCTACGTTCGTATCTAAATTACGCCCCGGTTTGTATTCTGCCAAAAGCTTGACTGCAATTTCTTCGATACCGGTAACGAGCTGATAGAGCGCCATATTTCCATCGGCTTCATAAAATTGTTTTGCGGCCATGCCTAAAACCTCAGCGCGCGGATCGCGTACCTTGTAGACACGGTGCCCAAAGCCCATCAACCGCTCCCCTCGCTCAATTTTTTGCCGAATGTAAGCTTCCGCTTTATCCACCGCACCAATGTCAAATACCATATCCAATGCCGGCCCCGGTGCTCCGCCATGTAGCGGCCCTTTCAACGCGCCCAGTGCCCCTACAATGGCCGAGATCATATCCGATTGGGTAGCAATGATAACTCGACCGGCGAAAGTTGAGGCGTTGAAACCGTGATCGACTACCGTATTTAAATAGGTTTCCAGGCCACGCGTGCGTTCGGGGCTGGGCACCTCGTTAAAGAGCATGTAGAGATAATTCGCTGTGTGACCCAAATCGGTGCGCGGGGTAACAGGATTTTGCCCTTGGCGCAGTCGCCAATAGGTAGCCACAATCGTTGGGAAGGCAGCAATTAGGATAAGTGCATCGCGTTCCGGATTGCCACTGGGGTTTTGATCAGGCGCACTCAGACTAAGTGATCCGGCCGCCATACGTAAGGCATCCATGCCCGATACTTCGGCTTTTGCGGCCGCTCTTAGCAACGCTACAGTCGCTTCCGGAAGCGCGCGCCGCTCGGCCAGCGCCTGACGAAAAGCGGTTAAAGTGTCTGTATCAGGCAGGGTATCGTGCCATAACAGATAGACTGTTTCTTCAAACGTGGCTTTAGTGGCTAACTCTTGTACAGAAAATCCGGCGATAGTGAGCCTGCCGGCTTGGCCATCGACCCGGCTAAGGCGTGTTTCGGCAGCAACAATGCCTTCCAAACCTGCTTTGACAGAACCATTCGCTATACTCATATGTCATTCACCTCATTTGTATTGATTTAATTATCAATATTGATGTTGATAACAATATAACGAAATAGATTCATGTTGTCAATATTGATTTCATAATCAATATATTGTATGATAGAGAACAGAAGATTTACTCAATTGTCATTTGTATAAACTACAGTGAAAGTAGGAGTTCACGGTGAACAGCAGCTATCTTACCGCTAAAGAAGCGGCTGCGGAACTGGATATTTCCGTATCAACTTTGTATTCATACGTCAGCCGGGGGCTTATCCGCTCGGAAGTAGCCGATGAGTCGAAGCGCACGCATCGCTATCGGCGAGAGGATATTGATAAACTAAAGGCTCGCAAGGAGCAGCGGCTTGATCCGACGAAGGCGGTCGAAGATGCACTTCATTGGGGAACACCGCTAATGGAGTCGGCTATTACGCTTATTGTTGACAACCGGCTGTACTATCGAGGCCATGATGCTGTTGAATTGGCGAAAAGTCAGCCGGTTGAAGCGGTAGCGGCCCTGATTTGGGCCGGTGACCTGTCGGCGCAGATAAGCGGGCTGCTCGAACCGACCGGCGAACTATTTTCGCCCCAGCTTCAAGCTATTGCGCTTCAGGTGGGCAATTTGCCTCCGGTTGAAAAATTTCAAGTTTTACTACCGTTGGCCGGTGTCGATGATTTCGCAGCCTACGATCTTCGATCTGAAGCAGTCGCTCAAACCGGTGCCCGAATTCTTCATTTATTGGTGACGCTGGCTGTCGATGGCGTGACGCCTCATAAGGATATTGCTTCTCAATTGCAGCGGCGATGGGCTGCCGATGATCCGCATGCAGGCTCTATAATGAACGCTGCCCTCATCTTATGCGCTGACCATGAGTTAAACGTTTCGTCATTTACGGCCCATTGTGTGGCTTCGGCAGGAGCGACGCCCTATCAAGCTGTCACCGCCGGATTGGCCGCATTACAAGGTGTCAAGCATGGTCGCAGCACCGAGCGCGTTGAAGCATTTTTGAATGAGGTGCAGGTATCCGGCACTGTCCAGGCGGCTGTGGCGGCCCGCCTCAAGCGCGGTGAGTCGATCCCCGGTTTTGGTCATCCTCTCTATCCTGGCGGCGATCCGCGCGCCCAATTCTTGTTAGCCTTGTTGACCACGCATTATCCCCATTCTTCCACGCTTAAATTGGCCCAAGCAATCATAGAGTCGACATTTGGGCTTATCGGCGAGCATCCTAACGTCGATTTTGGGCTGGCGGTGCTGGCTCGCACGCTCAACCTGCCGCCGGGTGCGCCGATAGCCCTGTTTGCCTTAGGGCGGACCATCGGCTGGATTGGCCACATCATCGAGCAGTATCAGCTTGATCGCATTATTCGGCCTAGAGCCAGGTACGTGGGCGAACCACCGAAGCAAATGAGCCGTGACGTATAAGATTGATATCTCTCCTTTTTCTAATTCACACCTTTTGATTTGTTTACACAAAATTTATGGTTATTCCTCAAGAATGGGGAATATTATTCGATACAATAAAGACAATAAAGGAAACAAACTCAATTTCCCCTACAAATAGAAAGGTTTACATGAAAATCAATATTCAAAATAAATTATTAGGCGCTTTTACGGTTACGTTAGTCATATTTGCCACTGTATCAGCCTTTAACTATAAAGCGCAGAGGGGTAGTGTGCAGGCATTTCAAGAGGTAGAAGATACCCACCATATTATGGAGCTTACTGATACGGCCCTTCTGAATCTAATTAACATGGAAACCGGTTTTCGAGGGTATCTTTTAAGTGGCGAAGATACTTTTCTTGAGCCATATCATAGCGGTAAAACGGAATTTCTAGAAGCTATTGCCGAGTTGCAGACTTTAACTTCAAATGATCCGGTTCAACTTGAACGCTGGGCTAAAGTTGATGAGCTAGCCAAGGGCTGGGAGGAGGCGTGGGTCGCAAAAGGGATTGACCTACGACAAGAAGCAAACGCTGGTAATGCCGATCTCCAAGCTGTTTCTGACTACATAGCTACGGGAGGAGGTAAGATTTATATGGACAATGCACGCGCTGTGCTGGCAGAAGCTAAGCAGAGTGGAGTGGATTGGCTCATGGCGGCTCAGGCTGATAATGAGGCGGCTATTACTCTGATGAATCAAATTACGATTTGGGGTACAATTCTGGCAGCCGTCGTTGGTTTTGTGCTCGTGTTTATTTTAGCACGGTCTCTGTCCGGAGCGGCCCGACAGGTGGCTTATATAGCAGATGGTATTGCCAGAGGTGAATTGGATCACTCAATCACGGTAAACTCTAACGATGAGATGGGAGAGATGGCGGCTTCTTTCCAGCAGATGGTTGCTTACTTGCAAGAAATAGCGAGAGCTGCCAGGGAATTGGCTCAAGGTAACCTGACAGTTGAAGTTAAACCCCAGTCGGAACGGGATGTGTTAGGCAATGTCTTCCAGCAGATGATCAGAGATCTTCGTCAATTGATAGGCCAGGTCTCTGCAAATGCCGTTAATGTTGGCACTACTTCAGCCCAACTGTCTGCAAATGCCGACCAGACCGGACAAGCTACTACGCAGATTGCCACCACAATGCAGCAGATAGCGTATAGCAACGCTGAACAGGCTGATAACATCACTCGTACCGTATCTTCGGTAGAACAGATGCGTCACTACATTGAGAACGTAGCTATGGGTGCTCAGGAGCAGGCTCAAGCTGTTAATCTCGCCTCGACCGTGGCCAATCAAATTTCTACGGCAATCGAGCAAGTAGCCGGCAATGTTGACTCTGTTACCAACGAAGCCTCTAATGCTGCTCAAGCGGCTCGTACCGGAGCCAAAACAGTAGATGATACGGTTAAAGGTATTGAGGTTATCAAATCTAAGGTCGATCTGTCTGCCATCAAAATTCAGGAGATGGGACAACACTCCAATCAAATCGGTTTGATTGTTGAAACGATTGAGAGTATTGCTTCTCAGACGAATCTCTTGGCTCTCAACGCTGCCATCGAAGCGGCTCGGGCTGGTGAACAGGGCAAAGGCTTCGCAGTGGTTGCCGACGAAGTGCGAAAACTAGCTGAGAAATCTGCTGAAGCTACGAAAGACATCAGTAGCCTGATTTACGCTATGCAGCAGACGGTTGCAGACGCCATTCAGGCTATGGACGAGGGCACACGTGAAGTTGAAAGTGGCGTGGTTCGGGCCCAAGAAGCGGGTCACGCTTTGGCTACTATTATTAACGCTGCTGAAAAGGTTGATCGGCAGGCTTCGGAAGCTTTATCCGCCACACACCAGATGAATAATTCTTCAGTAGAATTAATAAAGGCAATGAAGCGGGTAAGCAATGTGGTTGAAGAGAATACAGCCACTACCAAAGAAATGGCCGCTAGTGCTGAGGAAGTGGATCAGGCCATCAAAAATATTGTCAGTATTGGTGAAGAGAACAGCGCTGCTGTTGAAGAAGTAAGTGCCAGTACGGAAGAAATGAACGCACAAGTTGAAGACGTTACTTCTTCTGTTCAATCATTAGCGGAGATGGCTCAAATTTTGACGCAGTTGATAGGTAAATTTAAGTTGTTGTCACAGCAAGAAACATTACCTACTCCGTCTCTCTTACCCGTATCGCAAAGTTACCAAAAAAATCTTTCCTACACACCAGTAGCTAGCTCGTTTGTGGGCAATACAGATTACATTAGGAATTAGTGAACTAAAGTAAGGAATAGAAGATTAATAATCCCCACTGTTAGCAAACACGCATCAGGAATTCGTAGCTGGCAAAAGGTAATTGGTTATTCAATCGCTGATTACCTTTTTCTAATTACTCCGATTTCAAATAAAAAGTGTTATCTTCTCGCTCTTTATTGCGTCAGAAGATTATGAGCGTTCGCGATTGATGGGGGAACGAGCCGGTAAATTACGCTTGGTGTGAAGGTTTTCAAGCACCCAAAGTAGCGTTGCTTTGTGAGGGGTATTATCGTTATGGACTGCCGTTTGAATAGGGAAGATAGCCTCTTTGCCATGTTGAACAATAATTTGTCTCGCTACAAAACGGTCAGTCCAATTAGGACTTGAAAGTTGATTGATCAGCATTTCAATGTCTGGTTTCCGTTTCCTTTCTTCAGCCAAACGGCGGAGAGGAGCTTGCCAGAGTTCTTGCGCTTCTAAAGAAGTTATCTGGGCCTGCTGCAATGCCTGTTCAACATCGAGCACGTGCGGTCGCTTTCGCCACCAAAACCACCAGCGCCGATCATCAAAACCATCTCTTCGACTGGTATTTACGCCCCGATTAATCCAGGTGATAACATCACCAAAGGCCCAAAATAAGCCGACTGCCGACAACCAAAAAATAGGGCCAAAAACCATGCCGCCGATAGCGCCTAGCGCGATGATAGAAATAATAATTTTGCTGAAATTGCCGGTTGGTGTGTTGGATGACAATCGTTCCAGCCAATCGCGCCACGTATATTTTTTGGCAAGTATCCAGCCGTAAATGATACCAAGCAGTCCGCCAAGCCAGACCATATGTTTTAGTGTAGCCCAACTTGAGGTGAATAGTAGTCCAACCAACACGCCCAAAGCCGCTCCGCCAATGGCATTGAGAATAATGACACTGGTCTGTCCGCCTATCCCAAGCGATTGGCCGCTCACCAACCTAAAAAGCCGGTCGGCGTAGACCGGATCGCGGCTGTGTCGCCACTCACGCCAGATAACATCTTGCCACGTGTTCAATAAGTTCCTCATAACCAATGGTTCGTTAGTTCAAAAGTAATACCCAGTGTTTTTAATTCGTTTACCAGCCGCTCGAAATGAGGGCCGGTGATAATGCGCTCAGGATGCTGTAACCCACGGCCAGTTAGTTCTCCGCAGGCGATCATCCGGGCGACAATGCTGCCGGTGAAGGCCGTGGTGCGCGCCATCGACGTAAGACCCTGCTTCGTATTATAGCGGTCAACCATCTCAGCCTGTAGTCGGCAAGGTTTGCCCTCACGTTCGCCCACAGCTTCAACTCGAAAGACGGTGAGATCCTGATCGTCTTTTTCCATTTTTACATAGGGGTAGAGCACTGTATCGACCAGCCGTTTAGGACTAATCTGCGCGCCATCGACTGTAATGGGGGTATCGCTGAGCAAGCCGAGTTCTTTGAGCACCGTGATTTTGGCAGCGTAGCCGGGCCAGCGTACGGTTTTTTGTGTTCCTCGGCGTAGGTTTTGTAGCATCGGCAGACCGAGGAGCCAGGGCATAAAGCTTTCGGTAAAGGCCTCACACTCGCCGACGCCCGGAAATGTAACTAGCTCGACTCCGGAGTAGCGGGCTTCTTTTGTCAGTTGGCCGTTTTCGACCACCCAGGCATCTTCTTCACGCAGAGGCAGCCGCGTGCCGCCGAAAACAATTTTGTAGCCGAGCGGTGGAGTCGGTTCAGCAGGAATACCGCCGCATTTGATATGCAGTTCATCGACGCGATCCAACTTTTCGGCCAGATGGCAAGCCAGCAGTTCGGTTAGGCCGGGTTCCAGACCGCAGCCTATGATCACAAGTGCCGGTGAGCTTTCGGCCAGCTTTCGAAGTTCAGGTAGAGCGGTATCGGCTGGAATAGTTAGATCGACCAGAGGCTTACCTGCTTCCAGAGCAGCCTGCACGGCCAACGCGCTGGCCATGCGGGGTAGCGCGGCGACAATGACATCGAAATTGGTCATGAGTTGAACGGCCGTCGGTTGGTTGCTCAAGTCGAGCCGAACAACGCCCAGTTTCTGCGATCCCGGTTTACCGGCCAATTGTTTGATACCGGTCTCCAGTTGCGACTGGCTCATATCGGCCAGAATGACTTGCGTCACGGCGCTGTCCGCCATCGCATTAAGAGCCGCTGCCGGCCCCATCAAACCTGATCCAAGAATGAGAAGTTTCATTGGTTGCTTCGCGTAGAGAAAGCTATTGGTTAGAAATGGATTTGCGGAGTATACCATAATCTGGTCGATAGAGGTAATGGTGTTGGGAACATGGAACGTGACCGTTTAAGAGTTAGGAAAATAAATAATTTTCTCAGTACTAAAGATGGAGATTTGGAGATAAGGTGATAAGGAGATTTCTAAAGCAATCTCCCAATTTCTAATCTCCAATCTTCAGCCGGATCGCTTAAGTTCCTGAAAGGCATCTTTATCAGGTTTATGCGGTTAGAGTGTCGGCCAACTTATGTTATAATAGCCTGGTAAGCAGCCGACCGGAGGACTCAATGATTAGCGTCACATTACCCCAAGCAATGCAATTTGTACTGCAAAAAAATTATCTGGCCCGTAAACAGGTCAGCAGTTTGCCCCAGATGGTCGAGGATGTCGCTGGTTTACCCGCTGACCCATTGACCACGCCATTTTTGGCCGCCCGAGCGCGGCTGGCCGATTTTAAGCCTGACGACTTGCATAGTGCATTGGAAGAAAAAATGACTCTTTTAAGCAGCCCTCTGATGCGAAGTGCGCCCTACATTGTAAATGCGGAGCAGTATCTTTCATTCTATGCAGCAACAGTTCGACAGCGTAGAAAAGATTTTAACGCTGAATTTCGTCTGTGGGGGATTGAGGATAATGCGGAGATTGAAAGATTGGGGAATTTGATTTTATCAATCATGGAGGATGCGCCTCTTAGCGCCGAAGCCATAATCACTCGACTGCCGGTCGGCGCGGTGAAAAAGTATGCGCAGACCAGTCGTGGCGGACGTGTGACCGAAACAACCAATGTGGAGTTAGCCCTGCGGTGGTTGGTGGCGCAAGCTCAGCTTTATTCGGCCAATAGCTCATCCGATTGGTGCAGCGAAGCGCTTGTTTATGGTCACTTTGGTGACAAGTATCCTGACCGCGACCTCATCGATCTGCTGAGTGAGGCTGAAGCGCAAAAAGATCTCGTGCATCGCTATTTAGCCGCTTTTGGCCCGGCCACCGAGGCCGACATCAGTTTTTGGACGGGCTTTGGCAAAAGCGAAACGGCTCGCGCGACCGGCACGTTATCCAACGAAATGATGATGACGATGGTGCAGGGCAGTGCCGGGATGCTGCTGTCGCTTAAAAGTCAGGCCGATGCGCTCAGGCAAGTTGAACTGCCCGCCGAGCCGGTGGTTAATGTGCTGCCGGCGGATGATCCGTTTATGACCGCACATCGGGCCAGTCGGGCGCGTTATTTTAGCGACCAGAAATTGCAGCGCCGCATTTTCAACAGTGCCGGTGCGGCTAAACCAACAATTTTGGTCAACGGGCAGGTCGTAGGTTTTTGGTCGTGGGAGCCGACTGATGAGCCTTCTACGTTGACTTGGCAGCTATTGACCAAGGTTGATCCGGTGGTCGTACCGTTGATCGAGGCTGAGATCGAGCAGGTGGCTGAGTTTGTCGAGGCTATGGCTGTACGGCAAGAAGGTTGATGTGAACACTTGTTCGAAAACTCGCGTCTTTATACCGTCTTTCTAAAATGTATGGTATTATTCGCTGACAATGACAAATTAGCGTAATTTTAGATAGCGAGAACTTTTTGTATGGAAAGTCGGAAGAAAAATAAACTAGTACAACCATTACTGAAGTGGGCTGGTGGTAAAAGACAACTCCTAAAAGAAATAAAAAAATGTTTTCCGAAAAAATATAGCACTTATCATGAACCTTTTTTAGGCGGAGGGGCAGTACTTTTTGATATTCAGCCAAAAAAAGCTTTTGTAAATGATGTCAATTCAGATGTTATTAACGTTTATCGAGTTATTAAAGAGGATGTAAATGAGCTTATAGAAGATCTGAAAACTCACAAAAACGAGTCTGATTATTACTATAAAATAAGAGAATTAGATAGAACCTCAGAGTTTGAAGATTTGTCACCCCTTAAAAAAGCTTCCCGTATTATTTATCTCAATAAGACTTGTTACAATGGATTATTTAGGGTCAATAGTCAAAACCAGTTCAATGTTCCGTTTGGAAAATATAAAAACCCTAATATAGTTAACGAGTTTGTCTTACGGGCTGTTAGTCAGTACTTAAATACGAACAACATAACAATTTGGAATAAAGATTTTGAGGAAGCACTCCAAAATGTTCATAAGGATGATTTTGTATATATCGATCCCCCCTATGATCCGGTTTCAGATAGTTCATCTTTCACAGGTTATACCCTATATGGCTTTGATAAAAATGAACAAATTCGCTTGAAGAACGTATGCGATGAATTAAATAGAATCGGTTGTAAATTTCTATTATCTAATTCGGCGACGTCGTTTATCCGTGAACTCTATAAAGATTATCAGATTACTATCGTGGGTGCTTCTAGAGCTATTAATTCGGTTCCGTCTGGTCGCGGAAAGATCGAAGAAGTATTAGTCAGGAATTATGAGTAGTATATCTGAAACGAAAAACGATAAAGCTTGGAGAGCCTTATTTAGTAAATATGATATCCTGAGTTGTATTGAAAGAAATGGCTCATTCAAGATTACTTCCGAACAGATCAATAAGTTTAGGGAAGCTCGCTTGATGACGAAGTTCGATCATAGAAGCAACTTGCCAATCCTCTTTAAGGAAAATAGTCTGTCTATTTTGCCAGTGACGAGAGGCAATTATGTGATTTCTCATTTTGATGCTTACCAAGAGATAATTTTTGGAGACGAGATTACAAAAGTGAGCTTTCCTGATCACTTGCAAAGCATTAGTCCCGACAACATTACTAGTGAGACAACAGCGTTAAATTGTATTTATATTTCAGGAATATTGGCTGATTTTGTTGAGGATGAAGAATTACTACCTACAGTAAATGGGAGGATGAGTTCTACATCTTTTAGTTTTAATATCATGAACACTAAATCTAACAAATTAGTTAAGATGGATGTAGAAAATTCTCAAATTGAGATTGATGGTGGCTATGAAGGCATTAAATTTCTAACCCTCATTGAGGCAAAAAACTCAATAGCTGATGACTTTTTAATACGTCAGGTTTACTACCCATTGAGATTATGGACGAGTAAGATTGAAAAAGATATAAAGCCGATACTCTTAATTTATACAAATGGTGTTTTTAGTTTATACGAATATGAATTTGCAGATCCACATAATTACAATTCGCTTATTTTATTAAGACATCGAAATTATAGTTTTGAGTCGGAAGATATTGAGCTTAATGATCTGTTACAAGTCATGAATTTAACAAAAATAGTTAATGAGCCAACTATTCCATTTCCTCAAGCTGACTCCTTTAGTCGTGTAATAAATTTATGCGAAATTTTGTATGAAAAAACTGAATTAACAAGAGATGAGATTACCTATCAGTATGATTTTGACGTTAGACAGACAAATTATTATACAGATGCAGGTCGCTATTTAGGGTTAATTGATAAAAAAAGAGAAGATGGTTTAATCTATTATTTTTTGACAGACAAAGGTAAAAGCCTCTTTAAGTTGAAATATAAAGCTCGACAACTTAAACTTGTTGAGGTAATTCTTGAGCATAGAGCCTTCAATCAAACTTTAAAGCTTTATTTAGAGTTAGCATCATCGCCTCCGAAATCTAAGGTTGTAGATATAATGAAGTCGTCAAATTTATACAGAGTTGAAGCTGAAAGTACTTTTCAGCGAAGAGCATTTACAGTATCAGCTTGGATAGATTGGATTCTTGATTTACAACATCATTAGTATTTGTACTAAGAATTTTATGCAACATCATCTTTATGCTACAAATTTGTGATTAAACCTCTCTATTTCCACAGGTAGGATACATTGAAAGATCATCTCCATCACCTCTTGATTGACTTTGCCTCGGCATGGCGACTTCTAACCGCAATTCCTTTACCTTTGCTGCCCGAAGATTACAGCCGTCCACCTGGTAAATCGACAGCCTATTATCCGCTGGTTGGCCTCATTTTGGGTGGGATTTTGAGTGGCGCTGATCGGGTATTCGGTTGGTGGCTGCCGGCCGGATTGGCTTCGGCTCTACTGCTGACCGTTTGGGTGGGTACAACCGGCATGCTTCATCTCGATGGCTTTATGGATTGCTGTGATGGCCTGCTGCCCCCCCGCGAGCGGTCGCGACGGCTGGAGATTATGAAAGACAGTCGGGTAGGAGCCTTTGCGGTTGTGGGAGTTGTACTACTGCTGCTGGTCAAATTTAATGCCCTTATGGTTCTACCCACCTCTCAGCGCTGGTCAGCTTTGCTGGTGACTCCCACCTTAGCCCGCTGGGCGATGACCTGGAGTATGGCTCGCTATCCGTTGGCCCGGCTCGACGGCTTAAGCGTCTTTTTCCGGCGTGGGTTGGAATGGCCGCAAATTGCCGCTGCCTCAGGAGTGGCTGTGCTCACGGCCCTGCTGCTGTGGGGCTGGCTGGGGCTGGTGCTGCTGGCCGTTACCTGGCTGTCTGTTACGCTGGTGGCTCAGCTGGCTATGGCCCGGATCGGGGGTCTCGTGGGTGATGTCTATGGTGCAAGCGGCGAATTTATCGAGGTTGTGCTGTTAGTTACTATTGTCGTCATAATTGGCCTTACCGGCTAAAGCTTTACGCCTGGCACAAAACCCCTGGTTCATCAGCCTTCATCAAATTTAACCAATCCTAAGAAAAAATTATAATGCATCCATGAGAGAGATGAAACTTGTAAGACATAGGCCAGTATAAAAGTCGATGTCTTACCTACCTATTTTTCAAAGGAGAAAAGTTATGGAATTAAGACGTGCCAGTGGGATCTTGCTGCACCCCACCTCGTTTCCCGGACCGTATGGGGTGGGTGACTTGGGGGTTGAAGCCTATCGTTTTGTTGATTTTTTGGCTGCGGGTAAGCAGACATTATGGCAGATTTTGCCGTTAGGCCCGACCGGTGTAGGTGACTCGCCCTATGCCTCTTTATCTACATTTGCCGGCAATCCGTTGCTCATAAGCCTCGATAAATTGGTTGAGGATGGTGATTTGGACCCGGCCGATGTCGCCGACGTTCCCGACTTTAACCCTGATTTTGCCGAGTATACACGGGTGATTGCCTGGAAAATTCCGCTGCTGGAAAAAGCGGCACGTACATTTTTAGCACAGGCCAATTCTTACCGAAGAGCCGAATATGAGACGTTTTGTCGTGATTATTGGCACTGGCTTGATGATTTTGCCACATTTATGACCATTAAAGAACACTTCGATCAAAAAGCCGAAAGTGAAGGAGTCGATGGCACTTGGAATCGCTATTGGCCGCAAGAACTGCGGTTACGGCACGAAGATGCTCTCCGAAAATGGAATAAGGAACACAACGAAGATGTTGCGGTTAAAAAAGTCATCCAATTTTATTTCTACCAGCAATGGACCGCCCTGCGGCGTTACGCCAACGAATTGGGCATCCAGATTATTGGCGATATTCCTATTTTTGTAGCTGAGGATAGCGTCGATGTCTGGGCTAATCAGGACCTTTTCTTATTGGATGATCAGGGTCGCCCTACTGTTGTGGCCGGTATTCCCCCCGACTTTTTTAGCGAAACAGGACAAAGATGGGGTAATCCCTTATATAACTGGCATAATATGCGCAATAATGGCTTCCAGTGGTGGCTTAAACGTTTGAGAGCGGTGCTTTCAACGGCTGATGTGGTGCGTATCGATCATTTTCGTGCATTTGATTCATACTGGGAAATCCCGGCTCATGAGGAAACGGCTATACATGGTCAGTGGGTAAAAGCTCCCGGCTATGAGTTTTTTGAAACTGTTCGTCGAGAGTTGGGCGATCTGCCCATTATTGTCGAAGATTTAGGTATTATTCCGAATGAGGTTCGACACTTACGCGATCACTTTAACTTTGCCGGGATGAAAGTATTGCAATTTGCCTTTGTCAGCCTCGGCGGCGGGCTTGACGCCACCAACCCCTTTTTACCGCACAATCATAAGCCAAATGCCGTCGTGTATACGGGTACCCATGACAACGATACAACGCTAGGTTGGTATAAAAAACTGCCCGAGTGGGACAAAGTTGCCATTAACGATTACTTTATGAGGGAGAAAGCCCACATTTGGGATAAAGATGTGGTTTGGGTTATGAACCAGTTGGCCTGGTCATCGGTTTGTAACTGGGCGATCGTCCCGATGCAAGATCTACTACGTTTAGAGAGCGACGCCCGAATGAATACACCGGGTACTGCTTTTGGTAATTGGAAATGGCGTTATCGAAGTGAGGCGGTTAACGACTGGACAGAGGGTATCCTTCGCGATGCGGCTCAGCGTTTTGGGCGGGTACAAAATTGATCAGACGATAAATGAATAATGGTGCACCATGAGCATGGCGCTAAATAGAACTCGAACCTATGTCGGCTTTGGATTTGGCGCAATCCAAGCCGGCTTATTTTTATATGAAGCTTACCAATCTGGCGCGTTTCAACGATTGGTTGTTGCTGAAATTATCCCGGAGGTGGTTGAGAATGTACGCCGTGCCAATAACCACTATGCCGTTAATATCGCACAGTTAGACAGCGTTTTGCCTGTCACCATTGGCCCGATAGAGATCGAGAACCCGTCTGTCAATGCTGACCGTGCGCGTTTAGTCGAAGCAATTGCCGAGGCGGAAGAAATCGGCACAGCGGTTCCCAGCCCTTCCTTTTATACCACCGATGGACCACAAAGTTTGCATCGGGTTTTGGCCGAAGGGCTGTGCCGCAAGGTGGCCAATGATGGGCCTCGATGCGTAATTTACACCGCGGAGAATCACCATCGAGCTGCCCAACTTTTAGAAGAAACAGTAATGGAAGCTGTGCCCCTGCGCAAACAGGACTCTGTGCGCTCCAGAGTGCGGTTTCTTAATACGGTCATCGGCAAAATGAGCGGTATCATTTCTGGCCGGGCCGAAATTCAAGCGCAGCAGCTAACTCCTCTAACGCCAAATGAACTTCGTGCTTTTCTAGTGGAGGCATTTAATCGAATTCTGATCGAAAAAGTTGACTTTGGTACCTCATCTCCCTTTTTTCAGCGTGGTATCGCAATTTTTGAAGAGAAAAATAATCTACGCCCTTTTGAAGAAGCCAAACTCTATGGACACAATGCCACCCACGCGCTGGCTGCTTACCTGGGGCAACTGGTGGGTGTCGAGCATATAGCGGAGTTGAAGGCTGTGCCGGGCGCGATTTCTTTCTTACGCCATGCTTTTTTAGACGAGTCAGGCCAAGCGCTTATCCGCAAATATGGTGGGCAAGACCCCCTATTTACCCCGGCGGGCTATCGCCATTATGCAGACGATCTGCTCCAACGTATGATGAGTCCCTACTTGCGCGACACTGTTGAACGAGTCGGTCGCGATCCTCAACGCAAACTTGGTTGGAACGATCGGTTAATAGGTACGATGCGGCTAGCCTTATCACAGGGAATTACGCCTCGTCGGTATGCGCTTGGAGCAGCCGCTGCTTTAGTAGCAATGGACTCTACTTTGCTTCATCAAACATCGCGTGTAGTCGATGTGCTCTCATCACTGTGGGGCACCAGTAAGCCGCTAGACGCTGATCGGTCGGTGGTGCTTGCCCTGGTTGAAGAGAGCCTGGATACATTACGCCTCCACCAAACATCCTCTTTTATGACTATTTTTGAATAAAACTGAAACAAAATCTGCATATTCATTACATTTCTTTCTACACTTTCTGCGTAGACAATAGAGGTAAATCTACACTTGATCAGTTCATGCTTGATAGTTCTTTCGTCCACTTTTCCATAGAACGAAAGGGTGACGACTCTTTATCAGGCTACAAACCGTCGATAATAAAATATAGCGATACCAAATTAGTTTTTATCGCGAATAGATATTCGTTATGTTTTGCTTTTTACATAAGAGTAAATAATGAAAAGAAATGTTAATACTGCATACCTTCGATCTAAGTTATCACTTCCTTTGTATGCGACCTTAAAGCGATTCTTAGCTATTGCTGCTGTTTTGTTAGGTTTACTAACGTTGTTGCCCCTAACCCTGTACTTCATTTACTCTCGTGATGCCCAAAACTATCATGAGCGAATAGAGCAGCAGCAAGTTCAACTTGTTGATACCCAAAAATTAACCATTAATAACACAATGCAGTCGGCAATTTCTGATCTGCTCTTGTTATCTGAGGGTAGTGCCCTACAGAACGTGCTGGATGACAATAGACCATCGGGAATATCTAAACAACGGTTGTTGGAAACGTATTATAATTTTGTTACTAAACGCGGCATTTACAATCATGTTCACGTGCTCGATGAAACCGGAATGGAAATAGTACGCGTCAACTATAATAATGGCAATCCTGAAATTGTCCCCTTAACCCAACTTCAATCGAAAGCCCATCGTTACTATTTTTCTGAGACAATGCAGTTAGACCGTGATGAGATTTATATCTCGGCATTTGATCTAAACATTGAGAACGGACAGATTGAGCAACCGTTGAAACCGGTCATCCGGCTGGGAACACCGGTTTTTGACCGACAGGGGAAAAAGCGGGGAATAGTAGTACTCGCTTTTCTAGGCAACAATTTGCTTGATCAACTGGATCGCAATGCGAAAATAGGTCTAGGTGAAATGATGTTGCTTAACGCTGAAGGCTACTATCTCAAAGCGCCCAACCCTGATGGTGAATGGGGGTTTATGTTTGATGAGGGGCAAAACTGGACATTTGAGAACGATTTCAAAGATGCCTGGTCCGCGATTCAAACCCAAGTGTCAGGTCAATTTTACACTAGTGGTGGATTGTTTACCTTTCAGACCTTCTCTCCCTTTGAAAATAACTGGCTTTCTGCTACAGAAAAAAATAAAGACTTTCATTTTGTTGTCAGAGATTATTCTTGGAAATATGTTTCCAGAGTTCCCTCCAGTAACTTTACTAATGAATTAACAGGGTTAAAAGTTGGTTTTGCTGTCGCTTACACCGTTCTTGGCGGGCTGTTGATTGCAGTTTCTTGGGGATTAGCACGTAATAGCGTATTAAAAGAGCTATCTGAAAAGAGAGCTTCTCTGTTATCCCAAGCTGTTGAAAATAGTCCTTCTTTGGCTATGATCACCGATAGTAAAGGGTGCATTGAATACGTTAACCCTAAATTTACCGAATTAACGGGATATAATGTGGCTGAGGTAACTGGAAAAAACGCGGCTGAGCTGGGTAATCAATCTCACGAATCAGAGCAAGAAATGTGGCGAACGCTGGCAGAGGGTGGTGTTTGGCGCGGTATGTTCTTAAACAAAAAGAAAAATGGTGAACCCTATTGGGAATTAGCTTCTATTGCTTCCATTAAAGATTCTCACGGGCAGATAATTCATTATATCAAAGTTTCAGAGGACATCACCGATCGCAAAGCGATGGAAGATGCGTTACGGCAGGCTAAGGAAGCAGCTGAAGCGGCTAGCCAAGCCAAGAGCGAATTCCTGGCAAATATGAGTCACGAGATTAGAACGCCGATGAATGGAGTTATCGGCATGACCGAATTGGCTTTAAGTACCCATCTTACCAGTGAACAGCGAGACTATTTAACAACAGTTCAGTCCTCGGCAGAAGCATTGCTGAGCCTTTTGAACGATATTCTGGATCTTTCCAAAATCGAGGCTGGCCGACTAAAACTGGAAAGGATAGGCTTTAATTTATGGGAAACAGTGGAGAAAACGGTCGATCTTTTGGTTCCCCGCGCCTTAGAAAAGCAGTTAGAGCTTATTCTCAACATTGATCCTGATGTACCCCTCGGCGCTGAAGGAGATCCGCTTCGTATTCGCCAAGTGCTAGTCAATCTTATCGGCAATGCTATAAAATTTACCGACCAGGGCGAAATTGTAGTGCGCGTTCAGAAGCATACTGAAAACGGTCAAACTGTAATACTGCAGTGTTCTGTAACCGATACCGGTGTCGGTATTCCAGCCAACAAGTTGGAACCAATCTTCGAGAGTTTCTCTCAAGCCGACAACAGCATTACTCGTCAATTTGGTGGCACCGGCTTGGGATTAACTATCTCAAAACAGTTGGTTCAAATGATGGGCGGAGACATCTGGGTTGAAAGCCAAGTAGGGCAAGGGAGCACGTTTTACTTCACGCTTCCGGTTGCGACACAGCCTGATTATGATACCAAGTCCATACTTCCTGATCTTTCTGCCCTCCAAGAATTACGGGTGATGATTATTGATGATAACATTACCAATCGGCACATTTTACAGAAAACATTGCAGATTTTTGGTTGCCATACTGCTGAAGCAGCTAATGGAACACAAGGGTTATCGTTACTCACTGAAGCGTTTGTCAATGGTCATCCGTTTGATATGTTATTGCTCGATGTAGAGATGCAGCCTATGGACGGTTTGGAGGTTTTAAAAGCGGTTCGACAGCATTCTGATTTAGAGGAACTGCCGGTTATCATGTTAACATCCATAGATGATCTGAATCGGATAACAGCAGAGCGGAACAACCGTTGGTCTGGTTATCTTACGAAGCCAATAAAGCAATCCGCTCTCCTCGAAACCATTTTAGCAACCCTTGGCAAAATGGTTTCCTCTGCTAATACGTTAGGATTAGAGGCTCCAGCGACACCTGAAAATAGTTTTACGTCGCCTAAACTTAACATTCTGTTAGCCGAAGACAACAAGGTTAATCGACGCGTAGCAATTGGCCTTCTTAAACAAGCTGGTCATCAAGTTACGATTGCTGAAAACGGACGTCAGGTTTTGGAACATTTACAAGAAAGCTATGCTTTTGATGTAATCTTGATGGATGTTCAGATGCCGGTTATGGATGGTCTTCAGGCAACTGAGACTATTCGACAGAATCCCGACTGGCGGCATATTCCCATTATCGCCATGACAGCCCATGCAATGACCGGTGACCGCGAACGTTTTTTAGCCGCCGGGATGAATGACTATCTCAGCAAACCTATTAGCCCCAAAAAGTTATTTGATCTGATAGAACACTATCTCCCTGTACCGAACCCGGATGAACCGGTGAGCGACTCTGTACCTGAACTTCCTGCTGCTGTCATCTTCAATCGGGAAAAATTGGTTGAGGTACTGGGCGACGACAATGACTTTGTTAAAGAAGTAATCTTAGATTTTCTCTTGCAAATGGAGAGCCAGGTGCCTGAGGCCGCAACATCAATTGCTACAGAAGATATAGAGCAACTCAGAAAGGTCGTTCACAGTTTGAAAGGTTCCGCCGCAACAGTTGGCGCCGAGCGCTTCTATGATATTGCCTGTCGTCTGGAAACTCTTGGTCGAGAAAACCGCCTCGCTGAAGCTCAGGCAATTGTAGCTGAGTTGGAATCGGCGCACATCGAGTTTAAGGAATATGTCGAGGGGCTATGGCCGCATCTAGCCCTCGAACTCCAGCCCAATTAAGGCGATGGAGCGATGCCCATCAAAATCACCAATGGGGCCTCGCTGCAATTTTCGACGCCGTGCGGCACCCCCGCCTCAGCCCAAATGATGTGACCGGGAGTGGCATCAACCACCTCATCGCCTACTGTGAAACGTCCCTCTCCCTCAATAACATAGTAAAACTTATCCTGATCGGCATGATCATGGACCTTTTGCACCTGGCCGGGTTCCAGGCAATTCAAGCCAATCATGAGATGTTCGGCCTGAAATAAAGTTGTTTTATAAAATTTATCCTCACGCTTGCCGACGTGATTTTTATAGTGAACTATAGTTTTTGACATTGCAGTGTCCTTATCTAAGATACAGCGATGGTGTGCCGAAATTATACACCCGACTAAACTCTCGCAAAAGGACACGAACTTTGAGTCATCAAGATGAATCGCAACCGCAGACTTCACTCCCGCATTTGGTCGTTTGGGGAGCCGGTGAATTGGGCGGCCGCGTTGCTAAATTGTGGCACACGTACGTTGGCCCTGTTACCGGCATCACTCAATCTGAGCAGCGACATGCTGAGCTTATTGCTGCGGGTATCACACCTCGCGTAGGATCGCCAATCGATCTTCTTCAGCCCGACGATGTACTGCTGCTTTCATTACCGGGCCATGAAAAACAGGCGGAAGCCGTCAACCATCTCCGTGAACGTAACATCGCTGCCCCAGCGCGGGTGGTTATGATTAGCACCATTGGCTATTTTGGCCCTAAAGCCCACGGCATCATCGATGAAGAAACACCGCCCGGCAGCGATCGCCGCTCGCAGAGTATCGCTGCGGCAGAGCAGACGTTTCAAGCGTGGGCTGGTGCAGCAGGTGTGGTTATCCGTAGTGGTGGATTGTACTGCAAAGAACGGGGGCCCATGTCTGCGCTGCGACGCCGTCGTACCATGAAAGTACGGCCACCGGACAAAACGCTAGCCCTTATTCATTACGATGATGCGGCCACCGCCATCTTTGAGGCATTGCGTCATCCTGCGTCTGAGCCAGTTTACTTAGCCGTTGTTACGCCGTGTCCAACCCGCGAAGAATTTTATACTCGAGCCTTCCATCTGCTCGATTTGCCCGATCCCCAATTCGACGCGCCGATCGGTTTGCCCCCGGCCCAATACCAGGTCGCTCGCCTACGCCGCGATCTTCTGCCCACCCCTGCCTATCCTAACTGGCAATCTGCCCTGGAGATGTAACCCGTGGAGTCTACAACCCTTGCCTACTTTGTGTCGCCGCATGGCTTCGGCCATGCGGCCCGTGCTTCGGCGGTGATGACCGCTTTTCAACGCTGTTGCGACCGCTTTCGCTTTGAAATTTTTACTAAAATGCCGGGCTGGTTTTATAAAGACTCCGGCGTAAAAAATTTCACTTGTCACGATTTAGTGACCGATATTGGGATGGTGCAAAAGAATGCTCTTAAGGAGGATCTGCCCCAAACCATCGCGGCGCTTGACGACTTCTTTCCGTTTGATCCGGCTCTTATCGGTCGTCTGGCTGGTCAGCTTGTTGAAGCCAATTGTCGGTTGGTTGTGTGCGACATTGCGCCGTTGGGAATTGCCGTGGCCAAGGCAGCGAGTATCCCGTCGGTACTGATCGAAAATTTTACCTGGGATTGGATCTATGAAGCTTACATCACACAAAACCCCAAAATCGAGCGCCACGTCACCTATCTGCAAGGGTTATTTGACCGCGCCGATATTCATATCCAAACTGAACCCATCTGTCGCCGCGCTAGCGTAGATTTAACAGTCGGTCCGATTAGTCGGGTAATGCGTGAGCCGATTGACCAGATGCGCCAGAAGTTGGGCGTACCGGAAGCAGCCAAGCTGGTGGTGCTGAGTATGGGCGGTACGTTCTGGGATTATTCATTTTTAGAAACGCTGGATTTGCAGGAAGAGGTTTACTTTGCGGTGGCCGGCAATCAAGGACTTGAAAGTCGAACGCGGCTTATCGCCCTGCCGCTTGATATTTATCACCCCGATCTTCTGAATGCCGCCGACGCGCTCATCGGCAAAGTGGGCTACAGTACGCTGGCCGAAGTTTATCAGGCCGGTATTCCCTTCGGTTATATTGGCCGCTCCACCTTTCGCGAGTCGCCCTTTTTAGTGGATTATGTGGAGGCCAACATACCGTGCCTGCATTTTGAAGAGGCTCAATTTGAAGACGGTCGCTGGCTCACTCATCTGCCAGACCTACTGGCTTTGCCCCGATCAAACAGCCAACCTCCCAACGGAGCCGATGAGGTAGCTCGATTTATTAGCGGTTTGATATGATTGCTAGCTTCATTATGGCGATCGGTAACAAATCCATTACTCAAGCTTTGACCCGCAACATTAAACCACAGAGGGCGCAGAGAAGCCACAAAGGACACAGAGAATACCCTCTGTGAACTCTGTGCCTACTTTGCGCCCTCTGTGGTAAAAATTTTTACCTACAATGCAACTTTGCAACTGCAACAGTTACGTTGTCATTTATTTATCCAAAGCACATCGAAAACCAATCCACACCTTACTCGCCGAGCGATTTTCAACAAAGCGGCGGCTGGTGGTGTAGAAGCCGGGGTCGGTGCTGCCGAACGTACCGCCTCGATAGACGCGCTGGTCGCCGCCTGTGGAGCTAAACGGATTTTGAACGGGCGAGTTCTCATAGAACGCTTCATCGTAAACGTCCAGCACCCACTCACCGGCGTTGCCGGCCATTTGGTACATTCCAAACGGACTAATACCTGGCGCGAAGCTGTCGACCGGCTGTAAGTCATCAGACCCCGCTGCCGAGAATTCGGGAACGAAGTCATTGCCCCACGGGTAAATCTGGTTTTCCGGACCACTGGCGGCATATTCCCATTCTGCTTCGGTGGGCAAACGTTTGCCGAGCCATTGGCAGTAGTCAACCGCTTGATCCCAGGTTACACCCACCGCCGGATAACCATCGAACGCCGGATCATCGCGATACCCCTGGATGCTCGCCGCATCAGCAACGGCCTGTAGGGTACAACCACCTTCCGTAACACAGGTGCGATATTGCCGGTTGCTCACTTCATAGACGTCAAGGTAGAAACTGTCGACAAAGACATCGTGTTCAGGTTGTTCATTCCGTTCGCCGAATTTCGATCCCATTAAAAAGCGTCCGGCCGAAATATCAATCATATTTATCGGCGTAGACGCAGCACTCTCCGATCCGATGTCCGATTCGCCCTCGCCCGAAATAATTTCGAATACAGCGCCGCTCTCTGCTGTTGGATTTGCCGATTGCACTTGATCGCTCTGTTCCGAGACCGGCTCATCTTCAGCCTGGGCGTTCTCTGCTCCGGTAATTTCGGGTCCGACGAGCAACATCAAACCAACGGCTATCGCGATAAAAAAAATGACGCTACCGGCTCCGGCAGCCAAGATCAACCATTGGCTGCTTTTACTTCCGCTACCGTTGTTAGGGTAAGGTGGCGGGGTAGTCGTTTGATACGGCAGACCCTGTGTCGAATACGGGGATGATCCGTGGGCCACCACCATTTGAGCTTGTTGAATGGCCTGCTGAAATTCGGCGGCGCTTTGAAAACGCTGGGCAGGATCTTTAGCCAGAGCCTTAAGTAATAGTTTTTCGATAACGTCCGGTAGATCAGGTTTGAATTGACGCGGCGGCGGCAGTTCCTCGTTCATTTGCTTGGTGATGATAGCGTAAGGGGTGTCGCCGGAGTAAGGTTTGTTGCCGGTTACCATCTGGTACAAAACCACACCTAAACTGTAAATATCCGATAGTTCATTGACGGAATTACCGCGAAACGCTTCAGGTGCCATGTAGGCCGGTGTTCCAATAAGGGTGCCTTTGACCGTCAAGTTGGCTTCATTAGCCAGACGTACTAGCCCAAAATCGGTGAGAATCATTTCATTCGGGTTGTTGTTGCGCAGCATGACATTAGCCGGTTTAATGTCGCGGTGAATAACGCCGTTGCGATGGGCATAGTCCAGGGCATCAACCAATTGAGCCGCGATGTGGAGCGCCTCCTCAACGGGCAGCGCTTTCTTCTTCGCCAGATAGTCGGCCAGCGTTTGGCCTTGGATAAACTCCATAACTAAATAGTAAATGCCTGACTCAATATCAAAGTCAATGACCTGCAAGATGTGTCGATGTTGCAACTGCCCAACACTCTTCGCTTCGCGTTGAAAACGCGTAACCAGATCGGCGGATTGGGTCAAATGACGATGCATGACCT
This sequence comes from Anaerolineae bacterium, assembly GCA_020433805.1. Lineage (GTDB taxonomy): Bacteria > Chloroflexota > Anaerolineae > 4572-78 > J111 > JAGRBY01. Next base: position 22,979 of record JAGRBZ010000082.1, read on the forward strand.
TGACCGCAACATGGCGCTCCAGACCGGTTTGGTAAGCTTTGTATACTTCGGCCATCCCGCCCTGACCTAGCTGTTCTGTTAAAACATATTTTCCGAGTTGGTAATTGACTAAACTCATCGACTCCTCACTTTGTGTTACCGGCGATATTCTAAGGGTGTGCATGAGATGATAAAATTAAATTCAAACGTGTCACAATAGAGCAGAACAAGACATTGAGCTATAGCAACGCAAAGTTCGTCGTCGTTCGGCAATATCTTTTGCTCTGTCATTTACAGATAGTTCCAAATTAGCAGATAGCTGCGAAAAAAGTGCGAAATAGAGACTGCCCCTTCCGGCCTGGAGACGAAAAATGACTCATAGAAATCGATGAAGAAATCTGCGTTTTCAATAAAGTCTATCTACAGAAAAAAATGGCAGAATGTTGGTAAATTTCATTTCTATCGAAAACCATATCCTGTCCAAATGGTCAGATGTGTTTAGCCACAAAGGGCGATGACTGACCTTGCAAAGCGAGATATACTTTATTCTGGCAGCCGGTAAGATTGAATCGATACATCCAAAAAAGTATTGACAACCTCTTTAATTTGCAGTAGTATGAGATTTCTTGGAACATATGTTCGTGTGATAAGACTGCCTGAAAGCGAGGATTTGTGGCCACTTCTCTCCCCTCATTGAAACGAGAATTTAGCGTTTCGGAAGCTTATCTTTATAACCAATCTAGCCCGTTAAGGTGGGTATTCTCCCACTTGTGGCGCTACAAAGGCTTTTTGCTGTACTATTTGATCGGTACTACGGTTATGAACGCCCTCTTTTCCTCGGTCCCCCGGTTAACCGGCCAGGCGTTTGATATTGTTTTAGATCCACAATCCGATACCCGCCGTTTGTTATTTGTCGCACTAACTATTTTAGGGATAGTTTTGGTGCGTGGTCTTATTGACCTTTCCAACGCGCTCTCTGTGGAAACGTTGGGCCAGCGTTTGGAGCGCGACGCCCGTGATGAGTTGTACATGAGCCTGCTGGGTAAAAGCCAAACCTTCCACAACCGGCAGCGCGTGGGCGATGTTATGGCCCGCGCTACCAACGACATCCGCCAGCTTAACCCGATGATTAACCCCGGTTTTTCACTAACGACCGACGCTTCGCTTAGCCTGCTCATGCCGGTAATTTTTATCGCCTTTATAAAGCTGGAACTGCTGCTCGCGCCTCTCGTTTTTGTGGGGCTGATGGCGATAGCCTTGCGCCATTACAACCGTCAACTCCGTCCGGTGGTGGGGCGGGTCCGCGCCCAGTTCGGCGAGATGAACGCTGGGTTGGCCGAGGCGATCTCCGGCATCGAAGTCGTCAAATCGACCGCGCAGGAGGAGCAAGAGCAGCATAAGTTTCAAACCAACGCTCGTCTCTATCGCGATGCCTTTGTTAAGCAGGGGCAGGTCGAAGCCCGCTATCTGCCGCCGCTCATTTTGGGCATCGCTCTGGCCGGAGCCTTCAGCCACGGTTTGTGGTTAGTTATCCAGCAGCAGATAACCATCGGCGATTTGGTGGCGTATATGGGCTTAATGGGCATTTTGCGCTTTCCCGCTTTCATCTCCATCTTTACTTTCTCGCTCATTCAACTGGGGTTGGCCGGAGCCGGACGTATCTTGGAACTGATGCAAGAAGAAACGGAACTCGATGAGAACAAAGCCGGTCATCAGGCGTCGATGCAAGGTCATCTCAAATTTGAAAGAGTCACATTTTACCTGGGTGAAAAACCGGTCTTGACCGACGTTTCGTTCGAGGCCAAACCCGGCCAGACCGTGGCGATTGTCGGCCAGACCGGCTCCGGCAAAAGCACCCTGACCAAGCTGGTCAACCGCATCTACGACGTCAGCGAAGGCCGCATCTTAATTGACGATGTCGATGTCCGCGATTGGAACCTGGCCTCGCTACGCTCCCAAATTTCAACCATCGAACAAGACATCTTTCTCTTCTCACGTACGATTGCCGAAAATATCGCTTTTGGCTTGGGGCAGCAGGTCGATCAGACAGCCATCGAACAGGCCGCCCACGATGCTCAAGCCCACGACTTTATCACCAGCTTCAAAGACGGTTACCAAACCGTCATCGGCGAACGGGGCGTAACTCTGTCCGGCGGCCAACGCCAGCGTCTCGCCATCGCCCGTGCGCTCCTCACCTCACCCCGCCTACTGATGATCGATGACTCAACCAGCGCCATCGACAGCGCCACCGAAGATAAAATTCAACGCGCTATCAACCGCGTGCTGGAAGGCCGAACCACGCTGCTCATCACCCATCGCCTCTCCCAAATCCGGCGCGCCGACAAAATCTTAGTACTCAAACAGGGCCACATCATCGATCAAGGCAGCCACGATGAACTCATGGCCCGCTGCGACC
>JAGRBZ010000828.1 GCA_020433805.1 Anaerolineae bacterium
GCTCTTCCGATCTGTGCGATTGATGATGACATCGATATCCCATAGCTTGTAGCGCAGAATGGCCATGGTTATGGCGACGGGGAGGCCGAGAAGAAATAAGCCTGTGAAGAGCCAACCCGCGAAGTTTGCCAGGAGGCGGGGTTCCCCATTTGGAATAGCCACTGCCCGGCCAAAAACGATGACCCAGATAATGACTGCTACAATGAAGGATAATATGCCAAATAAGATCCATTTAGTTTGCTGGCGTTCAATGGGGGTGGAGTCTCTCAAATAACGGTAGATGTGTAAGCCACCACCAAGGAACACCAAGCTGATGGTAGTGATGTTAATCAAAGGTTCTACTTGGGCCGGCGGAGCGATGATGCCGCTGATTTCCAGGGGCACACCTCCGATAAGCAAAAGGGTGCAGATCATGGGGATATAAGCCCAGCGGGGGGAAAAACGGCCGTTGGGTATCAGGTAAAGAAAAAGCAACATAATAACCGTTCCGAGAAACACGACGATTGCCCCCAGGGGGACTAGGTTGGGGTTGACGAGGGTCCAATCAGTGTCGGTTGAATAGGCCATGATGGGCGTAACGATCAGGGCCAGGGAAAGGGCCAAACCAAACCAGCTCGTCCCCTGCCGCCACAGAATCAGACCGCCCAACAACCAATAAACGAGCAGGACTATTATCGGAACCAGATTCATCGCCAAAGCGTAAGCCCGTGACGTCAACCCCCAGACGGTCAGCGTCGCCATCTCTGCCTCTGAAATGGCCAGGAAGTTGCACCCTCCGTCTAAACCGCCTGTACAGGGAACCAACATCTGGGTGAAATCCACATTTAAATCGAACACAAAAAGCGTCAGGTGGGCCAGTACGATCAGCACCCAGATAACCAGGGCGATCCAGCGGATAAACGGTCTGGGCCGGGCCGGGTCGGTCATTTTCATAGTGGGTTCGTTCATAGGCTCTCCAACGGGGGGTAAATCCGGCACAGCTATAACGCGGTCGGCGGTGGCCTGTAACGAGCGATGGAGCGGGCGCACTCCAACGGCCACAATTCCCGTTGCCAGCACCAGGCCCATAACTTGTCCCGACTGGTTGGCGGTCAGGGTACTAATGCCTCCTACGAGGAAGACGTATACGCCGGTGATGAGCATAGTCAGGCCCCCATAGACCAGGGTGCGGTTGATGATGTCGATGGCGTACAGCCGGTATTTGAAGATGGCGATGCCGATAATAACAGGGAAGCCTAAAAAGACCACAAGGATGATCAACACGTACCAAATCGAACTGAAAATTTCAGGGTAGAAGAAAGCGCCGGGTAGCTCAAAGAAAAGAAGTTGAGCCACGACGGCTGTTCCTAAAAAATAGGCCAGCCACTTCATCTGCTGCCGTTCATCGCCAACCGAGCGCCTGAATCGAACAACCATGGCGGTGATACCCATCAGGCTTAGGGTAAGAAGGGTTAGGTTTGAACTGCTGCTGAAGAACGAATACCACCAGTCAGGCAAGTGCGCTATGCCGAAGGGATTTGCGACGTTAAATAAAGTTTCAAAGCCATTGTCCCGGCTTAAATCGGGTAGTAGGCCCATGGCTGCCCCATTGATCGCTACGCCGATGAGACCGGCCACGGTTATCCATTGCCACCGTGGCGACAAAAACTTGCCGGTGGGATACATCATCGGCAATAAAATAAACATAGGCACGAGGGGAAAGAATACGCCAAAACTGTAGCTAAACCAGGCCAGGTAAGCCGAACCGGGGGCCGCGATATGTCCTGCCAGGCCACAACTGGCATAGAGGTCGGTAGCCCCTACCCCCAGCAGACCGATGCCTATCCATAAGCAAAGCCAACCGATGCGGTTATAAGGTTGATAGGCGAAAATGAGAACGCCCAGTATCGAAAAAGCCAGGCTGCTGGCGGAGGCGATAAAAATGCCTGTGACTTCTAAGTATGCAAACGCGGCACAACCCGCCAGAATCAGTGAGGCCATTACGAGTAGCGGTATCAGGGCGACCAGCAACAAGGCGATGGTGAGCCAACGTAAGTGGGGCTGGGACGGAGAGCTGCGTCCTAAACTTGTCGAAGGCGAGCGGTTGGGAGGAGGAAGCGTGCTGGTTGGCTCAAGTGATGGTTCATCGATGGGAGCCATAGGCGACACAGTCACAAAACGATTGACATTCATTTGCAAGGCATGGTGTAAGGGGCGAATCCCGACAACCACAATCGCTGTGCCCACCACCAAACCAATGACCTGGCCCGATTGATTAGCCGCCAGAGTCCCTAGGCCGCCGACGAAGATAACATAGGCGGCGGTGATGAGCAGCGTCAAGCCCCCATA
>JAGRBZ010000829.1 GCA_020433805.1 Anaerolineae bacterium
GACTCCGACGATCTCGATATGCTCTATCGCGGCCCCTTTGTTAATGAATTTTATCGGGTGCTGCACCATCGCGTGCATCACGAATATCGCGCCCGCAAAGCCTGGAAAAAGGTGAAATCGGCGCTGGCCTCGCCTACGGAGCTACGTCCGGCCCATATTAAACAGACCATCTCGATTCCAGTGAACTTGGCTCGGTTGGTTAAATCATCGTCTCGCTTGCGTCGCCTGTCTAAAGTTCCGCACCCGGAGCCGACTCAACTGGAATTGCAATCGACGTTATAAGCAGATCGGATAACTATGGACATCCTCCTCTCGCACGGTTATTTTATTGCCGAAGACGAACACGAACAGAAAATCATGAAACCCTATCCTACTTTGGGGTTGCTGTACATCTCGTCACATCTCAAAGCCAAGGGGTTTGCGGTCGATCTGTTCGATAGTACCTTTGAAACACTGGTCGGTTTCGAAGCCTATTTGCGTCAAACTCGGCCCGGTTTGGTAGGCTTGTACTGCAACCTGATGACCAAGCAAAATATTTTGACGATGATCCGGCAGTGTAAAGCAATTGACGCAACGGTAGTGATCGGCGGCCCGGAGCCACCCCACTATGCCGAAGCTTATCTCGATGCTGGAGCCGATGTCGTTGCCATCGGCGAAGGTGAAGAGACGCTGGAGGCGTTGATTCCGGTGTTGACGAAGCAAGGTCCACACCGACTGGAGTCGGTCGCCGGCATCGTCTTCCGTAGTGAGACCGGGCAGGTGATCAAAACGCCGCCACGTCCGCAAATTAAAGATCTCTCAGCCCAGCCCTGGCCCGATCGCGATGCTATCCCGATGCAGAAATATCTCGATACCTGGCAAACCCATCACGGCCAAAGTTCGGTATCGCTAATTACGGCCCGGGGCTGCCCTTACACCTGCACCTGGTGCAGTCATTCCGTTTTTGGCGAAACGCATCGCCGCCGCAGCCCGCAGGACGTTGCCGACGAAATTGAGCATATCGTCGAGCGTTACAATCCCGACCAACTGTGGTACGCCGACGACGTTTTTACCATCCATCCTCGCTGGTTTCTGCAATTTGCCGATGCACTCAAACAGCGCAACCTCAAGCTGCCGTTCGAGTGCATTAGCCGGGCTGATCGGCTTAACGAAAAGGTTATCGATGCCCTGGCCGAAATGGGCTGCTACCGCCTGTGGATTGGGGCCGAAAGCGGCTCACAGCGCATTCTCGATCGTATGAAGCGCAAAACCAACATTGAAGATGTACAGGCTAAAACCCGTATGCTCCAGGCCAAAGGTGTGCCGGTCGGTATGTTTATTATGCTGGGCTACGATGGCGAGGAAATTGAAGATATCGAAGCCACGGTTGATCATCTTAAAAAGGCCAGTCCCGATATCTTTTTGACGACCGTTTCATACCCTATCAAAGGCACCAAATATTACGCTGCCGTTGAAAATCAAATTGTTTCCCATCTCGATTGGGCCGCCCGCACCGACCGCGATCTCAAAGTAGCCGGACGTTACTCGGCCCGCTTTTACGACCACGCCACCCGCTGGATGGTCAACGAAGTCAATTTGCACAAACTACGGCAGTCCGGTTCGAAAAATTTCTTGCGCATGGGTAAAATGTATATTAACGCCCAACGCGGTCGCCGGGGTATGCTGCAAACCCAACACGAACGCGAGGGCGATAACAACCAATCCGGCAGCGGTCGCGGCTGGCCTACCCAGGAGCGTGCGGCTGATGCGTGGTGAAATAATTAATAGTGAATAATTAAAAATTAATTATGAATAAATGATTGATTGACTGGTTTTTGAAGGGTAGCGTTATGGCTAAAGGGGATGATATTGAAGCAAGAATGATCGACTTTGCTGTGAGAATTATCCGATTGGGAAACAATCTGCCCAAATCGCGGGCCGGTAATCACATTGCCGGACAATTATTGTGTAGTGGAACGGCTCCGGCGGCGATTTATGCCGAAGCGCGTGGTGCAGAAAGTTCTAAAGATTTTGTTCACAAACTCAAATTGGGGTTGAAAGAACTCAACGAGTCCAGAGTATGGCTCAAAATCATCAGCAAAAGCGATCTGCTTTCGGCAGAAAAACTACACAACATCAATCAAGAATGCGACGAACTATGTCGTGTCATCAATGCCAGCATAAAAACCGCCCGCAAAAAACTAGAGTGACTCTTTTAGAATAGATGCATAATGCTCACTCATCATTAATTATTAATTGTTAATTATTCACAATTCTATATAGTGACAAATGTCACCTGTGGGTATGGTAAAATAAGAGAGAACCCAACAAAAGGTGACAAAAATGAA
>JAGRBZ010000830.1 GCA_020433805.1 Anaerolineae bacterium
GGCCGCCAAACCGCTATCGAACACGGCTTTCTAGCCGATTTCTACCGCTCCGGTTTTAACGGTCTTCTGCGCTACTTCACCGCTACCGAATTTACCGGCGGTGTTGTCACCAACTGGGGGCTTGTTCCGGAGCAATTTTTTACGGTTTACTTACCCTTGCTGCTCGAAGACTTTACCCAACTGGGAGTCGGTCTGGGCCTCATCGGCGGTTTAGGGTTAGCCATAACCCAACCCCGCCGATTTCTGCCACTTTTGCTCTGGTATGCCATCCCTATCCCGTTGGTCATTGTCTATGGTCAAGGCGAACAATCGGCTTTTTTACTCCCATCATTTCTCATCTTCTCCATCTTCGCCGCCAACACCATCATCCTCATCACACAATTACTCACACGCCTTTTACGCCCCCTACTCCCTACTCCCTATTCCCTACTCCCTATTCCCTACTCCCTACTCCTTCTCCTCATACCCCTTCTTATCTACCCTCAACTCAATCACAACCTTGTCTGGCTGACCCGCAAATGGAATCGAGACATCTACCACGAATGGAGCGACGCGCTCAATCACCCCTTAGAACCCAACGCCGGCCTGCTGGCCCACTGGGGCGATTTAACCTCGTTTTGGTACCTGCAACACACCGAACAGCGTAGACTTGATTTACGCGGCCTCTATCCCCCCACAGAGGACGTTGTTATCGATTGGTACAAGCGTGGCAACCCCTATCTCTATATCGCCGGACCGCTGCAAGGTTGGGCAACCGGTATTCAGGATCGGTATCAACTTATTCCCTGGGGCCGATTGGTTCGCATCGCCCCCCATGAGATTGATCCGGTCGATTTACTGCCCGACCTGCCATCCATCGACAACGCCATCTTCAAAGACAGTTTACGCTTGCTCGGAGCCGATGCTCCCGCTCAAGCTACAAGCGGTCAACTTTTCCCCGTTACGCTCACCTGGCAGGCCCTGACAGAGCTTCACCCGCGCACAACCGTCTCGCTGCGGCTCGTTCGCGATGATGGTATTGTGGCGCAACTGGACGACAGCTTGCGCAGCGGCTGGTTCCCGACCGAAACCATTACATCGGGCCAGCACGTCTTAAGTTATGCGCTGATTCCCGTGCCGATCGGCACCCTTCCGGGCGACTACCGGCTGCAATTGGTGACGTATGCCGATGTCAATCGCCCCTGGCGACTCGCTGACGGATCGCCCGTTCTCGATCTGAAACCGGTCGAAATTGTTTCTCCCAATGCCAATGACGTTGACGTACCGGTTTATCTCAAACAAACTTTTACGCATGACTTCAACGGTGAAATCACATTGGCCGGCTATAATTATTCCGTTAGCCGTGTTAGCCAGGGGAAAGGATTTGGTCTGGAATTCCTGTGGCAGGCTCTCAAGAAACCGGAAGACAATTATACACTGCTTGTCGAAGCGCTCGACGCCAACGGCAATGTACTACGCTCAGATGAGCTGCAACCCGTCGGCGGCAAAGCGCCAACCGGCAGTTGGGTGGCAGGCCAATTTATTCGCGATCAAGCCAATCTCGTTGTGCCGGCCAGTGCGCCCCCCGGTGAGGATGCTCTGTACGTGCGGCTCAGTTGGCTGCGGCCCGACGGCTCACACCTTAACCTGCGCCGCTGGCAGATTCCAATCGGCAGCAGCTTAGATTTAGACAGCCTCACTATCGAAGAAAAAGAGGATCGGGTCTTTGATCCGCCGTCGCAGATGGACTTCACGGTTGAGGCCAACCTCGATAACAAGGTTAAATTATTGGGCTACGATACGCCCGTACCCATCGCGACAAACTCCGAGTCTGACTTACAGCTCCATTTACCCGAATGTCAGACCCAAGAAAAGGGCTGTCAGGTAAGTTTTGAATTTTACTGGCAAGCCCTCAGCGAAATGGCTCGACCCTACCGCGTTTTTGTCCATCTGGTCAATGATGACGGGGATATCATCGCGCAGCGGGACAAAGTGCCCGGCATTCGAGAAAAACAGCCAACCACCGGCTGGATACCGGATGAAATCATAGCCGATCCTCTGGACCTTCCCCTACCACCCGATGTGTCGCCTGGTCGCTATACCCTTCGCCTGGGGATGTATCTTCCGCCGGATGGCCCTCGCTTGCCGATTATGGGCATCGACAACCAGCCTCTCGGAGATTTTGTGAAACTTGGAACAATTGAATTCGTAGAGGAGTAAGATGGTCACCTGCTGTGGCGTCTATGAGAAGGACACCGAAAAATAACCCGCTACAGTTCGACTCGGCAGACCATTGCAAACCATCTCACTTTCCAGCCCCGCAACGCTTTGCAACTTAGGCTT
>JAGRBZ010000831.1 GCA_020433805.1 Anaerolineae bacterium
CGTATTGGTTCCCAAAAACTTAGGCAACCCTTACTTCGACACCGCCAATACCGGTGCTCAGGAAGCAGCCGCTGAATTAGGCGTTACGGTCACCTATCAAGGTTCGGCCACGGCTGATGCTACCGAGCAGATTCAGTTGCTCAACTCCCTCATCGCCCAACAGGTTGATGGCCTGGCTGTTTCGGCTAACGACTCCGATGCGTTGGTTCCCACCGGTGCCGACGCCATTGGCGCTGGTATCCCGGTTGTGAGCTGGGATGCTGAAATTGCTACGGGTGGTCGCACCGTTCACGTGCTGCAAGCCGTATCGGAAGATATTGGACGCGGCCAGATTCAACTCATCTCCGATCTGATTGGTGGCGAAGGCCAGATTGCTATTTTAAGCGCAACCTCGACTGCCCCTAACCAAAATGAGTGGATCGGCTGGATGGAAGATGAACTTACCAAGGACGAATACGCCAACATCGAACTGGTGGCTACCGTTTACGGTGATGACGAAGATGAAAAGAGCTACAACGAAGCCCAAGGTTTGATGAGAACCTATCCTGAGCTTAAAGGCATTATCTCACCGACCACGGTTGGTATTGCTGCCGCCGCCCGTGCTGTTCAGGATGCCGAAAAAGTGGGTGAAGTAATGGTTACCGGTCTCGGTACCCCCAACCAAATGCGTGAGTACGTTAAGAGCGGTGCCTCTCCTGCGTTTGCGCTTTGGAACCCGGCCGATTTAGGCTACCTGTCCATCTATACGCTTAACGCTTTAGCCTCCGGTGAAATCGAAGGTAACCCCGGCGACTCTTTCGAAGCCGGTAAGCTCGGCTCCTACACCATCGACGATGACGGCGTTGTTCTCCTTGGCCCGCCAACCGTCTTTGATGCCGACAACATCGATAGTTTCGACTTCTAAGCCTATAAAATTCTGTTAGTTAGTGTTTTCTAAAATTAAGAAGCCCGACTTTGCTGAAAAAGTCGGGCTTCTTCTTGTCCCATTTCCATCAAATCAGACATTATGCGTGCCTTTTCATGATTCATTCTTCATAATTCCACTTCATACGGCCCTTTTGTCCTATAGCGATAGGCTAAATCGATCAAGTATAGTTAGTGATGTTAACCCTGCATTACAAAAAAGGATACAATGATGAAACCTCTAAAGTTGCCTTCACGATCTCTACTTCGTTCGATTTTCAATGCTGTTGGTATATTGATCGCATTGATTATCTTGGGGGTGGGTGTTTTAACCGTGTTGCCCTCGACTAATCGAAACGATAGTGTCGATTTTGTGACCCGAGCCGATCCAGCCTCCGGCCCGGTGGCTCAGAGTGATTTTTATATTTATCTCCCTATCGTCTCTTCCGTGCCCACAGGCTGGTCTAGCCAGACATCCGGCGTAACCAACCTGCTTTATGGCGTAGGCTGTGAGAACAGTGGCCAGAATTGTATGGCTGTTGGTTTAGGAATAATTCTAAAAACAAGTAACGGTGGCAGCAGTTGGTCACCAGTAACGCCTTCTATTGCCGGCTTGGACTTAAAGGACGTCAGCTGCCCGACCGCTACGCGCTGTGTGGCTGTCGGTAAGAGTAGTAGTAACACCGGTCTTATTCTGGTAACGACCAATGCCGGCTCCTCGTGGTCAAAATTTGGTCAATCATATCTCATGAGTTCTGTCGATTGTATCTCATCCGATGAATGCGTGGCTGTTGGTCATGAAAGTGAGGCCCGGTTTACGTATAACGGCGGTTCCAGTTGGCAGTCGGGTCCCTTAGGCAACACCCATTTACACGGTGTTGACTGCCTCTCATCGAGAACCTGCTGGATGGTCGGTGACGGAGGCCGGGTCATCGGCACTTATCCCAATGCGGGCGGCTCTGGCGGTATTGGGGTTATCCCCAAAAAGGATCTTTTGCTAAATGAAGGCAAATCGTTATTGAGTATAAGCTGTGTTAAGCAGGAGATGTGTGTCACTGTAGGGCAGATCGGCAAGATATTCCAAACAACGAACACCGGTGGCAGTTGGAGCGCGCGCTCGTCGGGAACCGGCGTAACCCTACCTGGCGTGAGCTGTCCCGATGCAGCTTTCTGCTATGCGGTGGGTGACAATGGCACCATTCTCATAAGCAGCAATGGCGGCAGCAGTTGGTTCCCCGATGACTCGCCCACCACAACCAATCTCAAGGCTATTGATTGTTTTGGGTCGACGACTTGCCTCGCCGTAGGAGCCAACGGTACGATTTTACAGCGACAGTAGACTCAGTAGATCAAAATTTGAGGAGTGAGGCATCCTCAGATGCCGAACACAGCCGCATCTGAGGATGCTGGCTCCTCG
>JAGRBZ010000832.1 GCA_020433805.1 Anaerolineae bacterium
TCCATAACCTCTTCAGCCAAAGCAGCTATATTGCTCTGATGAATTTGTCGCCGATAGAGATTATCAATAAGCAGCATGGTGATCAGGCCAACCGTGGCTATAAAGAATAAAATTAGCCATCGCTTCATGGTCTCTCGTCTCTCCTATCACCTTAGATCTGGTTTGTTATCACTTTATATCGGTTATAGGATCATTATAATATACAAGTATCCTATAGGATAATCGTGAAAATCCTCTTTCCGTATGTCTAAAGAGAGCAGAAGGCTAATTTACAAAACGGTCCAACTATCTCCCTTCTTATTCAGCAATTCTCATTTTAAAGATAGATGGGTCCAGTTGCCTTATCAACGTTGTATTAAAAGCCAAGGTGACGGCCTATTGAACGCGCTTTCTCGACCAAAAAACAAAAACTGGACCCATTTTAGGTCATACTGAGAATTACTGCTTCTTATTTGGTCTAAAAATGCAACCTGCATTATCATGTTTCTACTTCACATAGAAAACACGTAACACCTCAGCAGTAGTGGCTTCTTACGTCATTCCCGCACGTTTTTAGCGGGAATTCGGAATTTTAGCCCAAATGGATGCCCGACCGTAGGAACATTCGGGCATGACGGCTGAGGTGTTATGAAAATACATAGAGAGCGCAATGACGAATTATCTTATCACCGTAGATCAGGGTACCCATAGTACAAAGTGTGTCATTTTTAACCGACTCGGCCAGGTGGTTAGCCAGGCCGAACTAAAACATCGACAGGTTCACCCTGAAGCCGGCTGGCTTGAGCATTACCCGCTGGAAATTTGGGCCAATACCCAGGTGGCTATTACCAGCGCCATGAACCAGGCCGGGCTAAAAGCCCGCGATATTGCCGCCGTTGGCCTGGCCAACCAGCGCGAAACTACCGTGGTGTGGAACAAACGCACCGGCAAACCTTATTACAACGCCATTGTTTGGCGCGATATCCGGACTGTGGACATCTGCAAACGGCTGGCTCGAAACGGTGGCCAAGATCGCTTTCGACCTCAGGTGGGCCTGCCGATTGCTACCTACTTCTCGGCCCCTAAATTAACATGGCTGCTGGACAATGTCGAGGGCTTGCGCGATGATGCCGAACGCGGCGAGGCCCTTTTTGGCACCATCGACTCGTGGCTGGTGTGGAACCTGACCGGCGGAGTCAACGGCGGTGTTCATGTTACCGATGTCACCAACGCTTCACGCACCATGCTGATGACTTTAGCCACCAACACTTGGAACGAAGACATCTGCCAGATCATGACAATTCCGGAAGCGATGCTGCCCCAAATTCGCCCCTCCAGCGACCCCAATATCTACGGCCACACCCAACCGGACGGCCCGGTTGGAGGGATTGTACCCATCTGCGGCATTTTAGGCTCGCAGCAGGCGGCGGCTGTTGGTCAGGCCTGTTTTCGACCCCAAGAGGTTAAAAATAGCTACGATGGGGCTTCATTTGTGGTAATGAATACCGGCTCCAAGATAATTGCCTCGGAGCGGGGATTGTTAACGACGGTCTGTTACAAATTCGGCAACCAACCTACCACCTATGCCCTGGAGGGATCGATTGCCTTCACCGGCGCAGTCATCGACTGGCTGCGCGATAGTTTAGGCATCATCGAAAATTTCTCCGACATCGAAGCCTTGGCAAAGACAGTAGAAGATAACGGCGGCGGCTACTTCGTCCCGGCTTTCAAAGGGCTATTCGCCCCCTATTGGCGCAGCGAGGCCCGGGGCGCGATGGTCGGCCTGACGCACCATACCAACCGGGGCCATTTGGCTCGCGCGGCTTTAGAGTCGATTGCCTACCAGACCCACAGCATTCTTGAGGCAATGGAAAGCGATTTCGGAGGGCAGGTATTAGCCCTGAAGGTTGATGGTGACATGACCACCAATGACTTGTTGATGCAGTTTCAAGCCGATCTGTCGGGTGTGCCGGTCGTTCGGCCCGAGGTAAAAGAAACCACTGCGTTAGGTGCTGCCTATGCTGCCGGACTGGCTATCGGCTTTTGGCGCGATTTGGCCGAAATTCAGCAGCAGTGGACCATCGACAAAGTCTGGAAGCCGGGGATGAGCCGGGAAACGCGGAATAAACTCTACACCGGTTGGCAGAAAGCGGTTACGCGCACCTTTTCATGGACCGATGAAGTACCGGCCATTCAAGTGGAAATGCCGCTAAGTTTTGTTTGATAGATGGGTAATTGGAGACTGGAGACTGGAGACTGGAACTCGTTAGTGTCATTCGTTTTTCGCCACGGTTAAGAACATGATTGGCAGGATTAACGGATCAAGAAAACATAGATAAAA
>JAGRBZ010000833.1 GCA_020433805.1 Anaerolineae bacterium
TCAGTATCGGTTGATAGCTTTTTTTTTTTTTTTTTTTATCATAGGCGCTGTCATCCCCTATATTGTTGAAGGCCAATTTACCTTCATGCCGTTGCGGTTACCCTTTGGAGTGATAACCGGGTTGATCGTGTATCTAGCCTGGCAGGGAGTTGTTAACCAAGGTTTCTCTACTAGCGAGGTGTCGACCTACAAATTGCTGACGATTGCCTTGTTGGGAGCCATTATTGGTCACTTTATTGAAGTTCACTTCGTTTTCTCAATTGCCGCAACCTATATCTACTTTTGGGCGTATGCTGGTTTGCTGTTAGCCATTGGTAGAATAGAAGCCGTATCCGTTGGAGCCGCTTCGGATGCGGATCAGGTTATAGCTACAGAAACAGAAACGACGGAGACGGTTTCGGAGCCGGTTAGTAAATCAAAACGATCGCGTAAAGTGCGCAGCCGCCGTAGAAAAACGGTCACCGCTTCTACAAATGCGGTCTCCCCCTCACCGTCAACGCGACGCGAAAGCTGGGAAATGTGGGTCGGTAGCCAGGGTTTGGCGATGGCCATCATTTTGATTATTTTGGCTTTCGATTTCATTACCCCGCAATTTGAATTTTCGCTTAGCAATGAAAAAAGCGCCAGCTTATTTTGGATGGTCATTATCACGTGGCTTGTTGGCTTTGCTATCGTGTTAGGTAGCTTGGCTGTACGTAGTGATGAATGGCGCAACCGTTTAAATTGGGGCCGGGCCGTAGCGTTGTACTCGGTTACTTCACTCACCTATTTTTTGTTTTATACAGGCATCCATCGCTGGCAGTTTGGTCGCCGGGTAGCAGTTGACTCCATCGAAGATGTGATCAGGGCTTCGAGTATTTTAGCCAATGGCCTGGTTGTTTTCTACATCTTCTTGTTTATGCTAATGGCGATCATCGCTTTAACCCTAAGCTGGGGGCGAACCCGGGGCTTACCCTCCTGGCGCAGCGAAAATTGGTGGCTATATCCTCCTCTGGTTTTGGCTGTCCTCACGGTTGTCTGGTTCAAGAATATTGATGTGGTCAGGGCTGACATCTTTCTCAAGGAAGGGGAGCGCTATCGCAGTAATCGGCAATGGAATGAAGCGATTGCCCTGCATGAGAAAGCCATTTCGCTAGACAGAGATGAAGATTTCTACTATCTTATGCTGGCGCTCGATTACCAACTCATGGCCCAAGATAACCGGCTTGATGCGTCACAGCGCGAAGCGGCCTGGCGGCGCGGCGAGGAAGTCGCCCTCATGGCGCGAGAAATCAACCCTTATAACCCCGATAATACCGGCAATATGGGCCGCTACTACTTTACGCTCGGTCAAATTTTCGGAGCCGAGCGTTTTCAGGATGCGCTGAGTTATTTTGAAAAAGCCACAGAACTTGCTCCATCAAATGTTATTTATCACAACTTATGGGCCCAGACCTATTACATCTTGCAAAACTACGATGCCGCCATCGATCGCTTACAAACATCGATTTCCATCGATCCCAATTATTCGCCCACTTGGCTGCTGCTGGGAGATACCTACGCCGCCATGGGAGATGTCGATCAGGCGCTTCATGCGCACAGCCAGGCGTTGAAGTACAACTCACGAGGCAGTGGCGACGGTTTTGCCGGCTTTGCCGATCAGTTTTTTGATCAACGGCTTAATTTCTACATCTCTGCTGATCGAGGGTCCGATATTATTGCCGCGCTCCAGCAGGTTGCCTTAGAGAGACTGGACGATCCCAACGTCTACTGGGCTATCGGACACGCCTATAGTCGAAATGACAACGACGAGAAGGCTGTTGAATATTTTGAACGGGTCTTGGCTCTGGGGGATACATCGGATAAAACCTTGAGAGAACTAGCCAACATCTACCTGGGACAAAATGCCTTTGAGCAGGCGTTACCGCTTTATGAACAACTTATTCAAATGAACCCTGGTGACGTCGAGGCCCATAGCGCTTTGGCCTTTATGTATGCGCAACAAGGGCAGCTTGATAAAGCAATTGAGCATAACCAGATGGTTTTGCAACAGATGCCCAACGATTACGATAGCCTAAAGAATTTAGCCATTTTGTATCAGCAGCAAGGAGAATTACAGCAAGCGTTTGATATTGCCCAACAAGCTCAGGCTGCTGCCCCCGAAGCCGAACAACCAAGCTGGGAACAATTCATTGCCGATCTGGAAAGTCAATTAGCCGAAAGTAGCTAATTTAACGCAAGTTGTCACCTTGTGCGCAAAAGACCTTTAGGGTTTCCGAAATGCGTTATCCCGACCAGAAGACGGATATTTAGCGCCATTTCTAGACAAAATCA
>JAGRBZ010000834.1 GCA_020433805.1 Anaerolineae bacterium
CTTCTAAAACGGTAACGGGTAAACCGGCCCGGCCCAGAACGGCGGCGGTTGTCAACCCGCCCACGCCCGCGCCAATAATCACAATAGGGTTCATTGGTGTTTTCCAGTCTACTACCTTTGCACTTTTTTAGAAACCAGGTTTTTTAGCATTAAAAGTGACCTTTTTGCCGCAAACGGCTTTCAATTAGGCATCAAAAACCTGGTTTCTTACTACGGTTCATTGGTGTTTTCCAGTTGTTGCTTATTCCATAATCAACCGTAACTATTCAGGCATGTCATTTCGAGGCGTTTTTTGCCCAGAAATCCCCAAGACAGTTGGGACAAACGGAGGTGTGGGGGATTTCTCGCTATTCGCTCGCAATGACATGGTGGGTGAACAGTTACAATTAACCGATATTTTACCAAGTTGCACAATATTTGTCCAGTTATTGTCAGCAACTTATTCAGCGATACAGGCTGGACTGAGCCGTTTAGGCAAGCTACGCAAACACCTGAAACAAGATTGGTCCAGTTTACGCATCGAGGTCGTCCTATCAACAAAGTAGCCTGCCCATTACGGTGCTTTTTCGACCCAATAGTAAAACTGGACCAATCTATGACAAGGTTTTGTCATTCCCGCCCAACGTTTTATAATGGTTGCAGTCCCCACCCACGCACAAGGTAGCACACTCTTAAACCGTGGAAACGTGAGAACGACGAAAGATCGATACAATAATCGACAGAATTGACACGACTATCACGATTTTATGTAGGGATCAAATTGATGGTGTACCGATAAAACAACAGCGGCTTGGGAAAACAAACGGATGACACGAGTAAAAATCCGTTCCTTTCGTCAATCCGTTGTTGTCCATTGGTTGCACTATGGCGTTGCCTACGACTATCACGATTTTATCTATCATAATTCCGTAAATTACGTTAATCCTGTCTAAATTTTTCTTTACCAAGGTTTAGGGCCGAGTTACCACGCTCAATAAGCCGTACCTTTACGGCAGGTTGCTGCACATGGCGAAACATACAGCGTTTATCAATTTGGGCATCGTGGCGCTCGACCCCGACGCCCCGGTTCCGCTTTATCAACAGCTTTACGAACGGCTGCGCGACGCGATTTTAGCGGGCCAGCTTGCCGCCGGGATGCGCCTGCCGCCGACCCGCTTTTTCGCCAACGAGTTGGGAGTCTCGCGCAACACGGTCGTCAGCGCCTTCGATCAGCTTACCGCCGAAGGCTACATCGAGAGCAAGGTTGGCGCGGGTAGTTATGTGGCTTCGAACCTGCCCGAAGATATTCTGGAGCTGCGCGGGCACACGCCCGAAACCCAGACGCCTCACCGCTGGAACCGGAGCGGCATCTTATCAAAGCGGGGTGAGCTTGTGGCCGCGTCCCCGGTGCGGCGCGAGGCCAGCCTGCCGGTGCCTTTTCAACCCGGACTACCGGCGGTTGATGAATTTCCTTTCAAGGTATGGGAACGGTTGGTGGCGCATCACTGGCGCTACCTGCCGATGTCTAACTTTGGCTATGGCGATGCGGTGGGCTATCGCCCGCTGCGGGAGGCCATTGCCGCTTATCTGGGCGCAGCGCGTGGGGTGCGCTGCGACGCCGACCAGATTATTGTGGTGGCCGGAACGCAGCAGGCCATCAGTTTAGCCGCCCAAATCCTGCTTGATCCCGGCGATAAGGTCTGGATGGAAGACCCTGGCTATGTTGATGCCCGGATGGCGTTGCTGGGTGTTGGCGTTGAACCTGTTCCGGTGCCGGTCGATGCCGAAGGGCTAAGCCTCAGGGCCGGGCAAAAAGCCGCGCCCGATGCCCGGTTGGTTTACATCACCCCGTCCTACCAATACCCGCTGGGTATCCGCATGAGCTTACGGCGTCGCCTGCGCCTGCTGGAGTGGGCCAATCGCCACAACGCCTGGATTTTAGAGGATGATTACGACAGCGAGTATCGCTACGCCGGTCGGCCTCTGGCCCCGCTGCAAGGGCTGGATCAGGCCGGGCGCGTTATCTACATCGGCACCTTCAGCAAAGTGCTGCTGCCCTCGCTGCGGCTGGGCTATATGGTGGCCCCGCACGATCTGGTCGATGCCTTTGCCGCCGCCTTAACGCTGGCTATCCGCTGCCTGCCGATTATCCCCCAGGCCGTGCTAACCGATTTCTTCAGCGAAGGCCATTTTGCCCGCCACGTGCGCCGCATGCGCACCCTCTACGCCGAGCGCCAGGCGCTACTGGTCGAACAGGTACGGCAGCATCTGGCCGGGCGGCTCGACATCAGCCCCGGCGACGCCGGTCTGCACCTCATCGCCTGGCTAAATGG
>JAGRBZ010000835.1 GCA_020433805.1 Anaerolineae bacterium
GGCGGTGCGTGAATCGCAGGTGCAACGCCTGCAAAAACTGCGCGCCAACCGTGACGAGACCAAGGTGAAAGCCTGCCTGAACGCGATTACCGAAGCCGCTAGCGCCGGTTCCGGCAACTTGCTGGAGAAGGCGGTGGAAGCCGCCCGTGCCCGCGCCAGTCTGGGCGAAATCTCCGACGCGATGGAGAAGGTGTTTGGCCGGCACAAAGCGGTCATTCGCGCCATTTCCGGCGTGTACAGCAGCGAGTTCGGCGATGCCGAGGAAATCGCCACGGTGCGCAAGATGGCCGACGAGTTCGAGCAGAATGAAGGCCGCCGGCCGCGTATTTTGGTCGCCAAAATTGGCCAGGATGGACATGACCGCGGCGCTAAGGTAATCGCGACCGCGTTCGCCGACCTTGGCTTCGACGTGGATATCGGCGCACTGTTCCAGACCCCTGAGGAAGTCGCCCGGCAGGCGGTGGAAAACGACGTGCATGTGGTCGGCATGAGTTCGCTGGCCGCCGGTCACAAGACCCTGTTGCCACAACTCATTGGGGAATTGAAGAAGCTGGGCCGCGAGGACATTATGGTCGTCATCGGCGGCGTCATTCCCGCGCAGGACTATGAGTACCTCAAGGCCAATGGCGCCGCCGCCATCTTTGGCCCCGGTACCGTCGTTCCAATCGCCGCGCAGAAGGTATTGGTGGAATTGAACGAGCGTTTAGCGGCGTGAGGGTAGTGTGAAGGATGGCAGGGTGGATTTTCCACCCTGCTTGATGTCATGGAGCCTTGTGTATGGGATTTTTCAATTGGTTACGTAGATTATTTGAATGGTTTTTGAAGATTTGGAACAGTTTAGACGATGAAACAAAACGTAAAATAATTGATGCAATTATTAAAGCTTTTGAACCCTACTTGGGTGAATATTATCAACATGAAAAACAAAAAACTGAGGGTAAAAAATGAGCACCTTTAAAGAATTTATGAATGAGATCAAAGAGTCACCTAATAAGGCTTTTTCAGACCCTAACACAACGTTATCGACCATTCAGTCCCCTCTAGAATTAGCTGTTATCGATAAGCTCCCAACATGGCTTTCAATCTCAAGAGATGAGAAAGAAAAGTTTTCGAAAGAGGCATCTAATTTAGTTCAGGATCAAGCTTTCTTGTCTAAATTTAGTGAAAAAATTGGTAGACCTTTAGAAAACGAGTCCGAAGAAAATTTCGTGAAACGTAGTAGCGACACATTGAGAAGAATGCTTTATTCTAAGTTTGGCATCAGTTAGCGTGCAAGGTGGGTTAGCGCAGCGTAACCCGCTGGAATTAAACAATTCCATAATCGGCGGGTTACGGATTCGTGTCCTAACCTGCTCCAATTTTTTCTTCCGAAGAGCAATGCTAACTATGTAAAAGATCCATAATCATTAAACGTTTATTTTCACATGATTATGTAACAGTATATGGTTAACAACATATGGATTTGCTAGTTGAGCTAGCCAGAATAGTCAAAGCTTTTGACGAAAATAAAATAGATTATGCGCTATGCGGTGGTTTAGCGCTGGCTATATACGCAAAACCAAGAGCCACGCTTGATATTGATATAATGGTACAGCCCGATTTTCTTGAAAATATTATGCAAGAAGCAGAAAAACTTGGATTTACCGTTCATGCCGGACCGATGAAACTCAAAGGAGGTGCTGTTCAGATTCATCGAATGACAAAATTTGATGATGAACTCGGAGAATATCTATCACTTGATTTACTGATTGTAACGCCTGAAACCAAATTATCTTGGGATAGTCGAATTACAGTTGAATGGGAATGGGGAACATTAAAGGTCATATCCCCAAGAGGTTTAATTCAACTGAAATCACTGAGAAATAACGGTCAGGACAAAGACGACATTAATTATTTATCAGATTTAATCGATGAAGATTGATATGAGCAAGAAGGCGATCACTGGTCGCTTAAAAGCAGTTAATCGATTAAGGAGGATTTGTCTTTCGCTCGCCAATTCAAACGTAGGCGCAAAAATCAGAAAACGCAACCAACAAAGAAACCAAACGTAAATCAGCTCATAACTCGAAATGCACTATAACCAACTAACATTGAATAATTTCCAATCGACAGGTTACGGAATTGCCTTCAGTTGCCATTAGAAAAACCAATTTATCACTGGTCTGAATCTCTTGCCTAACCTCACTCAATCAATATCCTGAAAGCACTTCCCATGACCAAAAAACATCAAAAACCCGACTGGGTTCCCGAAAATGCCGGTGCGGAGTTCACCACTTCGGTCATGTCCGGGGTCGATG
>JAGRBZ010000836.1 GCA_020433805.1 Anaerolineae bacterium
GTTGGTTGGTTGGTCAGATGGTTGGTTGGATAACAACCAGCAAACCAACGAACTCACCATCCAATTAACAAACCAGCAAACTAACAAACTATCAAACCAGCAAACTATCCATCTAACAAACTATATTAAAGCAAGGAGAACACATGGTCGGTTGGTTAGCACAAGGATTTAACGGTATAAGTCTCGGTTCGATTTTGTTGATGATCTCATTAGGTCTGGCCTTTGCCTTTGGCCTGATGAAAGTGATCAACATGGCCCACGGTGAGTTTATTATGGTGGGCGCTTACGTTACCTACGTCTTTCAAAATACCTTTGCCGATATGTTAGGTGGCGTCGATCTGGGTATTTGGTTCATTCTGGCCATATTCGCCGCGTTTCTGTTCACGGGGTTGCTCGGCGTGATTATGGAGATCGGACTGGTGCGCTACTTGTATGGCCGCCCGCTGGATACATTGCTGGCAACGTTTGGGGTGGGGTTGATATTGCAACAGGCGGCCCGCAGCATTTTTGGTGCGCCCAACGTGCAGGTGGTTAGCCCCAGCTGGCTGAGCGGTGGCTTGAACGTCGGCGTGTTGATTTTACCCTACAAGCGGCTGTTCATCATCGCGCTGGTAATTCTTTTGATCGGGGCGATTTATGTGTACCTGAACCGCACCGCTGCCGGTCGTCGCTTGCGGGCTGTGATGCAAAATCGGGAAATGGCCTCTTGTTTGGGCGTTCGCTCGCGCCGGGTCGATGCGTT
This sequence comes from Anaerolineae bacterium, assembly GCA_020433805.1. Taxonomy (GTDB): domain Bacteria; phylum Chloroflexota; class Anaerolineae; order 4572-78; family J111; genus JAGRBY01. The sequence goes on from JAGRBZ010000836.1 coordinate 743, forward strand.
GACCTTTGGTGTAGGGGCCGGCCTGGCCGGCGTGGCCGGCTGCGTTTTAACCCTCATCGGGCCGATTGGGCCGACCATCGGCACCAACTATATTGTCGATGCCTTTATGGTGGTGGTTTTGGGCGGCACCGGCAGTTTAATGGGCACTATTTTGGCGGCGCTGATTATCGGCGTCTTTAACTCCGTCATCGAATTTAGTACCACCGCGACCGTGGCCAAAGCCCTGGTCTTTGTTATGATTGTGGCGTTCTTACAATGGCGGCCAACCGGCTTGGTTGCCCAGCGCGCGCGATAAGAGGAATAGGATTATGACCTTGCAGAAAAAAGGATTTCGTTATCTTCTCACTGACTGGGGCCCTCTGATTATATGGGCAGCAATTTTGCTGTTGGCTCCGATGTACCTTTCTGAATTTCGATTGAACCTGTTAGGCAAGTTTTTAACATTTGCCATTGTAGCCATCGGACTAGACCTAATTTGGGGCTACGGCGGGATGTTGAGCCTGGGGCAGGGTCTCTTCTTTGGAATAGGGGCTTATGCCTTTGCCATGTACCTCAAGCTGGAATCGGGGGCCGGGCGGCTGCCTGACTTTATGGTCTGGAGCGGTATGACCGAACTGCCTGCGTTTTGGCAGCCGTTTACCTCGCCCGTTTTTGCCATCGCGATGGTACTTATCGCGCCCACGGCGATAGCGGCGATATTGGGCTACTTTGTCTTTCGCAGCCGAATTCAGGGCGTCTACTTTTCGATTATTACCCAGGCGCTGACGCTCATCGTTAGCATCTCGTTAATCGGCCAGCAGCCCTACACCGGCGGCACCAATGGCATCACCAACTTGAGCACCATTTTCGGCTACAGCCTGGCCGACCCGCAAACGCAGGTGGCGCTTTATTTAAGCACTGTGATAATCTTGGGCATCATCTACATTTTAGCGCGGATGCTCACCCGCTCGCGCTTTGGCCGATTGCTGGTTGCTACGCGCGATGACGAAGCCCGCGTGCGCTTTTTGGGCTACAGCCCGGTAACCATTAAGACCACCACCTTTGCCATTTCGGCGGCGTGTGCCGGTATCGGCGGCGCGCTGTTTGTGCCGCAGGTCGGCATTATCTCACCGGCGGCGCTGGCAGTAGTGCCTTCCATTATGATGGTCATTTGGGTGGCTGTCGGGGGACGGGCCACGCTGGTGGGCGCAGTTGTGGGGGCGCTGCTGGTTAACGCCGGTCAAAGCGCCTTTAGCGAGCAGTTCCCTAACATCTGGCAGTACTTCCTGGGTGCGCTTTTTGTCGGCGCGGTGTTGCTGTTCCCGCAGGGTGTGGTCGGCACGTACCGGTCGCTCTTTGCCCGCTTGGGCAGCGGCAGCAATCGAGCCACGGCCCCGGTTGAGGAAGAAGCCGCGATTGCCGGCTCAGCACGCTTAGCCCAAGAAGTGGATTAGGGGAGAGATCGCTATGACCAACAATATCTTAGAAGTGCGCAATGTATCGGTTAGTTTTGACGGCTTTACCGTTTTGAACAAACTCGATTTCTCGATGGAACGGGGCGAACTGC
>JAGRBZ010000837.1 GCA_020433805.1 Anaerolineae bacterium
GCGACGGCGTCCAGTCCGGTGCGTTGTCGTCCGCCATGAGTGGTGGTTTCCCAGCCTTCGCTATCCAGCCGCTTACGACCATCAATCGCGACAACGATGGCATTGCTGCCAAAGGCCTTGGCCCCTTCGCTAATCACCTCTGGGGTGCGAACCGCAGCCGTGTTGAGGCTAACCTTTTCCGCGCCGGTCGAGATAATGGCGTGCATATCGGCCAATGTGCGGATGCCGCCGCCGACAGTAAAGGGAATGTACACACTCTCCGCCACCCGCCGGGCGATATCCAGCATCAGCCCGCGACCTTCATGCGAGGCGGTGATGTCCAGAAACACCAACTCATCCGCTCCCTCGCGGTCATAGATCTGCGCCTGTTCGACCGGATCGCCGGCATCGCGTAGATTGACAAAATTGATGCCTTTTACCACCCGACCATCTTTCACGTCCAGGCAAGGGATAACGCGTTTCGCTAACATCCTATCTCCAAATCCGTGAGCCGTAAAAAACAAGCGTCACATTCATCCGTTATTCAGCCTTTACAGTTTGCTTTGCTTGCTGTACAAACGCTTCTACTAGAGCCATATCTTTAATCACCGGATCACCGACGATGTTGGTGCCGGTATTGCTGTCGACACCCCAAGGCTGGGCGATCCGAATTGCTTCACCGACATTTTCCGGCGTCAAGCCTCCGGCCAAAATAACCTTAGATCGGCCTTCCACCTGTCGAACAATTTCGCGACTGATATTCCAATCGTGCGTAACGCCGGTTGCCCCAACCCCAGGGAACCCCTTTATCTTGGTATCGAGCAGTAAAATATCCGATACTTCGGCAAAGGCCAGGGCAGTGACGATGCTTTGTGCGCCATCGATATGAATAGCTTTCATCAATGATATACCGTTAGGTATCAATTCCTTCAATTCGCACATAGCCTCGACCCCTACAGCATCGGTATTACTTGAAATATGAACGATGTCCGGTTGGACGACCTCAATCATCCGTCGTATTTCATCAATATCGGTACGCATCGTTAGCGCCGATGACATCGCTTTGCCACGTAGAGCCTCAACAATCTCACGGGCTGCTGCAAAAGTTAGTTCGGCATGCACCTCGCCGTACTCGCCGGCAACAAAGCCCACCTGATCGACACCCAAATCGACCATTTTTAATGCATCTGCTACGGAAGTCGCTGCATAAATTTGTACAATCATAAGCGTCTATTGAGTTTATAGAGTTAGTAGAGTCTGTAGAGTTTGTGGAGTTAGTAGAGTCTGTGAAGTTGATGAGGTGTAGCTAAAAGTTTGTAACGCTAAAAACTCTATCAACTCCATTAACTCCAAAAACTCTATGAACTCCATAAACTTGATTAACTTATTGATGGGCGATGCTCATAGCCTCAGCGAGATCAACAGCGCCGGTGTACAATGCTTTGCCGATGATCAACCCCTCGATGGATTTGCCCGCATCTTCGGCGGCTTTGACCCGTTTTACGTCGTCTAAGCTGGCGACTCCGCCGGACACGATGACTTTGAAGTGGTTATGCGTGCCTTCGGTTTGTTTGGCGGCTTCGGTTAGAGCGACAGTCGCTTCCAAATTGACGCCTTGCAGCATACCATCGCGGGCAATATCGGTATAGATGACGTACTTAAGGCCGGCTTTTTGAATCTGCTTCACCAGATCGAGCGCGCTCGTTTCGGATAGCTGCCGCCAGCCGTGCGTTGCCACCTGACCATTCTTTACATCCAGGCCCAAAGCCACTTGCTCAGGTCCAAACTCGCCCAAAATATCGAGCATTTGCCGCGGGCGGTCGGCTGCCATCGAGCCGATGACAACGCGGCTCACGCCCAGGCTCAACGCCCGCTTGATGTCGTCAGGCTTGCGCAGACCGCCACCAAATTGTATTGGCGTGCTGACCCGATCCAGAATCGCTTGCAAGGCATCGACATTTTTCGCAGCTTTTGAGGCATCGCCAAACGCGCCATCTAAGTTGACTACGTGCAGCCAATCGACACCAATGTTTTCCCACGTTTCGGCTATTGCGGCAGGGTCCTCGCCGTAGACGGTCTCTGCGTTGGGGTCGCCCTGCACCAGCCGAACGCACTTTCCGTTCTTTAAGTCAATTGCGGCGTAAATATGCATATTTGTACAAAGGGGGAAGAGGGATACGGTAGTCGGATTTCGGTAGTCAGTAGTCAGATATTTTCATAAGAGACTGTTCAATAGTCATCCAACCAACCATCCAACTAACTAACCAACTAACCATCGAACTAACCAACCTCTTCTCTCC
>JAGRBZ010000083.1 GCA_020433805.1 Anaerolineae bacterium
TTGGTAAGCCCGCAGTTGGTAGTAACTCTCGTAGGCATCGACCGCCGTGAAGTTGCGACCGCTTTCGATGATGGTGCGGGTGGCCGGGAACAGTTCTTCGGGCCGGGCGGTGATAAAGGCTTTGATGGCCGAAAATCGCTCGGCGACCCACGGGCCACCGTACAACAGGTTGGCCGTTTCGACAAAGGGCGTAAAGTCAATCTCGATTTTCTCGCCGCCCAGGTCGGTCATGTGTCGGATGGCTTCGTGAAAGAGGCGGGCGTAATCGCCGTTGCCGAAGAACTGAAGCTGCTCCGAGATCGGTACACCAAAGCGAAACGGACGCCCTTCGGTTATCGCAGGTTTGCTGGTTGGGTGCTTCGGCTTGGTGCGCGAGAAGGGATCGAGCGGGTCTGGCCCCTGGCAAACATCGAGAACCGCTTGGGCATCGTCACAGGTCAGCGCGAAAATCGACACGCAGTCGAGCGAGCGGCAGGCCGGTAAAACCCCGGCGGTGCTGATTAACCCTTTGCTCGGCTTTAACCCCACGATATTATTGAACCCCGCCGGCACGCGACCCGACCCGGCGGTATCGGTGCCCAGCGCAAAGCTAACCAGCTCCGAAGCCACCGCCACCGCCGATCCGGCGCTTGAGCCACCGGCGATATAGCGGGTGTCGAACGGATTGGCGCAGGCCCCATACGGCGAGCGGGTGCCGACCAGCCCCGTGGCAAACTGATCGAGATTGGTTTTGCCGATCAACAGCGCCCCGGCCTCGTTCAACTGCTTGACGACGGTGGCCGATTGTGACGGCGTGTAGCTAAAGGCCGGACAGGCCGCTGTGGTGGGATGTCCGGCCACATCGATATTGTCTTTGACCGCGTAGGGAATGCCATATAACAGCGGCAGTTTGTTGGTGTCAGCCCGGTGCTGCTCCAGGCGAGCGGCTTGCGCCAGTACCTCATCGCGCGGCAGGAGATGAATCCAGATGTTTTTAACCGGACAGGCAGCAATCCGCTCGTAGATGATTTCCACCAGTTCGGTGGGGCGGAGTTGGCCGGTGTGGTACAAGCGTTGCAGGGTGGGCAGCGCCAGGCTGCCAGCAGTGACAGACCAACTCATAAGGCGGCGTCCAGCGCAGCCAGAAAATGATCAGAAGGGGCGACAGAGCCGAAGACCCCGCCCTGCATTTTGATCATGTTGAGCGCGGCCAGATAGTTGCCGTAGTCGGTCGCGCCGGTGCAATCTTCCAGCAGCAGACATTCGTAGCCCAGGTCGTTCGCCTCGCGCATGATGGTGTGGACGCAAACATCGGTGGTGATGCCGGTAAAGACCAGATGGGTGATGCCCCGGTTACGCAGTACCAGGTCGATGTCGGTGGTGGTGAAAGCCCCTTTGGTCGGCTTGTCGACCACCATCTCGCCCTCAGTTGGCTTTAATTCGTCGATGATGTCCCAACCGGCCTCGCCCCGAATGAGAATGCGCCCGCACGGCCCGGCATCGCCGATGCCCGCGCCAATCTGTTTCGAGCGCCACAGCTTGTTGGGCGGGCAATCGGACAAGTCCGGCTTGTGGCCCTCGCGGGTGTGAACTACCGTGCCACCCACCGACCGCCAGGCGTCGAGGACTTTTTGCGTCGGCTCGATACCGGCTCGTGTGAGCGATAGATCGTAGCCCATTGTGTCGACATAGCCGCCCGGCCCACAGAAATCAATCTGCCAATCGATACATAACAAAGCCGTACGTTTCGGGTCGACCGGCCCATCGAACGGCCAGACGTACGGATCGGCTTGTACTTTGCCAAAGGTCATAATTCCATACCTCGATGATGTGTTTTCCGTAGTGCGTAGAACGTAGTGCGTAGGGCAATATCTGTTTATCACCTACGCACTACGAAATGAATCACTACGAACTAAGATTACCGCTTCGCCTCAGCCTCAGCCTTAGCCTTTCCTAAACACTACTCCGTCTGCCCAATCACGCCTTCAACCAGCCAGTCGGTGGTGTCCAGTAGATCGATGCCGCCGGCTTCGCCTTCGGGGATGCGAACGGTGCCTTCGTTGTCCAGGATGGGGCCGGCAAAGATTTGCAGTTCGCCGCTGGTGATTGCTTCTTCTTGTTCGGCGATAAGGGTTTTTGTTTCTTCGCTCACAGCCGGGCCATAATTGGCCAGGGTCAGAAAGCCGCTTTCCATACCGCCACGAATGTGTTCGCTCGACCATTCGCCGGTCATCACGTCTTCGGCCAGTTTGGTATAGAGGTCACCCCAGGTGTAGGCTACGCCGGTCAACCAGCCTTCCGGTGCAAAGTCGGCCAGGGCGGATGAGTGGAAGCCGACGGAGTAGATGCCGCGCTCCTCAGCCGTTTGCACAATCGTAATCGGTGAGTCGACGATCATGGTCACGACATCGACTCCGGCATCGGCCAGAGCGTTGGTGGCCGCCGCTTCTTTGACCGGGTCAACCCACGAGCCGTTGAACACCAGCCGCGTTTCAACGTCCGGATTAACCGAGCGAGCGCCCAGATGGAAGGCGTTAACCGAAGCCAGAATGTTGGGGATGGGGAAGGCGGTAATGAAGCCAAGCTGGTTTGTCTCAGTGGCCGCTCCGGCAGCGATGCCGGCCAGGTACATGGCCTCGAAGTTGTTGCCCCAGTAGGTGCCCAGGTTATCGGCCAGTTTGAAGCCGGCGGGGTGCATGAAGACCACGTCGGGATGCTTCTCGGCCACGGCCAGCGCCGGATCGAGATAGCCAAAACTTTGCGGGAAGATGAGCTTGGCCCCCTGGTTGATCATGTTTTCCATCACGCGCTCGGCGTCGGCGCTTTCGGGTACGTTTTCCGCTTCAACCAGCTTGACATTGGACAGGCGCTCGGACATTTCGACCAGGCCGTCGTGGTGAGCCTGGTTATAACCGGCATCGCTAATCGAGCCGACGTGCAATGCGCCCACTACAAACTCCTCGGCGGGCGCTTCGCCATCGGCTGCTTCTGACTCAGCCGGAGCCGCCGCCGGTTCCGATGCTCCGCAGCCCACGAAGATAGCTACGGCGAATACCAACAAAAACCATATGAAGATGGAACGGTTTATTTTCTTGAACATCAAATACTCCTCCTATTTTAATGATGGTGAACTTTACAAAGCGGATTATCCGCTGAATACCCGATGGAATTTACTTTTTGCAAGAAAAACGCGATAATGTGTTATGATCGGTTCTTGCCTTTGAAATGAACGTTTTAACTCTGGAGAGTGATATATGTACGCAGTTGAGTTTCGCGCTACGGTAAAAAATGGTGTGATTGAAATCCCTCCTGAATATCGAGACAAATTACAAGACAATGTGAAAGTTATTATCTTGGCTGAAGATAAGCGAGAACGTTCTGATATGATTAGTAAGCTTCTTGACTCACCGTTAAAGATTGCCGACTTTGAGCCTATTCCCAGAGCTGAGATTTATGAGCGAAGCTGAACAAACAAATGCTCTTTGCTTTGTTGATACCAACATCTGGCTCTATGGATTTATCGACTCACAAGATAGTCTCAAGCACGAAACGGCAAAACGGATAATTCAAGATAACGACCTTGTGATCAGCACCCAAGTAATCAATGAAGTTTGTGTCAACCTTCTGAGAAAAGTGAACTTCTCTGAGCCGGAAATCGAGACGCTTATTACTGCGTTTTACGCCAACTATTCGGTTATTGATTTTAGCCAAGAAATTTTGAGCAATGCTTCTCGCGTTAGACAAAGCTATAGCCTCTCCTACTGGGATAGCCTCATCGTGACTACGGCTTTGTCGGCCGGTTGTGAAATCTTGTATTCTGAAGATATGCACGATGGTTTGCAGGTCTCGAATACCTTGACAATCAAGAATCCGTTTAAGCCGTAACTTCCTCACCGTTTAACTTGTTCCCTCAAATACAGCCTTCAATCCTTCGGGCATTGCATTCTTACGATTGCGCATAAAGAGTAACACACCCAGCGTTAGCAGATACGGAATCATATCGAGCAAGAAGGGCGAGATATCCGCACCGCGCGCCTGAAGCTGAAGCTGAAAGGCCAGCGCCCCGCCAAACAGCAGCGCTCCACCCACGACCTTGAGTGGGTGCCACGAAGCGAAGATGACCAGCGCCACGGCGATGAAACCGCGTCCGGACGTCATGCCCTCGTTCCAAATTTGGGCGTAGGCCAGCGACAGGTGCGCCCCACCTAAACCGGCAAATAATCCGCCGATGAAGATAGCCTGGTACTGGATCAGCTTCGGTCGCAAGCCGGCGGCAAAGGCCACAGTGGGATCTTCACCAACCGCTCTCAGCGACAGCCCCCAGCGCGTATTAAACAGCACGAACCAGACCAAGAGGGCCAGCGGCACCATCATGTAGATCAAGATGTCGTGGTCGAATAAAATGGGGCCAAGTACCGGAATTTGCGACAGCCCCGGAATGGGCAAGGGGTCGAGGCCGTTGATCATTTGGCCCACGTAGGGTCTGCCGATGAGGGCGCTTAGGCCAAGGCCGCAAAACATCAGCGCCAAACCGCTGGCTAATTGGTTTGCCTTGCGGGTAACCACCAAAAAGGCCAAAATCAGGTTAAACAGCCCGGCCACGAGTGCGGCGGCCACAATGCCGAACGCGGCATTTCCTGTCTGTTGGGTGACCATAAAACCGGATACCGCGCCCATCAGCATGGAGCCTTCGACGCCCAGATTGATGACTCCGGCTCGCTCGACGATGACCTCACCCAACGCAGCGTAAAGCACCGACGTGCTCGATTGAATCGACCCGGTCAAAACCCCCTGGATGAATGACGTTGTCACGATGTTGCCTCTTTCTTTGTAAAGCGTTTGAAAATGTCGCCGAATGAAAATTTAGCCAGCACGATGAAGAGAATAATCGACATCAACACGTTAACCGACGAGAAGGGCATGCTCTGCGTAATCTGAAGGGTGTCGCCGCCGAGAGCAATAATGGCCAGCAGGAAGGACATCACGACCACGCCGAGCGGATTGTGTAGCGCCAGCCAACTGATGAGGAAGCCGATATAGCCGTAATCGGGCGAGAAACCGGGGCGAAGCCGTCCCTGAATAGCCATCGTCTCGCCCATACCCGCCAGCCCGGCCAGACCGCCGGCGATGAACATGGTGACGATGATGTAGCGGCTGATGGGCATGCCGTGACGCCGCGAGGCATTGGGGTTACCGCCGATGGCCCGCATTTCGTAGCCCCAGCGGGTGCGGTTAAGCACAAAGTAGAGGGCGGCAACCGCCACCGTGGCGATAATCAGGCCAAAATGGATGCGGGTTGAGCCTAAGAAGGGCAGGCGGAAGGCATCGGGAAAGGGTTCGCTTTGGGGAAAGTTGGCGCTGCTGGGGTCGCGCAGGGGGCCGAAGACAAAGTAATCGACCCACAGGATGGCGACATAGTTGAGGAGCAGCGTCGAGATCGTTTCGTTGAGCCAGCCCATCGCCCGCAGCACGGCCGGAATGGCTGCCCACAGACCGCCGCCAACAAAGCCGAGGATGATGATGGTCGGCAGTCCCATAAAACCGGGCAGCACATCGGATAAAGCCAGTGCGCCCCACGAGGCCAGCAGCGCCCCCATATAAAGCTGGCCCTCGCCGCCGACGTTGACCAACCCGATACGGGCCGGCAGCAGTACCGCTGTGGCACATAGCACCAGCGGGATGACCTTAACCAAAACCTCCGACCAGCCATAGCTGCTGCCGATGGTGCTGGCGAAGATGGCGATATAGGCCTCGATCGGGTTTTTACCGAATACCAGCAGTACTATCGCAAACACCAGCAGGGCGAGGCCGAGAATTGCCAAAAAGCGTAGTAAGGCAGCCATTTGCTGTTTGCTAACCTGGGCCAAAGTTGCGGTATTAATCATAGCTTTCGCCTCCTGTCATTAAGTGGCCGACTTCGTGAGCCGTTGTTTCTTCGGGTTTGAAATTGCCGACAATTTTGCCGTGGAACATAACGACCAGCCGGTCGCTCAGGGCAAAAAGTTCATCTAAATCTTCGGAGATGAGCAGAATACCCATGCCGTTGGCCCGATGGCGCAACAGCAGCCGCCGCGCCGCCTCGGCGTTGGAGATGTCCAGGCCGCGGGCCACGTAGTAAGCGATCAGCAGCTTGGGCTGTCGCCCCACCTCGCGGGCGATGATGACCCGCTGCAAGTTGCCGCCCGACAGCGTTTCGACCATCACGTCGAGGCTGGGCGGTGAGGAAACAAACGTGTTGTTCAGAAATTCGGTGGCTTTGTCCCGCACCCGTTTCCAGTTCATCGACAAACCGCCCTGGTCGGCGTATTTATCCTGCTCACCTAAAATCATGTTTTCGTAGACGCGCATGCCGGGAATGGCCCCCATCAGCAGGGGGTCTTCCGGAATGCAGCCCAGCCCGGCGTGCAAAATCTGCTCGACTGACTTGCCGCTAGAGTCTTCATTAAAGAGATGAATGGTACCGGCGTTGTGAGGTCGCAGCCCTAATGCGGCCTCAACCAGCACCTGCTGCCCATTGCCCGATACCCCCGCCACGCCGACCAGCTCGCCGGGATAAACTTCTAAGTTGATGTGTTTCAGGCCGACATTCGTGGCTTCATCGGGAACGGACACGTTTTTGAAAGCCAACAGCGGTGTCTCGCCGGTGTGATCTTTGTGCTCGGTCACCCTGGCCGCTTCCGGCGGCGCCTGGCCGAGCAGCAGCGTGATCAACTCCTGCTCGGTGGCTTTGGCCGTGCGCATCGTCTCGACCACCCGACCGCGCCGCAGTACGGTGATGCGGTTGGCGACAGCCATAACCTCCGGCATCTTGTGGGTGATGAACAGCAGAGCGTAGTTGTCGTCCCGCAGTTTGTTGAACACTTGGAACAGCCCTTCGACCTCGTGGGGAGCCAGCACGCTCGTCGGCTCGTCGAAAATAAGCACCCGTGCCCCGGCCAGAATGATCTTGAGGATTTCAACTTTCTGCTGCTCGCCCATCGACAGTTCGCCGACGATGGCGCGCGTTTCGACATGCAGCCCGTATTTGTCGGAGGCTTCTTTGATCCGCTGCTCGATATCTTTGCGGCTGAGCACCGCGCTTAGATTGGGCAAAAAGAGGGCTACATTTTCGATGACGCTTAAGGCAGGAATAAGCGTGAAATCTTGAAAGACCATGCCCACGCCCAACTGCCGACCATCCTGCGGCGAGTTGATGGTTACCGGCCGGCCCTCGATCAGGATTTCACCGGCGGTCGGCTTGTAGAAGCCGTAAAGCATCTTCATCAACGTACTTTTGCCCGCGCCGTTCTCGCCCAGAATGGCGTGGACTTCGCCGGGATAAATGGAAATGTTCACATTATCATTGGCCTTCAGAGCGCCGAACTGCTTAACCAACCCCCGCCCCTCCAATAGCGGTACTGTGCCATTAGAGTCACTCGATGTTGATGGTGTCAATGCAAGCCTCCTTTTGAATACTGTTTTGTATACAATTTTGTATACTAAAATAGAGAAATTTAAGAAAACAACAGGCCTGTTATTTGAGAAAACAAAAACGCCCTCAAATACGCACCTTAAGAAGGTTCGCATTTGAGAGCGTCGCGGCTGCTCAGTTATAGCGAAAAGCTATGGTTATAGATTTTACTTTACCGGTACGGTGTGAAACGAACGGTTGGAAGATTAAAAACAAAAAAAGACGCAACAATGGATGCGTCTTTGCATTGGTCTATTTATTGGGTAGCTATCGAAGATGTGGTCAGCTACCGTCTAAACTTGGAACCCGATTATAGTGCCGTTAACAAATTTTTGCAAAATTTTGATAAGCGTATTATTGCCTAGAAAGCCCGACTCAGGCATAATAGCGGCTATGGAAAAGACAAACCTCAGTTTTGACATCTTCGACACCCTCAAAAAACGAATCATCCGGTGGGAGTACTTGCCCGGTCAACGTCTCATCGAAGAAAGTTTGTGCAATGAGTTTGGCGTAAGCCGCATTCCCGTGCGTGAGGCGCTGCGGATGTTGGAAGATAATAAGCTGGTTGATAAAATACCCTATCGGGGCTGTACGGTTAAGCAGCCGGATCTTGATGAAGTCAATAACCTTTACGATGTGCGGCTGGCTTTGGAACTGTTTGTCGTTGAGTATTTGGCGTCGTGCGGCACAAAACAAAATGGTCTTCATACTCTGCAGCAAACCTGGCGCGATATCGCCGCTTGTGAAACATCCGATGCTATCGATTCGTTTCAGTTGGCCCGGCAGGACGAAACCTTCCATGAAACGTTGGCACAATCTACCGGCAATAAAGCGATGTTCGATCTGCTCCATTCGGTCAATGAGCGGCTTCACTTCACCCGTATGACCGATATCACTACTTTAGAGCGTATGCAAACCACATGCCGCCAGCATCTGGATATTTTGCAGGCGATTGAGGCGCAAGATGTGGCTGCTGCCCGCCGAACGATGCAGGCCAATGTTGAGTTTGGCCGCACCAATGTTGAGAGTGCTCTCAGAGATGCTTTGGTGCGGGCGTATATGAGCAGTCAGCCTAACCCATAATTAGGTGCCTCACACCCTATCAACTCTTCCAAAATTCAACAATTCTACGCCGTTCTTCCTCCGAAACATACGCGCCCTGAATCCGTTGGGGCAGGTTGCTATTGGGCGCTTTATAGAGCATATCGCCTTGTCCCACGAGTTCCTCCGCTCCACCTTTATCCAAAATAAGACGCGATTCGGCGGCGTCGGTGACGCGGAAGGCGATGCGACCGGGAAAGTTGGCTTTGAGCGTGCCGGACAAAGCATCCGTATCGGCGCGAGGCGTTGATAAGATGAGATGAACGCCGGCCCCGCGAGCACGCTGTGCCATACGGGTGATGGTTTGTTCGACTGCCTTGGCTGAGGTCATCAGTAAATCAAACACATTGTCGATAGCAACTACAATGTAGGGAATGGTCTGCTTTCTGGAGCGTTTAAGCTGCTGATTGTAACCGGCAATGTTGCGAACCTGAATATCGGCAAAACTTTGATAGCGGCGCTCGATAACTTTATCGATAGTGTTGAGGGTATCCAGCGCCTGAGCCGAGCGCGTGACGACCGGAGCAAAAAGGTGCGGTAAATTCGTATAGTCACGTAACTCTATCGCCAGTGGATCGATGAGAAGGAGCTGTAAGGCGTTGGGCGAATAGGTACATAGCAGGCTGGCCAGGATAGCGTGCAGGCAGGTGCTTTTGCCGGAGCCGGTTGTGCCGCCGATGAGCAGATGCGGCAGTTCAGTGAGATCAATAACGACCGGCTCACCAACGAGATCAAGCCCTAAGCCTACCTTTAAAAAGCCGCCCATCTGCCGGAACACTGCCGACTCGAGGATCGGGCGTAATTTTACCGTAGTTTGCTGTCGGCGGGGGTGAAGGACTAAAATACCCAGCGCCGGATTTTGGGGCGTCGGCTGTGCCATTTGAACAGTTGCGCCGGATAAAGCGACGGCCAAATCTTGATCCAAATTTTTGATCTTTGATACGTGCGCTGCCGACTCAGGCGATACGTTATATCTTGTTAGCCGAGGCCCTTGCTGAACCTGACGGATTTTTACATCATAACCTAGCTCGGCCAGCGTTTTTTCAATGAGCCGTTTTTGGCGCAGTACATTGGCCTGGTTGGCCGCAGGTTCTCGCTCGTCCAAAATTTCGTCGATGGGTGGGGTTGGCCAGGGTTGGTTTGCCATAGTTTTAATGCATCAGCGTTCTGCACTTATCAGGTGCGCTTCTAAAAATGTTCGTAAGGTGGTTGGCGGCCGTTCTAACAGCCAGCCGAGGACGTTGTCATTTGCTTCAAAATGGTGCTGCTCATAATAGCGAAACATCTTGACCAGCGTTTCAATTTGATATGCCCCCAACCCTGCTTTTTTAGCCCCTGCTGTCCATGCATCGATGGAAATTTGTTGGGCTTCAACAGGTTGTCTTAGCACGGCACTCAGCGTTGCGGCAACTTCGTTTTGGTTGAGATTTTCCGGTCCGGCCAGTTCGTAGGTGGCGCTGCTGTGACCAGGTTCGGTTAGCACTTTGGCGGCAACATCGGCCACATCATTGAGGTCAACCACACTGAGCCGCGTCTCAACCGGATAGGGCACGCGGTGAGCACCTTGCGATACAATGGCTTTCCACCCGCCAAGAATATTTTGCATATAGGCCGCCGGCTGCAAAATGGTGAAATCCAGGCCCGAGGCAAACAGCATCTCTTCAACTCGCATTTTGTGCCAGTGGTGGGGCATGGCCTCAACTTGAGGGTGCAGCACAGAATGGTAAATAAATCGCTGTACCCCGGCTTGCCGAGCCGCAGCCGTAATCCGTTGGCCCATAGCGATCTCATCGGGATGCATGTTAGGGCAGATGTGGTAAATAGCATGACAGCCAAGCGCCGCCTGGGCCAGGTCGGCTTCGTTCTGTAAATCACCGACGAATCCTTCTTGCGCCCCGATGACTTTTACCTGTTCGATGTAATCGGCCCGGTAAACAAAGGCCCGTACGGGGATACCGCGATTGGACAATACTTGAATGAGAGCCTGGCCGGTTTTTCCGGCGGCCCCGGTAACTAAGATCATAAGCACCTCGATTGAGATGGGATTGATGACCGCAAAAGCGGTACGCTAAATGTTGGTTGGTTTTGGCAATACTGAGACATCATAATAAAGCAGTTTGTATGAAAATACCAACTTTTGACCTATTGACATTTTGGCCCTATGGCCTGATAATCGGAGCAATTGTTAAAATAGATAACGGGGTAGTTGACCATGACCTCTCCTCAATTTTTGGAAAAGCTGGCTGCATATGTACCTATGCCGGTGGCGCAGACGATTTACCATCAACCGCAGCCGCTCACCGGCCCTAAATCGTGTCGTTATCCGGCTGCGGTTCTCTTTGCCGATATTTCCGGTTTTACACGCCTTAGTGAGGTGCTCAGTCGAACCGGCCCCACCGGTGCCGAGGAATTGACCCAACTTATTAATCAATATTTTACCCGCATGATCCGCATTGTACAGGATTATCACGGCCAGGTGGTTAAATTTTCCGGCGATGCAATGACCATTATTTTTCCGCTTGAGGATTTTGAACTGGGGCGAAGCGACTCGCTGGCAGTGGCAGTGCGTCGAGCCGGTGAGTGTGCGCTGGAAATGCAGGCCAAAATGAGCCACTTTGCCGACATCAAAATTTCTCAAGGGCGAGCCTCTCTATCAATGAAAGCAGGAATTGGTGTTGGCGAAATTTTAGAGTGCAGCATCGGCGGGGCGTTGGGACGATGGGAGTACGTTATCGGCGGCCACCCGCTGGTGCAGGTGGGAGCAGCCGAGCACCACGCCCGGCCCGGTCAAATTGTAGCGAGCGCGCAAGCGTGGGCTATCGCTCGTCATTTTTTCAACGGCGTTCCTACTGACGATGGCTTTGTCGTGCTCGACCGGGCTTTAGAGGTGCTGCCCAAAGTTCCGTCGACATCACTGGACTGGAGCAAAATTCCGCCGGAGCAGCGCCCGCTGGCTGAGAAAGCGATGTTGTGTTATATCCCGGGTGCCATCAAGGCCCGGCTTGATGAGCAGGCAGAGTGGCTGGCTGAGCTGCGTCGTATTACGGTACTCTTTATCGGCATCGGCGGTTTTGATTACGAATCGCGTGAGATAGCCCCTCGTTTACAAAATTTTCTTCAGGCTGCTCAGGAAGTCACCTATCGATTTGAAGGATCGTTAGGTAAGATCGCCATCGACGATAAAGGCACGGTAATGCTCATTCTCTTTGGTGCGCCGCCCTTCTTTCATGAAGATGATGCCACGCGGGCCGTGGCTTGCGCGTTAGGGTTGCAGGTTGTCGCGCAAGAGCGCCATCTGCGGATGTCGATCGGCATTACGGAAGGCTCGATTTTTGCCGGGCCGGTTGGTGCTCCCAATCATCGCGAATATACCGTTATCGGGAATACCGTTAACCTGGCCGCCCGGCTGATGGAATATGGCCGGGGCGGCTCAATTATTGTGAGCCAGCGGGTCAAAGCGAAGGCCGGTTCGCGCTTTGTGGTCGAGGATTTGGGCAATTTGTCGCTGCGCGGCAACAGCGTCCCCACCCCGGCCTATCTGGTTACCGGCGAGCGTGGTGTGCAGGATGAAATTTTTAACCGTTATCTACTTCACGATGATCCACTGGTGGGCCGAAAAGCGGAACTGGAGCAGATGCGCCGGATTGAGGCCAAGGTTCGTAAAGGGAATTTCCAACTCCTCTTTATCGAAGCTGATTTAGGGCTAGGCAAGAGCCGATTGGCCGCCGAGTTGGTACGCGAATGGATGATGGAAGGGGGTGTCGGTTATGGTAGTAAATGCGTAAGCTACGGACAGCAGGTGCCTTATCAGGGCTGGCGCGAAATTTTGGTGGCGATTTTTGGTCTAACCCCTTCTTCTTCAACGGAACAAAAGATAGCGCATCTCGTAACCGGTTTGAAAGAACTTGTCACGCCATCGGAGCAGCCCGATTATTGGCTTGAGCGGTTGCCACTGTTGGGCGATATATTGGGGATGAACGTGCCGGAAAGTCCGTTCACCCGGCACCTTTCGGCTGAACTGCGTCGCGACAATACGTTTGCTTTGGTCGAAGCCATTTTGCGCCATCAAGCCGGCCGCCATCCGTTGCTCATTCTACTGGAAGATATTCAATGGGCCGATGATCTATCGCTCAGCCTGGCCGCCTATCTCACCCAAAACTTGATTGGCAGTCCGATTTTTATGGGGCTGCTTTATCGACCCGATGCCAATTTGCAGGATCTGGCACCCGCGTTGGATTTTCCCTATGCCCATACGATGCGTCTTCATCCACTGTCCGATCAGGAAAGCCTCGACCTGGTCAGAATTTTGTTAAAAGGTCGATCTGTGCCTCCTGAAGTGGAGGAGGTCATTTTAAGTAAAGGCCAAGGTAATCTCTTCTTTCTCCAAGAAATCACCAATCGCATCTTAGACGTAATCGATAACCATAAAAAGCAGACGGATAATTTGTTGGAAACGTTGAATTTACCCGACACTCTGCAAGAGGTTATCCTTGCCCGTTTCGATAGATTGTCGGAAGCCGAGAAGTTGACGTTGAAGATCGCTTCGGTTATCGGCACCCATTTCCAACGGTTGTTGCTCTCCGAAGTGCATCCGATGATTAACGCGCAACTCCGGTTGTCTGAGCAGCTTGATCGGCTTGAGCATGAGAATTTGGTTCGACTAGAGCAGCCGGCCCCTAAATGGGAATATGTTTTTCATAGCGTGATTGCCCAAGAAGTTGTGTACGAAGGGCTTCTGCTGGCCCAACGTCGCCAACTGCATAGCATTGTGGCTGAAGCGTTAGAGAACATCGCTCCGGACGAAGTCGAACAACTTGCATTTCATTATAAACGTAGCGATAACTGGCAAAAGGCGCTCGAATATCTTAGAATCGCCAGCCAACGGGCGCGGCGCGAAAATGCCAATAACGCGGCCATCGGCTACTATTCTGAGATTTTGGTCTGCCTGCAAAATCTGTCGACCAACATCGTCACGACCGAGTATTGGGATACGCTATTGGAACGCGCCAAGCTGTACAATTTGATCGGCTGGCGCGATGAGGAACTGGAAGATTTAGGCACGTTGGGCATTATGGCTGAGGCGCTGAATGATAAAACCCGGCGCGCGCTGGCAGCCCGGCAGTGGGCCAGGCTGTACGAAACCAGCGGTGACTACACTTCTGCTCTGGAAATTAACGCGCGCTTCATCTCGCTAGCCCAAGCCATCGATAACGAGCGGCTGTTGGGCGAAGGCTATAACTATCAAGGCCGATTGCTTTATCTATGCGACCAGTACGAACCTGCGGTCGATTATCTACAGCAGGCGTTTGACATTGCCGAGCGAACGCAAGATGAAATTGCCAAAGCTGAGTGTCTCAACAATCACGGGCTAGTCGCCCATTATCAAGCCAAATACGACACCGCTCTTCAAGATTTTCTGGATGCCATAAACTTATGGCAGAAACTCGATCGAAAGTTAGAACTTGGACACAGTTTATCGAACCTGGGTGAAGTCTACTATGATATGGGGCGCTATACATTAGCCCACCAGACGTACAAACGGGCCTTGTCATTGCATAAATCTATGGGCGATAGGGCCGGTATGGCTTTGGCCCGGTACGGTTTAGGCAAAGTAGAGCGTGGTCTGGGTAACTTTACCCAGAGTAAACGCTATCTTGAGCAGGCCTTAACCTTCTACCAATCTATTGGCGATCGACATATGGAAGGCCGCTGTCTATCTGATTTGGGGCTACTCTACTGTCGGCTTGAAAATTACAATACTGCCGGCATCTATCTCGATGAAGCCATTACCATTTTACGCGATTTAAACGCGCCCTGGTGGACGATAGTCAGAACATTGATCTTTTTTGCCTGGGCGCTCCACGATCAGGGCCATTTTGAAGAAGCGCAGATATATATCACTGAAGCCCTGGACATCGAGCGAGACACTCAGCGCCAAGTGGCGTTGGTGGAAGATATGCTTCATTTGGGCCGGATTGCATTGGCGCTCGATAATCTTGATCAGGCGGAACGCTGGATTCAGCATGTTGTATACTATCTTGATCGTCAGGGCGTGCAGGGCATTGAACATCCCGCTTTCGTATATCTAAACTGCTACCATATTCTGCATGGAGCCGGTCATAAGGATCAAGCTAATCAACTGCTGCTTCAAGGTTACCGGTTTGTTATCAGGCAGGCTCAACAGATAAACGATGAGTCCTCCCGCAAAAGTTACCTCACGAATATCCCCGAACATCGCCAATTAAAGGTGCTTGCCACCAAGCCAGCCAAAATTAGCTAAAAAAATTAGCCTAGCCTATAATTTTAGCAAATTTGCTGGTTACATAGAGAGAACAAAATACCTCGCAATGTTATTAGATAACTTGAGATAATAATAGACCCACTTCGTAGCTAAGCTGGTACAGCTACGCTATTACTTCGATCAACATTATCGAACAGAAACACGAAATCCACGACGGTTTTCTTTTATCGATCGGCTCAGATAGTTTCACTGGTGCAGGATTGTTTTGGCGTGCAGCGTGTGCATTAAAGTTCTCTACAATTAAGTAGCTGTTCTCGTAGGGGAGATCTTACACCTGCAAGTCATTAGGCTATTTCAAAGATGTTTTGGTAAGAGTACAGCGATGTACACGTGACCCCATTCAAAATTCAATTCCATATCCTTTAAGGAGATAATGTTAATGAGTACCAAATCTCAGTTTGTAGACCTTACCTTGCGAGACGGACACCAAAGTCTGGCTGCTACCCGTATGACCACCGAGCAAGCGATGCGCGTTTTACCCATCATCAAAGATGCCGGTTTTGCGGCATTTGAGTTGTGGGGTGGCGCTACGCTCGATAGCTGTATTCGCTTTTTGGATGAAGATCCGTGGGATCGGTTAGCTACCTTCAAAGAAACCCTGGGCGGTGGCGAAAAAATTCGAGCGCTGCTACGTGGGCAAAACCTGTTTGGTTATCAGCCCTCGGCCGATGACCTGGTTATTTCCTTCGTTAAAGAGGCGGTGATAACCGGCGTCGGCATTATGCGTATTTTTGATGCCCTAAACGACTGGCGCAACCTGCAAACTTCCATCTTAACCACCAAAGCTTATGGGGGGACGGTGGAAGGGGCTATCTCCTATACTACCAGCCCGGTGCACACAACTCAGTACTTTGTCGACTTTGCTAAAAAGCTGGAAGATGAAGGTGCTGATCAAATTGCCGTGAAAGACATGGCCGGTCTGCTGTATCCCACCGATGCTCTGGACTTGTTCAAAGGCCTTAAAGAGAACCTATCGGTGCCGATTGTACTGCACAGCCACACCACCACCGGCGTGGCCTGTTTAAATGAAGTCATCGGTATGCATTTGGGGCTTGATTATATCGATACCGCTATCACGCCCTTTGCCGGCGGCACCTCTCACCCGCCCATCGAAGTGATGGCTGTGTTTGCCGAAGAAATGGGCATCGATCATGGGCTGGACAAAGCTGCTATTTTGAAGGCTCAGGCCGAACTGTTCACAATCTTCGATGAATTAAAAGATGTCATCCCCGTATACGGCAAGTTTTACCAGCCGGTTACATTTGATGATGTTGACCGTCGCCAGGTGAACGCAATTATCGAACTGGTTGCCAAAGAAACGCCCGAAGCTATCGAACAAGCTATTCCGCTCATGCGCGAACTGCTCATGGGGCTTAAATACCCCACCTATGACGATAAAATCTTCGAAGCCCAGGTGCCGGGTGGGATGCTCTCGAACCTGTACAACCAATTAAAAGGTATGGGCCAACTCGACCAGATGGATGCTATTTTGGAAGAGATTCCGCGGGTTCGGGCTGATGCCGGCTACGTGCCGCTGGTTACACCTACCAGCCAAATTGTCGGCTCACAGGCCGCCTTTAACGTTATCATGGGCGAACGCTACAAAACCGTATCCGACCCCTTCAAGATGATTCTCAAAGGTGAGTTTGGCCGCACCCCCGCCCCGGTTAATCCAGACATTGTTGCCAAAGTTCTGACCGGCACCGAAAAACCGCTCAAGTATCGAGCCGCTTCCTACCTAACTCCGGTTATGGAAGATGAATACGATAAACCCTTCGTCAAAACCCATAAAGATCTGCTGCTCTATCTGTTGTTCGGCCAATCCGCCGAAAACTTCCTCAACAAAAAATACGGACTGAGTTAGTGGGGTTTGATAGTTTGATAGTTGGATTGTTGGATAGATAGTTTAGGATTGGAAATAAATAACTTCCGCACTACCAAAAATGGAGATAGAGAGATGAGGAGATAAGGAGATTGTAGAGCTAATCTCCCCATCTCCAATCTCCTGTAGGAATAAGCACCCTCAGATGCGAACGTAGGAGAAAAATCCGCTTCGCATCTGAGGCTTGTCCTGAGACTTTCTCATAGAAATCAGAAACTAAGAACTACTTCATAATTCATAATTCTTACTTCCTAATTACCCTCAGTCCATTCCCAGTGACAACTGCTGCCACCGAAACGCACTGTCGCACACACCACAGATGATCGGTTTTCCTTTAACTTCTTTAGGGGAAACAAGAATAGAGCGTCCGCAGTCGCAATACAAAGCCACAACCTCAACCCGTCCCTTATGGGGATGATGGTAAAACTGACCCTGTTTGTTTTTGTGAACGGTAAATGTGACTCCCTGGGCTTGACGTTTTTTAACGCCGTTTTTCTTAGACCCGTTCAATCGTGAGCCTTTAAGATGGTCAGCCATTAGGCACGCTCTATGGTGGGGGTAATCGTTAATGCAGGTTGACATTACAGACTGGAGAGCAGAAGACACGGGGTAAAAAATACGATTATTCTTTCTCGCTTCTTACTCCCTACTCCTTACTCCCTATCTTAACTACATCTGACCCAATTATAATAAATATAACTGGTTATGTCAATTTTACTACTATATATAGCCAGTGAATAAGATTATAACCCTATATATAGTAGCATTGCTCACTCATTTATTACGAAAATTTTTCCAAATTTAATACAAACTTCTCAATTTCCTCAGTGTACAAAGCTTGTTCTTTCAACCGCAATTTTTACACATCGTTACATTTATATAACTAATGCGGCAGGTGATATGAGATATTGTCTTCATTCACTTTTATATACTTACGCTTTTCCAACTCCTTTACCAGCATAGCCAACTGCTGGTTCGAGAGATTTTCGGTAAACAGTGAATTAATTGTATTCGTCAGCGTTTTAACCTTTCTTGGTCTCGATTGACCACGACCTACGAGGTTTTTAACAATGGCTGAAATCTTTTCATCATTCGAAGTAGCCGCAGACATTCGGAGTACTGGGATTTCTGCCAGATCGCACTCGCGCTGTACCCTGATTTTCCTGCTTTTTAGGTGCTTGATGAGAGGATCAAAACCTGAATCTTTTGAGATGATGTGGAAATAGGCTGCGGGATCGTTTGCTGCAAGTTCACCAATGTAATAGGCAATATGAAAATCGAGCGCATTTTTCCCGGAACCAGCAATTTTTACATACTGCCCGGCATTACCGAGCGCCTGCATAGCCATAGCTAGATCAAACGGCACTTTTGCCTGGTTCACTCCCACAAACACGAACACTTTGAACGGATGGTGCTGTAGAACCTCCAGGTTGCTTGGCCGAACGTTCTCAAAATCGATCAGTACATAGTTCGTAGCCAAAAATTTCTCCTTGTTTGTTTAGATACTCTCAAAAGCTGAGTATAACTTTTATCAGTTAAAATTATACCGAAGCTCATTTACCTGTAATCATTCTAAACGAACATAGTTTTTTTAGTCAACCGTTAAGGATGGATATTGCGCAAAGCCAAAAGCCATTCAAATCTATTTCTCCTCAACAAAAAAGCCCTACCAAGCCAAGCAATACCTGTAGAGCTTCTTTATAAAAATCAATATCTCAATGTGAGAAAAAAATCGCACTCAATGCCGGCCTGTATGGCGCAGCTTATGAGTTTGCCCTAAACTTAGATGTGGCCCTCCGCCAAGCGGGAGTCCGCCAACAAGTGCCGATGGTCTTTATCACACCCGAAATCAAACCACCCATCGACATCAAAGCCCTATACGTACTCGACTCCGGTGGGCGTGGATTATTTATGTCTTTGGGGTCGCAATCGTGGCTCAATGTTCAGGTCAACCTGCCCGGCCCCTCGTCTCTTCCAACTGCGTAACTCATATTAATCTTGCAAATCGTGTAAATTCTGTCCATTTTATCCATTTTCGAAATGAGGTGAATAGGCAATAAATAAACGCTGCTGCGTTGCTTTAGACTATGCGTTTTTCACTGCGTAGCGCATCGAGACCACGCCTGTCGGGAAAGGTTTGGTTTCGATAAGTTCCAGATTAATATGCAAATCATCCGGGAAGACGCGCTTGCCACCGCCCAACACCAGCGGATAGACCAGCAGGCTGTACTCATCGACAAGATTGTTCTCGGCCAAAGTATGCACCAAAACACTGCTGCCGTCGACATAGATATTCTTGCCGGGCTGTTCTTTGAGTTTCTGCACTTCTTCCACAACATTATCACGAATGATAGTCGAGTTGCGCCAGGCGTCAGTTGATTCCAGCGTTGTTGAGACCACGTATTTGCGCATCCCTTTCATCAAATCCCCAAAGGGATCGCCCTCTTCCATTGTTTCAAAAACGGCATGCCCTTCCCACGTCTTGCGCCCCAGCAAAAAGGTGTCGCAGTCGTCCATCGCCTTAAAGAAATGGGCACCGATCTCGTCATGCCAATAGGGCATCGTCCAACCACCGTGGGCAAAGCCGCCGTCCGTATCTTCCTCAGCCCCACCCGGTGCCTGCATTACGCCGTCGAGTGAAACAAATTCAGCAACAATAAGCTTTCTCATCATTTTCTCCTTTTTCTTAGCCTTAGCCTCAGCCTTATAAGTTATGTGTAATCCGTTTGGGATAGTGTGTAAGGTGTCCCTGTCAGATAACACCATTATAGAGCATTTACGTTCATAGGGCTTGAACAAAAACGACATTTTTGAGGATATGGTCACGAATCATAAATGGGCAACAGTTGAGGAAATTATCTGTTAACCTGATCTCGATAATTAAAATCGCATATGTCATTTCGCAGCCGGAGGCGGAGAAATCCCTCATACATTCCAATAAACAAAGCATTCGCTGGAAAAAATTAGGGGTGTCGCTGTAAATTTTCCCAACCGGACATCTTCTTAACCGTATTGTCGCAGGGATTTCTCCGCTGCGCTGCGAAATGACATGAGGCTATCTCCAAACTCAAGTCATTAACCAAAGCTCGGAAATTGCTAAAATCGGCATAACCTCCGATAGGATTTCAAGGATAAAGAAGTCTTTTCATTCCTGCCGTAGGTTCTGTCTAATTAGCTCAGGCGTGGAGTAATATGACAACTGCATTGGATTACTTTCCGAGGCAAGCTGAACCGGCGTCTGTCCGATCAAACGTTTGAGCGAGCGAGTCAGATGCGGGTGATCGGCATAACAGGCCAACGCGACGGTGTCGAGGATCGAGACACCTTGCCGCAGCAAAGCGACCGCCAGACGGGCCTGTTCGATTTGGCTGATGGCCCCGTGGGTCAAGCCGGTAGCCCGTCGAAAACGACGCTGCACCGACCGGAGCGATAGATCCGTCGCTTGCGCTTGCAGAGCGGAGGTCACGACAGGATCGTGTACGAGTAACTCTTCCTTAATGAGCCGGGCAATAAACACTTCGGCATTGTCAAACGTTGGAAATTCCCACGCCGAACCGTGCAGCCAGAACGAGCGACTAGACGCTCGCGGCAGCTTGACCTCGCCATTAACCAAATCGCCCGTGCGCAAATGAGGCAGAAAAACACCGTGTTTGAACTCGATACCGAGCCATTCACCATCGGGGGGACAGTGAGCCATGGTTGGAAAGGTTTCCGGGCCGCGCACCGTACAATAAAGCTGCCCCTCATGCCGCGCAACCACCAACTCCAATCGACTCGCGGCGATGGAGAGAAACGGGCCGGCCTGGCTGCTCCGGCTGCGCCAAATGGTTTCGACTAGGGGCGACTCAGCCGGGCGGCTATCCATGTGCAAGAGGTTGGTGTTCATAAGGGTATTTTATTGAAAGCGCTTTAGTCGTCAATCCATGAGGGAGAATTCCGTAGCCCGATAAACAGACCCCATCCCCCCTTGACCAAGATGGGCCTCGATCCGGTATCGGTTGTTTATAGTTTGTCCTATCATAGGTTACTACTTTATCTGATTATCCCATTTTGGACAATAGTTAAAAAGTAAACTTCTGATAGGAGAATTATGGAAGGGGAAGGCTTTATTTTTTGGGGATGAATGAGCCGCCTTGTGCTAAAGTTCACTTGTACCAGATTGGCACCGAATGACATATTCCACTTGATGCCTAATCTTGGCTGTTGGTTAGCATGCGTGGGGTAACAAGGATAGCGTGGAATGTGTCATTCGGCTGTTCTAAACACTTTGTAATTTAATTGGCAATGTTTCATTAACATAATTTGTAAGTTTTGTCCCTTTGGAAATGTAGTTTGCCACAGTTTCTTCTGGATTTTCTGTTAGGTATTTAGCGAGGATTTCTTGAAATAACTCATATCCAGTTTCAATTACATGATCGTCCAATTCTGAAACGCTTAATCCTCGTATATCCTCTGCGGTATAGTTTGCTTTACCTGTGAGAATACATGCAACAACTCGGGCCAAATGATAAGAATAATTTCTAATTTCTCCCCTGTCATCACGAGGAACATCTGCTTTTATGTAATCTATAACCTTTTGATAAAGTAAGCAACAATTTAAATATGCCTCAAAACTGCGTGTTTCATCGAATATTTTGTCGTAAGTCTTTTGAGATTTAATCAGGGTTGTTGGCTTTGACCTAGCGGCAGAAGGATTGAAATTGAGGATAGCCTCTATAGCTTGTGCAGTGTATTGGATGCTAAAAATTCGTTTTGCGGGTTTGCTTTGATTCTTATAGTAATTTTTTCGCCGGTCATAGAAATATCCTCTGTTATAAAAGAATAGCTCAATTTTACGTTGTATATCATCGGTGGCACGCAAAACTGTTGGAGTAACAGGATTCTGCCTATTTGAAGATGAAATAATCTTGTCAATTGTTTCCTTGTCTTCACCATCAACAATCAAGACTTTTACAAGAATAGATCGATTATCAGTCTGCTGTTTGTTATAAAAGCGACCAATCGTATAAGAAGTTTGAAGACCATTTACTATCTGTACATCATCTAAATGTAACACTCGAGGATATGGCGTACATTTGGATGCAATAATAGTGATCCCGTTATTCAACCACCAAAAGTCAACAGAAAAATCTTCTTCAAGAGTAGTGCGAATCCCTTTATTTACATCAACTTCACCTTGGTAATGACGTACATTTTCTTCCAGTATAAATTCTCTAATTGCCCCATCTTCATCCACAATAAAATCATAATAATCGCGTAGACTAACAACCCCAATATAACCATATTCATTATATCTATATTCAATGGGTGTTGGATGTTCTTTAAATCTCAATTGTAGAGACGTTGATTGAGGTTTCTGATAAAATTCAATGAGTTCCTTCGCACTATAAAATGAAAAAGAAACGTTACATGCACGAACAGTCTTGTCTTTTATTGCACGACAGATCTGATCTGATTTTGATGTGTGAGCATTATTTATGTGAATTTGATTTGCCATACAAACATAGGACAAGAAAATTTCCACGGTAATGTGCATTTGTACGGCGATGGACCAAATCTTACGTAGGAGGACTATCTTTTCAACTAGTTTCGTATTGAATCGCGACCATAATACCTGTTCATCTACATCCAAATCAAAAATTAGCGGAGCTGTAATATAGAGCTTGTCCAGAGCTTTTTCGTGGAAACTCTTACTTGTCTTTGCTTGTGATATGTAAGCCCGAATTTGAGAGTCTTTAGTAATCTTAAAATCATCTGACTCTAATTCTTCAACTGTTGAAACTGTTCTATCGTCAACGAGAACTATAAAAGAATCGATCCCACCGTCAGAACTACCATCAACAATACCATCCTCAATTTCCAGGAAGGATAAACCAGAGTCTTTAGTAATTTGTTGAATTGAAAATATTTCAAAGACTTGGTCTATGTCATATGAAGTTAGCTCATTCTCGTATTGATATCGTTTGATTACATCTTCAAGGATTACGGTGTTTTGAAACGTCTTCGTCATTTTTGTTTACCCTATGTAATATTGTAATTATTTGGGGTCACAAACTGCCCAACACGCCGCTTGTGCCGCCGTTAATGTGCCGCTTTTAACGGCATGTCTTGCGCAAAACCGCCACTTAGACGGTCGGTAAGAAGCGGATTGTATGGTCGGGTTATCTTTAGAGGACTATTCTTTTCCAATCTTTGAGTCATCGTTTTTCATAACTGCTAAGAACCAGATAACAATTTGTTTAATACTCGCGCTCAAGTAATATTAAGCGCGCCTACCTATGATAACAAAAAGATTATATTTACTCAATGCCTCAGAATGGCAAATTGAGTTTCCAAGCGATTTCACTTAATAACCCAGAATACGTTAGATAAACCCCCCCTATAAATCCAACAAGGCCTCCAACAATAAATCCAATTACACCTAAGCCATCAGACTGTTGTTGGACTCCAATCCATTCATGATTACTACCTGTCAACATTCTAATAATTGGTCGAAGGGAATTCAAATGTTGCTGTATTTCATCAATACGGGTTATTGTCTGCTCGTATTGACCTTCAGTAATGTTACTAGCTATATCATTACCACGTTGCTGTATTTGAAGCGCATAGTTTCCAGCCGCATTTCGGTTAGCCTCATTGTTATCTAAATCACCAAAATTGTGGTAAGTCATAGAAACCTCTTTTCTTTTTTACTATAATTAATCTTACATCAAGTAAATAAACTTACACATAGCAAGCATTCTATTTTTCTGCCACCACTTTCACGACAGCCTACTCAGAGTCCACCCAACTATTAAATAGTCTCCTCTAATACAGTCATATTGACAAAAAACTGTATCCGAGCAACCATGACACCATTGTGATCTTATATTGCTTATGCCTCGATTCTGCGCTTTTTCGATAATTATATAACATCTCAGTTCCACAATCCATACGTTTTTCTACCAACCCTACAATATCTCAACCAAAAACAAGCATTTTAGCGCACTTTTATTGCATAAGCGCACAATCGTTTCATTCACTAACCTTAAAATTTTAGGCATAAGGTTTGTTTGTTAGCTGGTTGGTTGCCATCAAACTATCAAACCATCCAACTAACAAACCAACTGTCTGTCTGCCTCCTCTCCAAACAAAAAACCCTAGAGGCCAAAACCACAGCCCCTAGAGCTTTTTTTCCACGTATCCAACATCAACCTTAGACCGGAAGTAAGAAGTAGTGAGTAAAAAATTTACTCTCCGATCCAGATACCCCGGTGTTAACTCAACTTATCACACCAACCAACCAGCCAGCCAACCCACTATCTGACTACTCACCCCGGCGAACCTTCAACCACTTTTCTAACGACTTTTGGCTTTCACTACTCCGCCGTCCGGCCAGTAACCCTTCTATCCCGATATGCTCATCCAACGCCGGCCATGCAATAGCGTATCCATCCCCTAACAATTCATACATTTGTCGCTCCTCGGCTGTTCCGTTCAATAATCGGGGATACCATTCCAACGGAATAGTCAAACTCCGTCCATCTTCTAAGTCCACTACCAATTTTGTGTCCGTAACGATAACATCAATCGCCACCGGCTCAATCTCAAGCGTCAAAGTGGTCATGCCATGCCTCACTTATTCTTTCTTGATGTTCTTCCACCAGGCGAGCAATCTGGTTTAATTCGTGTTCTTTAAAGCCACGGTTCTTTGCCAAAGATACAGGTTCCAGCCAGAACTTAACAATGAGCTTGTCTCGTTTTACGTGAATATGGGGTGGTTCAGGTCGATCCGAACTGAAGAAGATAAACGTATAAGGCCCAATTTGGAAAACAGTCGGCATCAGTCATACTGCTCGCAAGTAAATTACGTATAAGTATGAGCCAAAAGCACAGAGATGTCAATTCGTTTTTCGATTAATCGATTAACTTGAGGGCTGATTAGAGAAAACAGGTGAGGCAAAAAAAGCCCTACGGGCCAAAACCACAGCCCCTAGAGCTTATTTCCATGCCTAAAGCCGATCATATTCTTCCGGCTCAACATCGGCCACCTTTGCCATCGCCGCTTCAAATAAAGACCGATGCCGGAACCTTGAACCGTTCACTTTCTCAAGGGATGGTTCGCTATCGGGATATTTTAGGCAAAAACCTGGGTTTTTTATCGCTCTCCACGGGTTAATGTTGCGCTACCCTTATAGTTGTTTAACCTCTATATTTAGCTTTGATTGGGATTAATCGATTGGGCCACCAGGGATGGCTTTTGGGTTAAACATGGTGCCACAGATTGGAACCATGAAGGAATTGAAGAGAAACATAAAGTACACGCCGGAACATGTTCGTACAGCGACGGATCATTGCGTAATTGTTGAGAACAATAAAGTGCGCGTTGGAACATGGTAGTACAGCGTTGTACAATGAAGTACGCGTTGGAATATTTAAATGTATGGTGGAAAATGTTTTGTGAACGTTGGAG
>JAGRBZ010000838.1 GCA_020433805.1 Anaerolineae bacterium
TACTAGTAAAGGGCGACGATGCACCGTGAATCACGACCCTCTACTAGTAAAGGGCGATGATTCATAGCCGTTGAGAGCCGTCCGCACGTGGAAAGTACCTATCGACAGCCGGACAGAGGTTGCCGCATGCGGAAACAACCAAAAGGACGCCGTTCATATGTTTCCGCACGTGGAAACATACAAACGGAAGCCGGTAATGTGTTGCCGCGTGCGGAAACGAACCATCGGAAGCCGGGGAGCTGTTGCCGCATGCGGAACAAAGTCATCGGGAGCCGGGGAGCTGTTGCCGCGTGTGACAACGAACAATCGGAAGCTGAACAAGACGTTTTTCTTAGGATCGTGAATACAATACTTTCGCATTTGAGTTTGGGTAATTGGTAAATAGTAAATGGTAATTGGTTTTTCATCAGCCCTTAATTACCAGTTACATTTACTACAGGACTTACGCAGTTATAAAGGTGACAGTCACTTGGACGTCCTAAATCGACCCATTTGGGCTAATCCAAGGGCGATTTACTACCAATAAGTGACTGTCACCTGCCTTTTGCGTGAGTCCTGACTATTTACCCGACAGAATTGGGCAAGTTAATTAATTCTCACCCCCTGCTTTGGAAAGTGTTACATTTTCACATGAAAAATCTCCTTAGCGTCGCTGAGTTTGCCGCTCAATAGCTTGCTAAGGAGATTTTATATGGGTCACTGCCTCCGAGCGAGCTTGAAGGCAGGTGGAGGGATGCCGTGTTTAGAAAACAGGACTTCACAGAACTCATGTTATTTCGATGCCGAAGGCGAGAAATCCCTACAACGTTCGGTTGCAGACAGCGTTCTGGGGGATTTCTCGCTCATCGCTCGAAATGACATACGAAGTTATTTGTTTTCTAACCCTAATGCGCTTGCAATTCTGCCACAGGGAACTGCTGGCTGATTTCGTCATTGGCTATTTTTTCGCCATGAACTTTCACGTCGATGCCGTACAACGCTGCGGCGTTGCCGCCCAAAATTTTGGCTTTGGCTTCGGGGGTCAGATCGACGCCGAATTCTTCTTTGATGTCTTGGGGCAGTTCAAAGGCCATGAATTTGTCGATGAGCCACTTGGGTGTCCAGATAGCGTAGTCGCTGCCGAACAGAATCTTGTCTTCGCCAATCCAGAAGAGCAGGCTGGCGATAATTTCGGCAAAGTAGCGCGGGCGGGGGTGGATAAAGGGCATGGCTACGGCCAAACCGGCATAGACGTTACGCTCCTGGGTTGCAATCCAGCAGAAATCTTCCAGGCGGGGCAGACCCACGTGTTCAACGATGAAGTTGAGGTTCGGGAAGTCGGTGGCGGCGTAGTCGACGTCGTGAACGTCGAAAGCATCACGGCTTAACGGATAAACGGTCGGGCCTTTGTGAACGTGAACGTTTTTGATGCCCAATTCTTCGGTCAGAGCCAGATATTTGTAGGCCATCGGATCGTTCAGGCTCCAGCCTTTCGAACCGTCTTTCCATTCGGCGGTGTAGAGCTTGAGACCTTGAATGGGATACTCTTCGCACATTTGGCGATAAGCATCCAGGCCGGCCTCGCCGTCGCGCGGATCGAAAGCGCCGTTGAGGATGAAGCGGTCGGGATATTTTTTCTTGAGGGCGTAGTTTTGCTGGTGGGAGTTAAAGCCGTCTTTGTACCATTCTTTCAGGTAGGTTGAGTTGAGAATGCCAATATCAACGTAGCCATTGACAAAGCAATCTTTAATCAGCCGCTCTTCGCCGTAATCGCAAAACGTTTCGTAGTCCCATTTTTCTTCGGCGGGGCTAAGGCCGTTATGATAGGCGTAAAAGCAGTCGATCCAATCTTTGCCGTGCTCGCCGGGAATTTGGTTTTTCTCGCTTGCATCCCACAAATGCATGTGACCGTCGATTACAAATACTTCTGTACCATTGTTTTTATACATTATAGTTTTCCCTCTTCTTTGATTGAAAATAATTATTTAGGGTACGAATCTTACTCACAGTGAGTGGAGGCTCGTTACCCGCTTTACCAAATAGAAACTTTTAGGTTATGTTGATATTTAGTAACCGCTCAGGCATGTCATCCTTCGGCTTCGCTCAGGACATGCTTCGAGGCGTTTTTGCCGAGAAATCCCCCAACAACGAACACTTACACGCAAAGATCGAGGGGGATTTCTCCTCGCAAGCTCGTCGAAATGACATGTCATCCGAAATCTCAACAGAACCTAAACCAACGCAATGGGCTGCTTCTCCGACTTTTTGGCTTCTAACAGCGCCATACAG
>JAGRBZ010000839.1 GCA_020433805.1 Anaerolineae bacterium
TCTCCTTCGAAGGCCAGACTAACAAAAACACAGCCGCTGCCGCCTTGATCGGCATCACGGGAAAGACGTAACCGCATAACGGCAGCAGTGGCATCGTAGTAGCGCTGTGGCTGGGAAATGGGGTTCTGGCCGAATTGTGGCTGTTCCAGAGTAATCCATTCGCTGCTGTTGTTATCGTACAGCTCGATCTCCGGCAGTTCGCCCCAGGCACCGCCGTCGGTTTGTACATATAAATCGAGCTGTTTTGGCTCGACCTGGCGAATGCTGTCGGGTAGGGTGAGCTTAACTTCGGCCGAACCGCGATCGATATAATAACCCTGGATGCCGGTGCCGTAATCGCAAGAGCCGGTTTGGCCGGTAGTAAGCACCGACTCGGAGCGGCTGAAGGCGGGCGGCAGGCTAATATGGGTTTTGTCGAATACAACGGGTAGTTGACCATAGACGAGAGACGTTTTTTGGCTGGTAATATCGTGGCCTTCCAGCGTAACCGTCAGCGGGCTATCACCATACCAACCTAAGATGGTAACGCCACTGGTATCTTGGCGATAGCTTTGGTTAAAGGCGGTGCTGTCGAGGACGCGCTGCTTGAAGTTGATTTCGCTGCTTTCCAGCCCCGCCTGGTTGAGTTGGTCTTGATAGATCATGTAGCTGCCGAAGCCGCTGATAACATCGCGCTGCGTGGTGAAATCGAAATCGATAGCGACCGACTGTCCCGGTGCGATATCGCCCAACTTTTGGAAGTCCATATTGAAGATGATGACGACATCTTCCAGCGTGTTAGGACTTTGGTTGACTAAGCGGCCGGTGAGGCGCTCGCGATCAATATCGATTTGGGCTTCAAGTTGGGGCGGGTTCGGTAGCGAGGTTTCGGCTACAAACGATTGAATCGACCATTGGTTGACGGTGAGGCCGCTGACCTGGGCCGGTTCGGATTGAACAACGCTCATATTGCCCACGCGTACTTCGCCGCTCCAGGGATCGTAATAGCCTTCACCCAGGGGGCGCAGCAGGGGGCGACCTTCGACCTCTACATTATAAGCCTGGCGGCTGGGCGAGAAGATGCCGACGTAAGTTTGGGTATCGGTCACCTGGCCGTCTTGGCTTAGCTCCATAATGGAAAGTTGGTTGACGATGATGTCGCTGCCGCGAAGCTGGTAGCTAACGCTATAAGCAAGTCCGGTGAAGGCGAGTGTAAGCAGGGGGATGGTAATCCAGGCCCAGGCCAGCCTGTCGAGCCGGCGCAGTACGAGATAGTTGAGCGGACCCACCAGGATAATATAGCCGATCAGCAAAATGCCTAAGAAGCGGATAGACGGCAAGTCGAGCGTAGGTAGATTTGATAGCGCCGATGTTATCTGGCTGTCGCGCATCTGGTGGGGGGCGACATCGGGCGGTAGATTGTCTGGCCAGGCCGCGCCCGGCGACAGCAGCCGCTCGGCAAAGTCGGTGACACCGGCCCAGTCGCTAAAGGGCGCGCCGGTGATATCGAGCGCAATAAAATCGATGGAGCCTCTGCCCAGTTTGCGCTCGACGATGAGGGGCAGTTGGCCGGTATTGTTTATGGTTTCAGACAGCTGCGTGGCTGCTTCTTCAACCGGCTCGACGGCGGCTAATAGAAACGGCCCCGCCATTGGAATAGCGCGGTCGGCGTACTGTTCGAGTGCGGGCAGCGCCGAAACTTCTTGCTGGCCTAATAACGTTACGGGCTGAAGATCGTGCGGTAGGCCGGATAATGTCAGCGCGGTGCTGCTGCCGCCGCCCAACACAAGCCGCCCGCCGCTGACGACCCACTGCTGTAACGCGCTTTGCTGGTTAGGGCTAAGCTGGCCGGTATCGACCGCGTTGAGGATGAGCGCATCAAAGAGCGACAGTCCCTCGGCCCGGTCGGGGATTTCGGCCAGAGTGATGTTGAGCAGTTCCGGGTTGTCGCGGCGACCTGGTAGTTTTATCGAACTGAGGACGCTTAAATTGGCGGTCTCGTCGCCGATGACGCCGATAAAGTAGCGGTCGTTGGGGACGGAGGCGATGTCTACGGTTTGGCTGGTCAGTTCTGCGTCATCCTGAACCAGATCGACTTTGATGCTGCGCGAAAAGTTGTTGGGCAAGGTGTAGAGGGTAAAGCGCTTGCGGCTGCCGGTGGGCAGTTCGGCGGGAACAACGAAGTTGAGCTGGCCGCTTTGGCCGGTAATTTGAGCGCGAAGTTCGGCGTTGAGGTCGGAGCAGCTGTTTTTGAGCGTTACGAAAACCGGCAACCAGTGGCCGTACTTA
>JAGRBZ010000840.1 GCA_020433805.1 Anaerolineae bacterium
CATTCTTCTTCTCCTTTTACTATGAAAAACAACAATACAATAACTTTTGCTTTTGATCTTGGTAATTGATAATTAACTTCCGTATTTAAGCCATGTCATTTCGAGGCCGAAGGCGGAGAAATCCCCGACAACGTTCAATAGCAAACAATGTTCTGAGGGATTTCTCGCTTATCGCTCGAAATGACATGGTGAATCTATTTACCAATTACCTTTTTCTCCAATCGGTTCACCTGGTCGTGGTGCAAACCGTTCCGCAAGCTGTTTTTGAATCCAGTTTAGCCAGTCCGGCATTCCATCGCCCGTTTCAGCCGACAGAGCAAAGACCGGCACGTTCGGGCAAATCTGCCGGATGTTGGCTTTGAGTTTGTCGATGTCGACCTTGAGATAAGGGCTGAGATCGGTTTTGGTGATGACCACGCAGTCGGCCTCGTAAAACATTACCGGATATTTAAGCGGTTTGTCTTCGCCCTCGGTCACGCTGACCAACACCACGTTGGCGTGTTCGCCTAACGGATACTCGGCCGGGCAGATGAGGTTGCCGACGTTTTCTATGAAGACCAGATCCAGCGCCGCCAGATTGAGCCGGTCAAGCCCGCCGCCGATCATGTCCGCATCGAGGTGGCAGGCCCGACCCGTGGTGATAGCCACCACCGGCACGCCGTAAGCCCGCAGCCGGTCGGCGTCTAACTCAGTGGTCATATCGCCTTCCAGTACCGCTGTCCGAATGTTGATATCGAGCGAGCCTAACGTGCTTTCGAGTAGTGTAGTTTTGCCGGTGCCGGGGCTGCTCATCAGGTTGAGGCAGTAGACCTGCTCTGCCTCAAGGCGAGCGTGGTTTGCCACCGCCGCCCGCTGGTTGCCGTCCATTAAATCGAGATTTAAGATGGTGTTGGGTGTCGCTGTTGTTGTTGAATGCTGGTGATTGCCGTTTGGTGCGCACATGAATTATCTCCTTCGCATAAAAGAGCATTTTTGAAGTTGTGAACTAAATAGTTTTTGTAGTACGTAATGCGTATTGCGTATCATTATCACGCTACGCACTGCGCACTACGCACTAGGTTGTCCCACACAATGGGGATGTTATTGTAATCTCAAGCCATCTACTCCGATTTGGGCAGAACTAAATTGGCGATTAAGGCCGTTAGCCCACCCGTGGTAATTGGCGAACCAAAAACCGATTGAACGATAGGCGGCATCGACGCCAGAACATCCGGTACGGCCTGCACGCCTAAACCGAGACCGAAGGCCAAAGCCAAAATCATCAGGGCGCGGCTGTCGATCTTTTCTGTGGCAATAATCTTAACGCCGGCAGCGGCTACGGTCCCAAACATGATGATGGTTGCGCCACCGAGCACCGGGCGCGGCATAGCGGTGAGGATACCCCCGACAATGGGGAAAATACCGAGCAGTACCAAGAAACCGGCGATAAAGAAACCGACGTACCGGCTGGCGACCCCGGTTAACTGGATGACGCCGTTGTTTTGACTGAAGGTGGTGTTGGGGAAGGTGTTAAACGTGGCCGCAATCATCGAGTTGAGTCCGTCGCCCAGAATACCGCCTTTGATGCGCTTCATGTAGAGTTCGCCTTCAATCGGCTCGCCGGAAACCATCGAGGTGGCGGTTAAGTCGCCGGTCGACTCGATGGTGGTGATGAGAAAGAGCAGTGCCACCGGGATAAAGGCAGCCAGACTAAAGCTGAAGCCGTAACGGAAGGGAATCGGTACGTTGAAGGCCGGTAAGCTGCTGAGCGAACTGAAATCGACCAGCCCCAAAAAGAGCGAGATGGTGTAGCCGACGATCAGGCCAATGACGATTGACCCCATACGTAGATATTGGTTTTTGCTGCGATTGAGGATAACTACGGTCAGCAGCACGGCTCCGGCCAGTCCGACATTTAAGAGACTACCGAAGTTCTCCGCTCCGGCTCCCCCGGCGATATCGGTCATCCCGGCGCGAATGAGGCTGAGGCCAATTAGCGTCACCACCGAGCCGGTAACCAGCGGCGTCAGGATTTTCTGAGCGAGATGAACAAACCGGCTTAAGATCATTTCGATAGGTGCCGCCACGAAACAAACGCCAAAGATAAGCGCCAGCCCGGCAGCACCCCCACCAACGGAAGTTCCGGCAGCGATAAGCGGGCCTAAAAAAGCGAAGCTGGTGCCTTGAATACTCAGCAATCCCGAACCAATCGGCCCAAAGCGTTTGGCTTGAATAAAGGTCGCTACACCCGACACAAAGAGCGCCATCCCAACCAGGTAAGTGGTTG
>JAGRBZ010000841.1 GCA_020433805.1 Anaerolineae bacterium
GCTGCTGGAGCGCGAATTCAACCGCCAGGCCGGTTTCGACGTCGCTGACGACGAACTGCCCGAATTTTTCTACACCGAACCACTCCACCCCAAAAACCGCACCGCCCGCTTCCACGCGCCAGATGTCCATTCGATTTATGATGGCCTGGCTACGAAGCCGGAGGATGTTGGGGGGTATTAAAAGCCGTTTTTTGCAAATGCAATAAGGCCGACCTTTCCCCTACTGGGCCGACTTTTACAAGACAAGCGTTGTGCGGTCGATGACAACGTACGCTGCCGCAAGCCTCGTCTGTATGTCATTTCGAGCGACGCAGGAGCGAGAAATCCCCCGAAATTTCGTTTGCAAAAGAACGTCTTGAGGGATTTCTCCTCGCAAGCTCGTCGAAATGACATGAAACAGCCGTGGTCGGGTCGAGACACGGAACCCGACAAATAGCCGCGAGATGAAACTTACGTGGTTGTTCTAAACGCCTTTACAGCCCACAGATAGACACAGATTAACACAGATTTTATCTATTTTTATTTTATCTGTGTCACTCTGTGTCCATCTGTGGACCACGCTTTAACCCCCTACCACCTGCCCTCGCTTAATCACCGTCGCCACCAAATTACCCCCAAACTGATAAGCCAAATGGCGATAATCCGGCGCAGCGACAATCACGATATCGGCCTGCTTGCCCGGTGCCAGCGACCCCAGCCTGTCGCCCAAGCCGATGGCGTAGGCGGCGTTGCGGGTGACCGCGTTGAGCGCCTCAGCCGGGAGAAGCTTTTGATAGCGGCAGGCCATCGCCATCACCAGCGGCAGCGAGGGGCAGGGAGCCGAGCCGGGGTTAATATCGGTCGATAGCGCCAGCGCCGCCCCGTCGTCGATCAAGGCGCGGGCGTCGGCGAAGTGGGTGCTACCGAGATTAAAGTTCACGGCGGGCAGCACCACGCCTACGGTCTCCGAGGCGGCCAGCACGGCCCGCTCCGCCGGGGTCGTCACATCGAGATGATCAGCGGAGACCGCGCCCAACTCGACCGCCAGGCTGACCCCGCCCAGCGCCGTAAATTCATCGGCGTGGATTTTGACCGGCAGGCCCAACGCCAACCCGGCCTCCAGCACCCGCCGCGATTGGTCGAGCGAGAAGGCATTTTGCTCGCAGAAGACATCATTGAACAGCGGAATATGGCGGGCGGCAAAGGTCGAGCTTTGATACCAGGCCGCCGCCGTAGGCAGCATCTCCTCGATAACCAGATCGGTATAGGCCTCGGCCTGCCCCTTGTATTCGGTCGGGATAGCGTGTGCTCCTAAAAAGGTCGGCACAATGTCGACGACGTGCTGTTCGGCCAGCATTTCGATGGCCCGGAGCATCTTCATTTCGCTGGCGGTGTCCAGTCCGTAGCCGGTTTTGATTTCGACGGTCGTTGTCCCCAGCGCCAGCATAGCATCGAGGCGGGGCAGCGTCTCGGCCACCAACTGCTCGACCGACGCCTGCCGCACGGCGGTTGTGGTGCTGACAATACCGCCCCCGGCCGCCATTATTTCTTGATAGCTCGTGCCTTTGACCCGCAGCTCAAACTCATTGACCCGATCCCCGGCATAAACCACATGGGTGTGCGGCTCAACAAAGCCGGGACAGACCACCTTGCCCGCCGCATCGATCATCTGATCAGCGGTGTAAGCCGCCCGTAATTCCGCCGTAGGGCCGACCGCCACAATCTGCCCGCCGCTCACGGCCACTGCTCCCCCCTCGATGAGACCCACATCCGTCATCGCCGCGCCCCGTTTAGGGCCGTCTGCCCCGCCGCAGGTCACCACCTGCGCGGCGTTGTAAATCAACAGTTCAATTTTCGTCACGGAGAACCTTTCCTTTATTAGAAACCAGGGTTTTCTCTCGCAAACCACCACCTCAGGCAACGAAATTTTGATTAATACGTTCGTTGCAGGCACGACCAAAACCCTGGTTTCTCGTGGAGCGATAAAGTTTACTTTGACCCCAGTGTCGACGCCAAAGCAAGCTGTGTTGCTCCTTTAATGTCTTTTGCCTGGCTCATTGTAGCACAGGTGCCGCAAAATTGTTACACCGATCACCGTCTATCGCGCTGGGCCTGTCGAAAACCTGGCTGCGCCATTTCTTTCCGTGTCGACCCAGGCTTCGAACACCACCACATCCTTCTTTTGCTCCGGCCAACCTTTCCGAGCCGCTATCACCCGCTTCCGATGCAAAAGAGAGGTTCGGGGCCAAAATAACCTTTGCCTCTACCAGGGAAGCAG
>JAGRBZ010000842.1 GCA_020433805.1 Anaerolineae bacterium
CGGTTTTCGGACCAACAGTCCCACCAAAGCCGTGGAAGTTGCTGACCAAATTATTGTTTTGTGGTACACCTTACATAGCCAAAAAGGGACTTGACAATGACTTATCTGCCAAAATCAGGCGATATTATCAAAATGCGGGCTTGGCACGGGATAGTCTTAGACGTGTTTAAGAATGATAGAGGCCGAACCGTTTTGCAGGTTCAAACCGTCCGCAACATTTTCCGCAAACTGGGCCCGGAGTTGATTGAAGTCGATATTGCCCCTGACCAAATTACACCGGCTACGCATCAAGATTTGCTCAACGAAATTAATCTTCATCAAAAAATGCAAAAAGAAGTGCTTGAGCAATTTCTGGCGCAAATTAAAAACGTACCGATTCCCCCTCCTGAAAAAGTCTAATTGATTTTCAGAGACCTTAGAAACACAACCTCAGTCTTGGCACTGGTTTTTGTGGTTTGTAATATAACGCAGTCAATCAGCGGCTTCATGTAGAACCGAGACAAAAAAGCGAGATAATACACAAAACACCCTGCCGATAAATATTCAACTTCGCCAGCACAGTCTACCCTATTTGAGACATCGGAACAGCCTACACAACTTCGATAAAAACCCGATTGGGTAGTTCGCTGCATTGGCATTGTTAGGTTGCACTGGTATAGATACAAGGTTTTCTTGTCGCCTATTTAAGCCTCTTTGATACTTTGCCACCATCCTCTGTTTATAGTCTTCATAGCTTCTTTTATGGATGTTATTCTTTTGATTCTCAATTATTGTATAATTTTTATCAAAATCTCTTTCAAAAGTTGAAGGAGAAACTGCTAAATCGTGAATGGTTTGCGCAAGACCTTTGAATAACTTTAATTTAAGTTGAAGATCTACGATATTTTCTTGACGTAATTTCCCTGTCAGTTCAGTCGAGATGCCTGTTAAATCGTGCTTAAAGGCAAATTTCCACTGCCCATGCGCAATTCTATTACGTACTTCGTACGCCTGATGCAAATCTTCGTCAATTATGTTTATGAGGGCTAAATATCTTTGGCGGGGAGTAAAAGATAAATTCCTACTTATATCACCACTTTTCGGTATAGTGTAAGCCTTACATATAGCAATATTTAGTGCGGTTACCCATTTATTTCTGAAAGTGTGTGCAGAAAGGATTTCTTGTACTTCATCATTTGAAAAAGTCGACGGCTCGTGAGCTAATTTGAGAACGCGAACCTCTATCCACGAACTAATGAGATGTGATAAGATTTTTGTATAAATATAAGTCCGTTGTTCATCTTCAACAGAAATATATCTGCGAAGTTCTAGTTCAATTGATTTGATAGCTTTTTCAAGCTGTGTGATATTTTCTTGGTGTTTTCTATAGATCATTTTGTTGAGGTTTGGGTTGGACGAATAGATCTATAACAAGAATAAATGAAATGTAGAAGTCATTTTTGGTGCAAACAGAAAATTTTCGAACAGTACTCTTACTGTATGCAAATTCGAGTAAAAAAGCTAAAATACTCAAGTTAAATTTCATGTTGCACAATCACGGTTCTACAACTCAAACAGGATTGCTATATTCCTAATTCCCTCACCCGCCAGAGCATACAAGAAGGATTGTATGCTCTGGCGGATGGGGAATCGAACCCCACTAGACTCCTGCAAAGCAGGCGTGTTTCCATTACACTATCACCCATTTCCATCTTAGATCAAACGGCTTGTTAAGGCAAATGAGAATGTCGTCTTGGGTCTTGGTTTTAGAAACCCAACGACTCCAATTAGATATGAAACTACATCTTCTTATCCAGGTGTAGCATTACATCGATTTGATTACCCATCAAACCTAATTCTTCCAACACTTCCCAACAATTATCCCATAAAGCACCCCCAATTGCAATACAAACCGCACAAGCAAAATCTTTCTTTACGAACAGGCACAGCCTCGATTGGCTCTCAACAGCGCTGCCTTCCGCCCGTAGATGACCGGTTGTTATCACCTGTCCATCCCATTTAGCGGTGCTCTACAAGCAGCGAGCGGCGAATTATAGGCCTCTGGATAGCCTAGAAGGCTATATTCGAGAAATAAAGGTGTCTCGTGCTGTGGGGGAAGGTAAATTCGGGAAATAATTGTCCCGCCCGCTGCCGGGGCCGGTCAATCCGCGAAATGGAGGTGTTCCGCCTTGTCGGAGCAGGTGAATCTGCGAAATTGGGGTGTCACGACAAGTCGGAGAGGGGTGAATTTGGTGTAAAGGGGGTCATGTTTG
>JAGRBZ010000843.1 GCA_020433805.1 Anaerolineae bacterium
ATCATCGGTTAAGATGTAGGCATCGGAGCGAACCGCCAGTAGGTCGCTGGTGGCCTTAACCGGAGCGAAGCGGATGCGCGGCACGCGAACGGCACCCGCGCCTTCAAAGACGCCAATGGCCGACCCCATCGCTGTTTCCAACTGATAAACCGGCGTGGAACTGCTGTCGCGTGGGTCGACCGTTTTGCTGTTGCGGATCATCGGAAGCCCCAAGATGTTGTCATTGGCCGTCAAGACCTCTTTGAGCGCCGGCAAGTTAAGCCACAAATTATTGGTATTGAAATATTTATGGCGGCTCACATTTTGAAAATGGTCGGTGTCGTCCGGTGGGCATTGGGCCGATTCACGTAGGATGAGTTGACCGTCGGGCAGTTGGGCTAAATGAC
Source organism: Anaerolineae bacterium (assembly GCA_020433805.1). Lineage (GTDB taxonomy): Bacteria > Chloroflexota > Anaerolineae > 4572-78 > J111 > JAGRBY01. The sequence continues at coordinate 387 of JAGRBZ010000843.1, forward strand.
CGCCTTTCTTGTCAGCTTCGGTGCGGTCGGCGACTTCCATCATAAAAGGCAGGTTGTTTTGGGCAAAGTAGCCAAGAATGGCCGTATCCATCACCGCACCCAGGTTGTCAGAATTGGAAACAAATGCATATTTGTAGCCGGCCTCCAGCAGGGTATCGAGCATTTGGCTGGTGACCAAAGCTGTATAAATGTCGCCATGGCCAGGCGGGCACCACTCCAGGTGAGGGTCGGCCGGCCATTCTGCAGGACTAAAATCGGCCTGGGTGATTTTGGGGATTTTGTTTTGCACAAAGTCGAGTGGAATAGCGCCTTTGAGATCATCGTATTGCTCCAGCGCCGCCAGCGAGTCGTCGCGGGTGACAAAGCTGTTCATCAACACAAAGGGGATATTTGCTCGCATAGCTTGTTGGGCGATGATATCCAGAAATGTAAGGCCATTCTTGACGGTTAGCAGAGACTTGGCCTTTTCCAGACCCATACTTGTACCCAAGCCACCGTTTAGTTTAATCAAAACGGTTTGGGGCATAACAGCCTGGCCGGCCTCAGCCAAATCGGCCGAGAAGGTTTCTGCATCCGGCAGCGACGCCACCGGCTCGATGTCTGCTTCGGAAATCATGCCGGTTTGGCCTTCGACAAGCTGGGTGTAATAATATTCAAATGTTTTGACAACAACGTCAGAGAGTCCTTCTTGCTGCATACGTTGGGCAAAGGGTTCGAAATTCTTGTTTGATGTCACGATAATTCCTCTCCATGAGGCTAAGTTTATGTTTCTTGTAATGGATATTTTTTCTTAACTACTTTGACCGCATCTTCAAATCTATTCAGAGTTTCGTCGATAATGGCATCATCGTGGGCTTCGCATAAAAACCAGGGTTCACGAGCATCGATTTCAGGCCAGACACCGTTTTCGTACATATGCCACATAATCGCATCATAAAATTCATCGTTATGATGAACCACGTCGCGGTAATCTTTAACCTCGTGTTCGGTGACGAGAAAGCCGGGCATGTTGGGGTGGCCGGTTATCTGGTGGGGGATATTGGCTTCGGTTAAAACCTTAGCGATACCGTTTTGCAGTCGTTTACCGCGCTGCGCTAGCTCTTCCAGCACGGGGCTCTCGGTCAAGACGTCGAGCACGGCGTTGGCCGCCGCAACCGCTACCCCGTTGCCGCTATAGGTGCCGCCTTGCGAAACGCTGCCCATACCTAGAACTTCCATAATCTCTTTTTTGCCGCCGAAAGCCGCCACAGGGAAGCCATTGCCTAGACTTTTAGCGTAAGTAGAGAGATCGGGAATGACGCTATACACCTCGCGCGCACCGGCGTTTGCCAGACGAAAGCCGGTTTTCACTTCATCAAAAATCATAACTACACCGTATTCGTCGCACAGTTTGCGCAGATGTTGCAAAAACTCCGGCACCGGTTCCAGCCCGGCGAAGTTACCAAGACACGGTTCGATAAATACAGCCGCAATTTCGCCGTAGTGATCGTCAATGGTGCGCTCGACAATTTCGAAATCGTTGAACGGCAGCGTGATGATGTAATCTCGAATGCCCTGCGGTACGCCCGAACTGCTCTGCGCCGGGATGGGATGCCGTCGCGCGCCCAGAGAGCCAACATCGGCTCCGGCATTGCTAAACATCGCGTAATCGTGCATACCGTGATACTGACCCTCAAACTTAATAAATTTCTCGCGGCCCGTATAGCCGCGGGCCACGCGCAGCGCGTGCATGGTTGCTTCGGTGCCGGTGTTGGTGAAGCGGAGGATGTCTAGACCGGGAATCATCGCCACGATTTTTTCGGCAGCTTGTATCTCCAATTCGCTGGTTGCGGCGAAGGTGATGCCGTTTTTGATCGACT
>JAGRBZ010000844.1 GCA_020433805.1 Anaerolineae bacterium
TGGCGAGCCATCCCCCACAAAAATTGGACACAGATTGAATTTAAAGAACAAAAGCTAGAGTTCAAGGTTAGTGAAGATAACGACGACATATCTGTAATTCAGGATTACACAACCTTTTTCACCGCTGAGTCTAATCAAGTGACAATCTTTGTGACCTTCTGGCGAAAATGGGCCAATTGGCGCACCGGCATCGGCAGTGTCGATTGTTTGGCTTTGATGCCGGCCACACCGCAAATGATTCAAGCGGCCCAAAAGCCGCGCACTAATTTTGTTGATTTATCGGGCGGAACGGCACACCCCAGCAATGCTCAACCGGCGGCGGCTGGATTACGGCCAGACAACCAACTGCCTGTAACCGGCGATCAATCATCTTTACCGCCGCAGCCCTTAGAGCAGGAACAACCGGCGAGCGCACCGTCCAATCAATCGCATCAAGCGGAAAGTGACACCTCTGTATCGCTAGAAGAACAAAAAGAACAGCCCATAGAAGCGGCTGAAAGTTCGGCGGTCGCACTTGAGACCGAAACAGACGTTGGTCAATCGAATGTTCCACCGCAAAGCGAATCGTTGCCGCAGACAGAAACCGTGTCATCTGCTGAAACGGAAAATGTTGACGTTGCAGCCGTCGCGCCGTCGAATATGGGGCTAGACATCACCAGCAGCCCGGTTCTCATATTATTTGGCGCAGTTGTCGCAGCGTTCGCCGTGGTTGGTGTTGGGCTGTGGGCAATGCGTCGCTAATATTCTTTATTTTCACGGAATAAAAAGGCCGGGGGTAACCCGGCCTTTTTTAGTTAATACGCATACGTATCCACCAGCGCCCCTTGATCATCCCTTAAAAAAGCCGCATCGGAGCCGTTGTTCCATACACTTTCGCCAATCAACCCCCAATACAACTCCGTAGCCGTATTCTGACCTTGCCCCGAATACAGTCGAAAGCTTGCACTACCGTTGAGCGTAAAGTTGCCAAAAATGTAAATGTGATTGGCTTCATCTTTAAGGGTATAACCAACCAGGTTCACGGCATCGCTACCCTGATTAGCAATTTCAATCCATTCACCGTTAGGATTTTCGCGGTCATCCCCCGGAGCATCGGCCTGAATGGAAATTATCTTTAACGGCGCTTCCGAACCGGCCCACAAACCTCGACCCGCTTCTCGTGCTTCTTGTTCGGCCTGGCGAAAGTCATCAGTGTATTTAACATTAGGCGGTACGGTAAACGCATTGGCGTAACCGCGGACAATGATCTCACGATTAACCATTACACCGTTGGCCCAAATATAGGCCAGCGTCCGCCCGTATTGATCGAATGTATCCTGATCAAACTCCAATTGCACCTGCCGGCCATCGACAAGCTGGCGGTTAGCCTCGCTTGCTTCATTATAGTAGGGTTGCCCGCGCTCTGGCGTATTGATACCGATGTAACGGACGCGCCGGCCATCAACCAATTCGATGGTATCGCCATCGATCACCGTGGCGACTGTAACCGTTTCGAGACCGTCGCTCGGCTGCGAAGGGCCAGAGTCGGGCAAAGGTGTTGCAGGCGGGTTTGACACCGCAGTTGACGTTGATACGGGCAGCGGTGTAGGTGTATTGGCCGGTTCTGTTTCATCCCCGGCACAGGCGAGCGTACTCAAAAAGCCGATAAGAACAACTATGAGTACTCTATTGTGTAAAGACATTGATTTCTCCAAGTGTGTTGTGGCATTCAAAAAATGCGTAACCAAATCCTAACAAAACCGCCTTTTAATGTCAACGCTGTTTGTAAAAAGATTGGTAATAAACTATTTCTAACATTTGGCCGCATTTCTAAACAAATTATACTTTAAACTTTGGGCAATTAATACTACGATGAGATTTTGACATAAGCCTGAGAAAGAAACCAGGGTTTTCGGTGAATTCGATCAATTTTGCGCTAAAAACGACTCACGCAAGCCCATATTTTCAGTTCTGAAGTTAAAACCCTGGTTTCTCAGACCCAAGTCTCGTTGTAGTATTAACCTGAGTTTGGAAAGTGATGTGTCTCATGTCATTTCGTAGCCCTTCGACTTCGCTCAGGATAAACTCCGCGGAGAAATCCCTGTGACAATAGGCCTGAAATGGTGTTCGGTTGGGAAAATTTGAAGTAACAACGTTTATTTTTTCCGGCGAATACTTTAAAGTCTTTAGTTTCCGCTAAAACAGACAACAAAAATAGGCCAGATAGTTTGTCTGGGAACAGAACATTAACAAACCAGAT
>JAGRBZ010000845.1 GCA_020433805.1 Anaerolineae bacterium
TTACAAAATTGTCCACAGATTTACACAGATAGGCACAGATTATGATTACACTTTGATACTATCCGGTTATCTGTGGACTATTGAATATCTTTGAAGCAGTTTTCTAGTTACTTAACTGCTCTATGAGGCCGGCTTGATCCCACACATCCCATAGCTCTTGGATTTGCCCGTCTTCAACGCGGAAAATGGTGATGCCCATCATCGTCACGTCTTTGTTGGTCGGTGGCATACCAAACAGGTTGCCGGTATGGGTCGCGGTCGCCGTCCAGCGGGTGACAACTTTATCGCCTTCGGTCAAAGCATCGTGGACGTTGTAGTTAATGTTGGGGAACGCTTCCAGGAGAGATTCGATAAAACCTTTACCGGTTTCCCGGTTGGGAACTTCTTGCCGATTGACATGCCCGGTGTAGCTGGGCGACATGGCTTCTTCCCACAATTCTAAGTTACCATCATTGTAAACTTGGTAGAATTTGCTAACGGCGTCGGGTAATGCGTCTGTCATTTTGAATATCCTTATCTTGTTAATGATTGTGATTGAAAGTGATTGATTGAAACCTAAGCCAGCGATCCATCCGGGTGCTGAACCATACCGGCAAAGTGAATCGCGATTTTGCCGTCGCGCAACACCCAGCTATCGGCAAAGCGCATGTGCATGGTTTCTCCACCGGCATTCATGGTGATTTGTTCGGTGATCATGAGGGTTTGAGGCTCTTGCGTTTCGCCCCAGAAGACAATTTCGGTTTCAAGGCCATCGATACCTAAAATGCCTTCCATGTGTTCGCGCAGGCCGTCTCGACCGCGATAGTAGCGCGGTTCTTTCATGAAACTGCTGATGAGCAGCGCATCGTCGGTGTATTGGTCGAGCAAAGCCTCGATGTTTTTATCCAAAATCAGTTGGATATGTTCTCGATACATATTACCCAGGGGGGTATCCGGTACGTTATTCATTAGTGACCTCCAGTCGATAATTGATAGAGATAAAGCGTTTGTTATCGTAGTGCGGTACAGATTTATGATGTTGTCGAAAAACGGGCGCAGATAAGCACCGGTTTTATAGCGTTTCGGTGCGTAGTCAGTTGGTCAGGTCTGGAAATTACTACAAACCTTGTTATCAGTGCTTATCTGCAAAAACGGATCTTAATGTGGACTGGTTTTTAAGCAGCGACCAGCTCAGGGACTTGTTCCGCAACTTCGTGTTGCGCCAAAATCATGTCAGATAGCTTTTCGCCGATCATCACACACGGCGTTTGGGTATTGCCACTGGTTATGCGCGGCATCACCGACGCATCGGCCACGCGCAGTCCTTCGATGCCGTGAACTTTGAGCGACGGATCGACTACCGCGTTTTTGCCCCAACCCATCTGGCAGGTGCCAACTGGGTGCCAAATTGTGGTAGCCTGGCTGCGGATAAAGGCGTCCAGCGGCGCTTCGCCGGGGGCGATCTCGGCGGCCAGCATATCGGCAAAGGCTTTGGTCGCAGCCATCTCGCGGATCAACTTGATGGCTTCTTTCAGGACGGTGACATCCACATCTTGCTGTAAGTAGTTGGGGTTGATGATGGGCGCATCTTCAATGTTAGCTGAAGCGAGTTGAACCGTGCCCCGGCTGTGCGGCTGCACCAAAATCGGCAGGAAAATACAGACCGGACTGCCAAAATCGGGTAGAACGGGCTTTAGTGGACCTGGAATAGCCGGGATGAATTTCAACTGCAAATCAGGTGCCGCCGACTCCATGCCGGAGCGGGTGCGTGTAAACAGAACCGAGCCGGTCAGCAGGGTGGGTTCCGGTTTGGCGACTTTGGTCGCGTACAGCACGGGAAGCTGTAGGTGGTCCTGCAGATTTTGACCGACGCCCGGTAAATTTGCCACAACCTCGATGCCGTGCGACCGAAGGTGGTCGGCCGGTCCGATGCCCGACAGCATCAACAGTTTGGGTGAGTTGAGCGTGCCGCCGCTGAGAATAATCTCGCCTTCGGTGCGAACCTGTTTTGCCTGTCCATCCTGAACGTACTCGACGCCGACAGCGGTTGCATCTTCGATAATGATTTTCGTAACTAGGGCTTTTAACTCTAACGTTAAGTTGGGCCGATCAAGAATATGATCGAGGTAGGCGTCAGCCGCACTTTGCCGTTCATTTTTGCCCTCGGTGATGTTGAATTGGAGGTGACCAACGCCCCCTTCCTGACGCGGGCCGTTGTAATCCCAATCGGGGCCGTCAAAACCAAGCTCGATA
>JAGRBZ010000846.1 GCA_020433805.1 Anaerolineae bacterium
TCTCTTGACAGTAGATTGATGAGAACATGGCCTGGAGCGGTTCAGTGGCCTCATTCCCATCAGTAATTCAGTGTTTCACTCTCGCCCCATAATTGAAACGCCCCAGTGCGTAGTTGAGGCTAGACTTGGAACGGGAAACGGTGGTATGATGCGTAGTGGAATATGATAAGCCTTAAAGGTGTGAAAGGAAAGCAATAATGCGATTACAAAATAAAGTGGCCCTCATTACCGGGGCCGGCAGTGGAATTGGCCGGGAAACCGCTCTACTTTTTGCCGAAGAAGGAGCCGCTATCGTGGCTGCGGATATTAACGACGCCGGTGGTCTTGAGACGGTACAGATGATCACGCAGCAGGGTGGTCGGGCTACTTATGTTCACGCCGATGTGTCCCAAGCCCAAGATTGCCAACAGATGGTCCGGCACGCCGAAGAGGCGTTTGGTCAGCTTCACGTTCTCTTCAACAATGCCGGGATTATGCACAATCAAGATGATGATGCCATCAATACTGCCGAGAACATCTGGGACTTAACCCTGGCGATTAATGCCAAAGGCGTTTTCTTGGGCTGCAAGTATGGTATCCCTGCCTTACGACGGGCCGGTGGTGGCTCGATCATTAACACCGCCTCTTTTGTAGCCTTGATGGGGGCGGCCACACCCCAGTTGGCCTACACGGCCAGCAAAGGAGCCGTTTTGGCAATGACCCGTGAGTTGGCCGTAATTCATGCTCGCGAGAATATTCGGGTTAACGCTCTCTGTCCGGGGCCGCTGCGCACGGAGTTGCTTATGAATTTTTTAGATACCGAGGCCAAAAAGCAGCGGCGTTTGGTCCATATCCCTATGGGCCGTTTCGGCGAAGCCAAAGAGATGGCGAAGGCCGCGTTGTATTTGGCCTCGGACGAGTCATCATTTATGACCGGCACCGAGTTTGTTGTGGACGGTGGGATCACAGCGGCCTATGTAACTCCGGAGTAAATTCGATTTGAGAGATTGATGTGACTTATAGTTGAGGAGGCTGATTTACACAATGATGCTACCTTTGCAAACCGAGCATTTGCAGTTACGCGCCTTTAAGATGGAAGATATACACACCTTTGCCGCCTATCGCTCCGATCCCTTGGTGGCCCAATATCAAGGCTGGCAGACTCCCTTTACGCTCGAAGAAGCCCGTGCATTTGTTGAAGCGATGCTCACCATTCGTCCCGGCCTGCCCGACACGTGGTATCAGATAGCCATCGAACGTAGACAAGATGGTGTCTTGATCGGCGATTGTGCCTTTCATATTTTGCCGGAAGATGGCCAACAGGCTGAAATCGGCTTTACCCTGGCTCGCGCCTATCATGGTCAAGGGTATGGCACTGAAGCCGTTACCCGCTTGGTTGACTATCTGTTTGATACTTTTCAGCTTCATCGCCTACGCGCCCTCTGCGATGTGGATAATCTTGCTTCGCGCCGATTGTTGGAGCGGCTCGGTATGCGGCGCGAAGCGCACTTTATTGAGAATTACTGGTCTAAAGGCGAATGGCGTAGCGAATACGCCTATGCCCTCTTGCGGCGAGAGTGGACAGAACCTTCAAAGCGGTAACTCCCAATTTTGCCCTACCAAATTGTGGCCGAAACTGTAATGCTGCTCCTCTTCTACCAATTGAAAGCCAAGCTTCTGATAGATTTGTCGGGCTTCGACCAATATATCGTTGGTCCAGAGAGTTACTTTGCTGTAACCGGCTCGGCGGGCAAAACGGATACCTTCTTGAACTAAACGCATACCCAGGCCCAACCCCCGCGCTTTGGGCGCGACCAGCAGCAGACGCAGCTTGGCGACATTATCTCCGGCATTCACACAAAAGATCGAGCCAATGCGCTCGCCCTGCATTTCCGCAATCCAACAGCGTTCTTTGGCGGGGTCGTAGTGGGTAATGAAGTCAGCACAGATTTGGGCTACCAGTGCCTCGAACGTTTCATCCCAGCCGTATTCCTGATGATACAACAACCCGTGTTGATGGATAACCCAGCCCATATCACCGGCCTCGTGATGGCGCAGGTAAAAAGGCTCGGCGTACTTAAAACCATGATCGAGAATGCCCTCGATAGTGTGCATCGCCTCGATCAGGCGGAGCCGGTCGCCGCTGCTTAGCTCGCCCATCATCTCGGCCACTTCGTCGCTTGAGCGGCTGTCGAGCAGGGCGAAGGCGTCTTGCCCCTGGTCGGTCAGCGTAATCAAGCGCTGTC
>JAGRBZ010000847.1 GCA_020433805.1 Anaerolineae bacterium
CAGGTAGAGCAGGTGAAAGCCATCGGTGTAGTTGAGACGTTCACCCTGGCGGCCTCGATTGTCGCCGCCGATATTGCGGTTAAAGCTGCGCCGGTCGACCTGATCGAAGTGCGGCTGCCGTTTGCGATGGGCGGCAAAGCCTTTGTTGTCTTCACCGGCGAGGTGAGTGCCGTGCGCAGCGGCGTCAACAGCGCCGCCGAAGCGCTAAAAGATGAAGGCGTGATCGACTCGTTCACGGTTATTCCGTCGCCGCATAAGGATTTAATTCATAAGTTGTTGTAGGGAGGAAAAGAGTGTGGATCAAATAACTTCTTTAACTGCCGGTAGTGCGTAATGCGTAGTGCGTATCATTTTCGTGCTATAGGCTACGCACTAGGTAGCTTTGTCAAAAGCAGAGGTTGTTTAGTTCTCATTCTACAGGAGAATATGTTAAAAAGACCGAACTACCATAGTCCGGCCCGGAAGCAGAAAACGTAATGACAATTGTTGCTGTTGCACCAGCGCAATTGTGTTTCAGTTACGTTTCCTAGCGAGACAGTATAGCATATCTCTCCTTATTTTTAAAGTACAAATTTCGACCAAAGGAGGTACCCGATCTGGACGATCTGTTATTTGATGCCTGGCCTGGTACACAATTGACTTCAAACACTATCTATTTACAAATCACTCACCATTAAGGAGAGAAAGATGACACTTATAGGAATACTTGTTGCATTTGCCAGCGGCATATTTGGTGCCGCGATGGGGGCGTTACCCGCCTTTATTATGGTTGGATTTTTGGTATTAGCCGGCGTGGCTATTCAAGCTGCCGGTGGCGGTGGCGACTATTTAGGAACCGTGGCTTTCGGGGCCTGGGGACCGCACGTCGGCGGTTTTGCCTCCGGGGTGGCGGCGGTGGCCTATGCCAGCAGCCGGGGTAAGCATGAAACCGGTCGCGATATTTTGGCCGGGATGATGGGTAAAAATAGCCCGGATGTGCTGCTGATCGGCGGTATTTTTGGAATTATTGGCTACGTGCTTAACTGGCTCTTTGCTTTACCCGGTGCCTGGACCGACACCATCGCGCTGAGCGTTGTGGTTTCGGCCATCATCGCTCGCTTTGCCTTTGGACAATCGGGGCTGATGGGGAAAGTGCCCTCAGGTGCATCGCGCTACAGCCCGCCGGAAGCCAACTGCTGGGTTCCGTGGCAGAGCAAGCCCATGCAACTGCTGATGCTGGGTCTGGGAGCCGGAACGTTCTCGGCTTATCTGGCGCTGTCGCTGCCGGATGGAGCCGGGGTTGTACTCGGCTTTGGTATGGCCGCAGCCAGTTTGGTCTTCCTTCAGTTCGGCACGCAGGTTCCGGTCTCGCATCACGTGGCGCTACCGGCAGCGGTTGCCGCTGCGGCCAGCGGCAGCTTGCTGTGGGGGATGCTGTTTGGCGTTATGGCTGCGTTTGTCGGCGAGTTTATGGCTAACACCTTCTGCTCATGGGGCGACACCCACATCGACCCTCCGGCAGCCACCATCTGGCCGATGACCAGCCTCTCGATTTTACTGGGCACGCTGGGGATTTATCAGTTGGTGCCGTTATTCTAAAACATGGCTTAACCTGAATTCGATAATTAGACAGAATTAACAAGATTGAAAAGATTTTTACTTAATTTCATCCTATAAATCCTGTTAATTCTGTCTATTGTCACAAACTCCAAACTGAGGTTGGCTTAGGTTGGGGTTACAAACTTATCCACAGATTATTACAGGTTTTTATCTTCTTCTTGATACTATCAGTGATCATCTGTGTCCATCTGTGGACCATAGTCTTTTTGTGTTCTTGTGGTGAAAACATAGAGGCAGAGATGATGCGCATGGTAAGAGGAAAATTAACGCTACTGATGGTTCGGCTTAAAGACGAACTGCAAATATCGTACCACATCTGGGGAGCCGGCCATTACTCCGGCCGCTGCCAGTACCCGGATCACCTGCGCACTGCCAATCACACCCGCATCGATTCGTTGCCCCTGGCCGGCGTCGATCCGCCGCCGAGCCGCTTGGATGAGGAGTAGCCGGATGTCAAATAAAGGAGCGACAAAGTTATGAGGATTAAACAAATAACCGGACAACCTGGATTGGCTCTCCCTCCCACGTTCACCGGGCGATAAATCAGCCCGGCTATGAGCAGCGCCCGCTAAAGACGGGCTTTTCAAACCCGCTTGAGCGGGTGCCGT
>JAGRBZ010000084.1 GCA_020433805.1 Anaerolineae bacterium
CTGATGGCGTTGCTGCCAAGCTTCTCGAACTGCTCCCGCCGCGTGTGCTAAAAGCCGAAAAGGCTTTTTCGCCGTGCGAGCTGCCGCAGGTGGGGCAGGTAAGTTCAACTTTCGCCGTGCGCGACCGAATAAACTTCTCATAGCGGGTGTCGCAATCTTGGCATACGTATTCATAGATGGGCATACAACTTCTCCGGTAGGTGTTATTTGAGCACCTAGTTAATAATAGAATGGCTCAACAGGATTTCGTAGGGTTGACACCATAAAACGTAAAACGTGATGCGTAAAAAGAATTACGTTTTACGTTTTATGATCTTGTCAACGCCCTGAGTTCCAAAAGAGACAATAGAATTACTTATTCGCGACGTTGGCTGCCACCAGAATGGGATCCCAAACTGGTGAAAAGGGTGGAGCATAGGCTAAATCAAGCTCACCCAAATCGTAGGTGGTCCAGCCTTGTTGCAGCGCGGCTGCGATAACGTCGATACGCTTGATACCTTCTTGTCCGATCATTTGGCCACCTAACAATCGCTGCGAACCTTTTTCATAGACCAGCTTGACATGCAGCGGCGTATGTTTTGGCATAAAGTGGGCCTGCGAGGCCGACTTGATCAGGGTAGTTTCGACATCGTACCCTTCAGCTTTGGCCTGAGTCTCAGATAGACCGGTGCGGGCGGCGTGTAAATCGAACACTTTCACAACCGCGGTGCCGACAATGCCTTTGAAGATAGCTTCGCCGCCGGCAGCGTTGGTGCCCGCGACACGGCCCTGTTTGTTGGCGGTAGTACCGAGCGGCACGTAAGTTGGTTTGCCGGTAATCCGGCTGCGAGCCTCGGCCACATCACCTGCGGCCCAGACATTGGCAAGGCTCGTCCGCTGGTGATCGTCGACTGCAATCGCGCCGGTGGAACCCAGGGTCAGCCCCATAGCGTTAGCCAGCTTATTATTGGGTTTGGCCCCAATGCTAAAAATTACCATGTCAGCCGGAAAAGTTCCGGCGTTGGTGACAACTTCACGTACCTGATCCTGGCCGGTGAAGGCTTCAACACGATGTTCCAGATGAAGCCCGACCGGATGACGTTCTAACTCTTCCACAATGTAAGTGGCCATATCGGCATCCATGTTGGGCATGACCTGGGGCAGCATCTCGACAATGTCGACATGAAGGCCTCGTTCGGCCAGCGCTTCGGTCATCTCCAGACCGATATAGCCGCCCCCGACAACAACCGCCCGTTTGGGCTGTTTCTGCTCTATCCACTGCCCGATCGCCAGGGCATCTTCTACGGTGCGTAGGGTAAAAATACCGGGTAGATCCAAGCCGGGGATGGGCGGTTTGGCCGCCATCCCGCCGGTGGTTAGGATCAGCTTGTCCCAGCGATCGGTAAATTCTTGGCCGTTCTCCAGGTTGCGTACCTGAACGGTATGATTTTCAGGATCGATGTCCAACACTTCGTGGCAGACGTTAACTTGAATATTACTTTTGGCAAACTGTTCGGGGGTCCGTACGATAATTTTGTCAATACGGGGGATATCGCCTTTTATAAAATAAGGCAAGCCACAGGCCCCGTAACTTACGTGCCCCGATTTCTCATAGACAACAATTTCTAAAGATTTATTTTCTCGACGGGCTTTCGCAGCGGCGCTCATTCCGGCAGCGACCCCACCGACGATGATTAATCGCTCACTCATGGCGATCTCCTGTAGTCCTCTCTCATAAGTATTGGGTTAGGGTGTTAATCTGTGAAATTTGTAACGAACATCTACGATCAGGGTAGCATATAAATGTAAGGCATGAATGAGTCTAATGTAAGGATTTTGTAAGGATGGCAATGTTAGGAGCAATAGTGTTGAATTTTTTCATTCTTCATTCTGTACCCAAGTCCGGTTGTCAGGAAGTAGAAGAGATGTTAAAATAAAGGTAGCGGATAGGGTAGTATGGTAACCGCTCAGGTGTATCATTTCGAGCGGTCCATCTGACTAAGCTCAGGACAAGCTAACGGAGCGAGAAATCCTTCCTCACCCCCAATGCCAAAGAAAGTTGTAGGGATTTCTCCGCCTCCGGCTACGAAATGACATGACATGAAGTGTGTAAGTCCCAACATTATCGATTTGATTTGATCGGCTTTTATTACTAATAATCCAACGACTCCACTCCCCGCAAAGACATTATAGAGAAAATTACAAACATCGCCGCTGCACTTGATTACTAGAGAGGAGCGTTGGCTATGGCTACAGGTAACCCGTTTTTACACCGTGGACCTATTCGTGATCCCGATTATTTCTTTGGACGCCGGCGTGAAGTAAACCGAGCTTTTGATCTATTGCGCAATGCTCAGAGTGTCTCAATTGTAGGGCCGCGTCGAATCGGCAAGAGTTCTCTTTTATTTCACCTGGCTAATCCCGCCATTTACCAACAATACGGTCTTTCGCCCGATAAGTACTGCTTCATTTATGTTGATTGTGAGGGGTGGAGTGAACTAACGCGCAATGATTTTTATGCCTTGTTATTAAATGAAATGAAAGAAGCCCTGCTTCGAATGGGCCTGGCTTCTAAACTTGAATTGCCGGCCACTGCTTCTATCTCATTTCGTGGTTTTGAACAAGCTGTCAGAACCATTGTTAGTCGTCAAATCCAACCGGTCTTTTTGTTGGATGAGTTTGAAGCCCTGAGTTGTAACCCCCATTTGGACGCTCATTTCTTCTCCAGTCTACGAGGTCTGGCTACACGCCATAGCGTAGCCTATGTTACGGTCTCTAAAGAACACCTGTTGAAGCTAACTTATGCCCAGACTGACACGATTAGTTCTCCTTTCTTTAACTTTTTTGCCCAGATCCGGCTTCACCCCTTTTTTCCGGATGAAGCTGAGCTTCTAGTAACTGACCTGGCTACCAAAGGGGGGCTAAATTTCGACCCAACGACTAAAAAGTGTCTATTCAACCTGGCCGGCCCCCATCCCTTCCTGCTTCAGGTGGCAGCCTATCACGCTTTTGATCACCTTACTGTCGGCAGTACCTTCTTGAATGGAACCGGCTGCGACCACATTCGCCGGCAGTTCTTAGGCGAGGCCGAAGCCCACTGGGCTTACGCCTGGTCGCAGTTGTCACCTCTAGACCGGAAATATCTGACCTTACTCCCGCTCACACAACAATCAAATCTAAGAGTGGTGCGCCGGCTGCAAGAGGCCGGGGTGGTTGTGCCACACACCGACGGCTTTGTACCGCTCTCTCCCGCCTTTCGAGAATTTGTTGCCCGTCAACCTGTAGGTGGAGTGATCCAAGCGTACCCTGTCATCCTCGACCTTGAGCAACGACGGGCGCTTTTGCGCGACCGGTTGCTGTCGCTGACGCCGATTGAGTTCGACCTGTTGGCCTATTTAGTGGAACACGCCGGTGAGGTTATCACTCACGATCAGTTGATTTCGCAGGTTTGGTCTGATCAGTATCCTGAAGATCACCACCAAAGCTACGTTCAAGGTCCTGACCGGTTGAAGACCGGCGTCAAAATGCTGCGGCGTGCCCTTGGCGATGACGCCCAACGCATCGAGAACGTTAGGGGATTGGGTTATAAATATTCAAAAGGATGATCGATAGCAACGCGAGATAGTAAGTATGCGCTACTTCATTTCGGCCTTCTTTGATGTATACCCCAAATCCTCACTCAATCCTCACCTTAATTCCCTTAAACTCACGTCCCAGATGGTATATACTATTCTACGATAACAGATCAGTTCGTGACCGACTGATAAATGATAAAGCTGGTGCTTTAGCATCAGGCTAAACTTAACAATTTTTATCTGCGCTCTGAGCCGTTGAACTGCACCCATTGTGCCTTCAAACGCCCTCTGCCCTTGCATCCCTGCCAAAGGATGCAAACAGCGCAGAGGGCGTTTTTGTTTAGTTTGGCAAGGGCACAAGGAAACCGTCTTGCGAGCTTTTGAACCTTTTTCACGATAACTGAGAGGAAGATATTATGGAACCCCTGAAACTCTGCGCCATAAGCAAGGATGTTAAACTTAAGGACTACATTCTCGATACCGAACTCTGCACCATCGGCCGCTCGGCTGAGTGCAAAATTACGGTGAGTCGCCCCACGGTCTCCCGGCTCCACGCCAAGATCGAATGGGACGGTTCTCGCTACGTTTTATCCGACACCAACAGTGCTAACGGAACGTTTGTCAACGGCTACCAAATTTACGGTTCCCATCTGCTCCTGGCTGATGATGAAATCGGTTTGGCTTCACCCGAACCTCTCTTACGGTTTAAAGACGACGAAACCACCTTACGGGTAATGACTCGCCTGCACTACAACGGGCAGCAGATGACTTTCAACCTCAACAAAATAGCACTCGATCTGACCCCATCGCAGTTTAAATTGCTGACCCATCTGTACAACCATGCCGGAAATGTCTGTACCCGCGAAAGCTGCGCCCAAGCGATTTGGGACCGACCCTATGATCCAGACATTGATGCCAGTACTCTCGAACAAACAATTAGCAAATTGCGAAAGCAGGTGGCAGAGATCGATCCTGATGCTAAGCGCATGATTGAAACTCGACGAGGTCTGGGGTACGTGCTGTTTCCATAACGCCAAATCTGAAATCCTTTGCAAAATAAAAGAAAATAGAAAGGTAAACGTTAGATTTAACTGCACTGAACTGTGATACTATACATTCAAGAGAAAAAAGGAGAACATTATGCCTACACAACCTGCTTCTTATAAAAATCAACCTTTTTCAGACGAAAATGAGAAAACAGTCTTTGCTATTAGCTCTTCGTTGATGAGCTACCTGGGGCAGATCGTAATAGGTCTAATCCTGACCCCGGTATTGATCGGTCTATTCTTTCTGTTGAACGTGGTTATACAGTTGTTGTCGGTTCGCTACACCCTAACGAGCCAACGTCTATTCATAAAAACGGGGCTGATTGCCAGAGATATCGAAGAGATCGAGCTGTTCCGCATCAAGGACGTCAAAGTTGAGCAGAGCGTGATGCAGCGCATCTTGGGCTACGGCACAATCACGATTATCTCCAACGACGAAACTGCCCCGCTACTTTATCTGACTGGCGTGTCTAATCCGGTGAAGAAGAAAGAGCAAATCCGAACGTACGTCAGAATGGCCCGTGAGCATGTGAGAGGTTTGATGTTGATGAATTAGGAGAAGAGTCATTCGTTTCTATAGGCATTTTACATTTAGCTATAACGATACCAGTTTCAATATAAAACAGGAGTTGGAGACGATGTTAAAAAAGAAAACTGTCAAATGGATAATGGTGTTAGGCTTATTTCTTGTTGGTTTGCTTCTATTGCCGGTTTCCGCCTATGGTCAGTGGGGGCAAAAGGAGGAAGATAAACAGGTTCTAAGAATTATAATCGATCAGGTTGAAACCAATTTTGGCGATTTTGAAAGGGAAGCGGAGTTTCGGTTGGTAGGACAACCTATCTTTGATGACGTTTCTATTCAAGATACTCATTCTAACAATAAAGTGACTCCCCCTTGTGGTCCGGCTCAAAAAGTGCCAAAACAAACAAGAGCAACATTAAAAGAGCCTTTGTTTTTTGATTTTGATATGACAACAATTGAATCTCAACAGTCAATTAAAATCTATTACTTCGCTGTTGAAGAAAATACTATTCAAAACCTTGATAACATTCTCGATATTCCCAAAGATTGTACACCTCCAGAAGAGGGAAGATCTGTAGCGTCAGTGCCTGTATTAGTTCGCATCCTTATCACAGAGTTGATCAAAGTGGGATACAATGAACTCAAAGATAAAACCTATGGTTATGGAAATTTTGTTGTCAATAAGGAAAATAATAATTGGAATGCAGATGGAAAACGACACTTTGTCGATAGTGCCGGAATAACCAGTTGGCAAGAGGGTTTGGATAAGGTCGCTGAAAATGGTCTGCCCAACCTCGTGTCGGGTATAATAAATACCCTTCGAGAACAACCCGGTGTGTTAAAAATTGGATATTGTGTCCGGGTGATAGATACTTCTAGCCCGAATCCCAAATCCTGCCTGGAGAATGCTGGTCCGTCTGAAGATCTATCAGGAAACGATGACCAACATGGGGATCCCCCCCTTGTACATCCACCAACAAATCCTAACCCACAAAGCGATGATGCGTCTGAAGACCCTCCTGTCTTTCGAGAAGCGACCTGTGATGGTTATAAAGTTCAACCTGGCGATACATTTTTTTCCATTGCTCACCGCAATGGCATTGTCCCGCATTTATTAGCCGCGATCAACAGTATTCCTTATCCCCCCGCTGTTGACGCCGGTCAATGTCTAAGGCTACCGGATCAATCCCCAATCCCCAGTGCTCCACCTGTCAACGGGTCAAACTGTAATGGTTACACGGTTCAACCGAGAGAAAATTTTTTTGATGTTGCTGCTCGACTCAGGGTTAATCCTCATCACCTGCGCATTTTTAACGGGATCCCTTATCCCCCCATTGTGTATGCTGGTCAATGTGTAAGGCTGCCATATTAATATCGTCGACGGAAGTCCGCGCCACACGGGCAAGATAAATATATCATAAGAGAAACAGAGGAGAGTCAAGTTGAAAGTTTCAAACCGCATTACTTACGCTGTGGGTTGGATTACAACGATAATACTAATTGTAAGTTTTATCTCTAAGGCCAACGCCCAAGAACTTACTCCAAACCCTGTTGATCTGTACGAGGGTGACAGCGGCACGGTTAGCCTTAATGTTGGCACTGTTGAAGATATTCAAAACCTGGTAGCTGCTGACTTTGTAGTGCAGTTCCCGACCAACTTCAACATCGAGACCCAACCCGGCGATCTTTTTGCCAATTTGACACAGGGGACAGATTACTTCCTGCAAATTAATGAAAATACTCCCGAAGCCGGTTCTGCTACGGTGGCTGTTGTGTTAACCGGCGATGACCTGCCCCGTTTGAACCCTGCCGGAACTTCGCTGGTAAGTTTCACCTTAATCGCCCCGGCTGCTTCGGAACCGACTCAGGCAGATATTGCGATCACCGGTCTTCATCTCCTTGATGCAAGCGGGCAAGATTTACAGGCCGAGCCGCGACCGCTGTCAACAACTATTACGGTGAAGCCTATCGATGGGGTCACTCTACTGGGCAGAGTGCAGCGACAGCGGCTGCCCGGCGGATCGGTGCCGGAGGTTGCTCAAACGGTTCAACTGTATACCAATTCCGACGCGCCTGTGCCGATTTTGGAAGCTATCGGTGAAACGGATAACAACGGTGCCTTTTCAATTCGTGGCGGTGTGGGGGCGGTTCGGCTGCATCTGCCGCCTCTCAATGGGCAACGCCCCACCCCTGATGGCTTTTTGCCTGCCGTAGCCGAGGTCGATTTAGTAACAGGTATCCCCGCAGATTTAGGCTCTATTGAACGGCTGGCGGGTGACGTAGTAGCTGAAGGCGAAGAAAATAACTGCCCGGCCATCACCCTGGAAGACATTATGGCTATCGCCCGGCGAGTCGGCGGACCGGCCGCTTCCAACGGCAATATCTTTGATTTGAACGGTAACGGAGCTGTTGATGCGGCTGATTTGGTTGTAGCGGCCGTTAATTATAACCAAAAAGGGTATGTAGAGTGGAAAAAAAGTGAACAGCTTAATACGGCTGTCTGTCCTCAGCAAACTTTTAACAAATAAAAGCCAAATAAACATATTGAGATGTCAGGATTAAATTAAAAGGACTGGACAATGCAATTCAATATCGTAAAAAAACTATCGAGAAGATCATTGATATTCGGCCTTATTGCCCTTGTGGTGTTGATTGCGGCGACGGTGACCGGAGTCTATGCCTACCCCCAGAACCATTGGGTGGTTCGAGATGGTGACCAGTTAGAAATACTGCGTGATCACGTCTGTTTTCCTGAGGGGCGGGGAGAGTTAAACACATCTAAAACGGTTACCTTCTCTAGAGACGTTGTCTCAGCCGAAGTTTTTCTTTCGGGCTTCAATATCTGGTATACCCGTAGCGGACCTGAACACGAAGTGGCCCAACTTCGTGTGGACTCTTGGGTTCGGGCCATTGGCGTGGGCCCGGGATGCCCACCTGGAACGCGTTGTATTAATCAACCGGATCCTCGGAATGTGGGGCTAGACTTCAAAGTCGTGCTGAGAGATGAGGATACCGGCAGCAGTAATGACAACAATGAGGCCTGTATTGGGTTTACTGTTCTGGCCCGGACAAAGTAACTGACGTAACCGCAACTAAAAATGAGGTCCACAGATTTACCCGGATACTCTCAGCTAAAAGATAAAAAACTATCAGTGAAATCTGTGTTCATCAGTGGACCAAAAACAAACACCACCATCTATCCCCAAATACTCACCCAATCCCCACTTTATTCTCCTTAACGTAACATAAACTAGGTTCTATACTGTGAGTAGAATGGAGGCAGTATCTTTTCAAGAGAACGATGAGTTAACATAAACAATTGGAAAACCAATTGTAGTGAATGGGTTACAAGGTTCAATAATCTTAAATTGAAAGTGAGTGGAAATTTATGGCCAATATAGATGAATTTGAAAAATCTTTTTATAATCTGAAGCGACAAGGTACGCAAGCGAGTCCGAAAACTGTGACACTTATTGTCATAGCCTGGGAACCCAAAGGAAAAGGAGAACCAGCTCTGAATAGGTCTGAGCTCCAGCAGTTATTCTTTGGGCCAAGGGACTCAGTGGCAAGTTGGTTTTATGAGGTTTCACAGGGGCGATATCGTTTGGTGCCTCATCCAACTCACCCTGTTTTGGGCCCCTTCATCAGCAAATATTGGTGGCCTTTTTATTGGCGAAATGATGCAAGCTACGTACAGAAGTACTTAACTAACGAGGAATGGGAGCGTAATCCTTACAAAGTCCCGCCATCACGAGAGTCGCCCCACTCTTATGAGATAGATGGTAGAGTTTATTACCTTGATGATGAGGGGTATATTGGAGGCCATACGCATTCGTGGGCGGAAGCTATTCGTCAGGGGGCTGAAGTGGTTGACTTTTCTATGTTTGATCGAAACAACGATAAGTATTTGTCTCCTGATGAGGTGCTTTTTATGATTGTTAAAGCTGGGCCGGGTAGGTCGGCATTTGGAACGCGGAGATCAGTCACTGGAAGTGATGTTCCCCGAATAGATTTAAAGGTTAATGGGGTAATTGTTAGAGAAGTTTGTGAGCTTTATGCGGGTACGCCTCTGGAATCTAATGACTTGGCAGTTGCATCTGAGGAAATTCTGCATCTCGCCGCGAATCTTGCAGACCAGTATCCTGATTATGATCCCCGCTATCCTGAAAAAACCTACTTTCGTTATCCTAACGATCCTGGTCGACCTGGTCAGTTGTCACTAACTGACGCAGGCCATAGACCGGTACATGTCGATCCTTATCATAAATTAAAATGGGGTTGGTTAAATCCTCAGATTGCCGATAAAAGTGGAACATATCATTTGCAAGAGGCAACTAAAACAGGTGATGCATTGATTGTGCCAAGTCCGATTCGAGACCGCAAAGACGAATTTTTTATAATTGAGAATCGCTGGCGTGGCGATTCTTTTGACCGCTACCGTCATCCTAACCGAGGTGATGGATTGGCCGTCTGGCACTGTATTGAGGATATTGCTTTGGTATCTGATTGGGGTAGACGTGCGGTTCACCTCAGACGCGCTGATCCTCGGTTAGATGCAAATGGTCACATTCGTTGGGAAAAGGCTCTATTCGATGGTGCCGACCCCACCCGTTCTTATGTGTTGAGCGATAGTTCTACCCCTCAACATCTACGCTTGCGTAACAATGCCCCTAGCGGCATTGTCATCCAGGATATATCGCCTGCCGGTCCAAAGATGTCGCTCCGCGTCACGCTAATCACCCACATTGAGGTCGAAAAGTATCAACCAGCTTGGAATCATAAATATCAAAGTGGGATCATCGTGATGTTATTCAAAGGAGGTGGTTTTAAGCAACTCAACTCACTCGACTATGCGACTTATATGGCGTTGCTTGATCAGCTTCGAAATGAAAAACCAGTTTATTACGATCCAAATCAGGATCTATTATTAACCCGCCATGAACTCACTGGTGAAAATGAAATGTAGAGAAAAAAGCAAGTTACAAAGTTACCTCAAGTAATAATATTAAAGGTGCGTTTTTTCAAAGGTTTTAATCATAATGTAAGGAGATACAAATGGCTGCTAAATTTGTTGAGAAGTATCAAGTCGGTTGGCAACATGCTGCCAAAGTTGGAACAATTGTGTTACTTTTCCAAGGATCGGGTTTTCGGCAAATCAATAATTTACCATATGAATCTTACAGTGCTATGGTGGACATGCTTCGCAATGAGAAGCCGATCTGGTACGATGAAAATCAATCTCTTCTAGCCACAATACATGAGCCGGTTGGTGAAGAGGAAGGGTAGTATTCAGGAAACCTGATTGCTGAGCCAAAGACCCGTCAAAAAAATGACATTTTCGGTTCATCGTCGCCAGGACAGTTGGCGTAAAACTGTCCTGGCGATAGTCATATTAATTCTAGGATTCTGTTAGTGTCTCTAAGTTTTCGCCATAATTTGAGCTTTTGTTTATTGCGTAGTGCGTAATGCGTATTGAGCGCCTTTTTACGTACTACGCAATACGCACTACGTTCTATGGAATGTTGTGGCGAAAAACAAATGACACTAACGGATTCTCAACTTTTTAGTGGTCTAATCCCGCAACTAGTCACCGGAAATCAATTGTCTATCCTAGCCTTCTCCAGGGTGTGAACCCAATGAAGATGAATTGCTTGTTAGACAAAGCGTGAACAAGGCCTTTTTGGAGGTAACCCATTTATTCGTAAAATAAATTTCGAGCAATCGTTCCCAAATCGATTAAAAGATTACCTCTCACGCGTGACTGCAGAGCGCGTCGCCGGTACCAGTGGCCTGTCCATTCTTTGTGCAGCCTCCACGTTGGCTTTTGTGCCTGATCCAAATCAGCCGATTGTGTCAGTTCTGGGGGCGTCGCTCAGTAGTTTGGGTTTGAATGTCTTGGCCAGTGTCCTTCAACAGCGATCTCAACATTTGTTGGCTCAGCCCAGTAATGATGAGTTAGAGCGTCTGGCGCAGTTGGCCTCAGTCTTAGAGCGTGATATCCGACGTAACGCCAAGCTTCGGATCGAGATTGGGGAGTTCCTAGACAATTACGGAGCCTTTCGGATTGCTGAGGAAGTTGTGAGAGGTAACCCCACTCTTCACGGTTGGCTGCTTGTGCAGATTTATACGGACGTGACCCAATATCGAACCGATTTTGATCGTATTCACCAGGCCATCGCTGACCTTAAAGCCAGCTTGGAGCAACTGCGCCCAAGTTTTCTGGCGGACGATTCTATCCGGATCGAGATTCTAACGGGCAGCAATTATGATGAAGAAATTTCGAGCCAGCCCGAACATTTACTTACTCCAATCTCTACTGTCCCACCTGCTACCGACCTTGAACCTTTCGGTGACTTAGGGCGCATAACCAGCCCTGATCGGTTTTTCGATCGAAAAAATTTACTGGACCAAATCTTTAAGGAGTTGGACAGAGGCGGTAATATTTCCTTGGTCGGCGAGTCTAAGATCGGGAAGTCGTCGGTGTTGTCGATGGTGTGTACTCTTGGCCCAGCGAAGCTGAAATTGCCAGCCGAGGCATTTGCCTATCTGAATATGCAATTGGTCGAGAATGAAGATGACTTTTATGAAGCGCTGTGTGAGAAGCTTGGAATCGAAACTTGTCGCAGCTACAAGTTGGCCCGGGCTTTACAAGGCAAAAGACACATCCTCTGTCTTGATGAGATCGAAATAACAAAGGAACGGACGGGCTTCTCTATGAACCTGCGCAGCCACTTGCGAGGCTTGGCCGATGGCAGTGAAGCCCCCCTCAAATTAATCATTGCCAGCCGCTCCCCCTTGTCTGATCTCTTTCCCGACTCCCCAGAACTGGACTCGCCCTTGGACGGTATCTGTCGCCGGTTGGAGATCGGGCCGTTCACTCCAGAAGCCGCACGAACATTCATCCAGCATCGCTTGCAGAGAACCGGGGTTACCTTCACCACTGCTGAGATAGATATATTGCTCAAACACAGCCAGTGTCATCCGGCTGAACTGCAACACGCCGCTGCCGACCTCTACGAGTATCACCGCTCACGCCGGAGACGCTAATGCCCACCTTCCCGATGTATGAAGGCGAACTTCCGCCGTGCTTGAACCTCCGCACTCCGCGCCACTATCTTCTAATGATTTACTGGATTTACTTCCGACCCACAGCTCTCAAGAATTATCTCTATCAGGCTGATCCTGAACTCTACTGCAGTGGACCCGGTCTGGGTATTTTCCGCACGTGGCGGGTACGCGCCTACCGCAACCTGTACTTAATGAGCTTGGTAAACGGTTCGATTATTTCTAATGTAATCTTGCATATTTTTCTTCTACCAGATACAGTCACAACTCTTCTTCGCGGGGAAATAATAAAATTGGCACTTTCCTCGCTGGGTCTATTGATTTTCTTGCCTATTCTTATGATATCTTTGTTTGGTTGGTATTCAGTGTCAATTTTGTTAGCATTTGGACTTTTTCGTGGTGTGGCTATTAGTGTGGTGCTCGGTGTACCGTTTATTTTGAATTTTACTGTAGCGTCTAGTTGCTTATTTGTCCTGTCTTTTGAAGAAGGAGGAGTCCCAGATCTTTCTTTGTTTTTTGTAATTATTGCTAATCTGATAGCAGTTAGTATGACAGCTAGTCGACGTGGTACAGTAGGTGTAATACTTGGTGTGGTGATCATGGTTTGGGTGATATTACTTGGTGTAGATATAGCGGCCTCTGGAACCACAATGCGCCAAATGGTGGTGATGGCAGGCTTAGGCTTAGGCATTGGAGGCATCCGGCTTATTTTCTACCTACCACAGCTTGGTCTGGCTTTTCAAAGTATATATAGAGGCGGCAAGCATCCCATACTTTGGGATGAACTCATCGTTCTATCCCTACCGGGAACGCGACTCGCCCTAACCCGGTCGTTTCAGAAAAGTGAATCTGAGGGACTGCGTCTGGCAGCCCAGACCATCCGCAATCCGTTTCAGCGCTGGGCGGTCCACAGCGTTCTATCCCGTCGTCTCCATAGCCACCCCAACCCCTTTCAATTTTTGTATACCATCCTGATTGATACCACCTTAGATGAGTATATTTATGCCCCAGTTACCAAGGCCGATTGGGAACGCCTGCCCTCGACTCGGCAACTGCTGCTCGGCGACCTAACCGGGCAATGGGTTAACTGTTCAACCGGCCGTATCAACCGAGTTGCAGATTATCTCATCTGGTGGTCAACCCATCCCCTCCGCGATTTGCACCAGACTCCACTAATCCATTTTACCAACTTTCTTTTCCAGTTGTTGTACACCCAAAACCATAAAGCGAAGGATTTTAACCTGTTGCATTATCCTGGCATCTACAAAATTTTTACGAGACTATCTGATTATTCCGGTGGTGAAGAAATCGCTGGCTCCTTTGCTACGATGGCCACTTTTCTGACTTATTTCAAAGTATCGGATCTAGTCGAGGCTGCAAACGCAACCGTCGATGTTCGTGACAATTCAGTTCGGCCTGCGGTACTTACTGCTTTAGATCGCTTGGTTGACATTGGGACTGAAGTTGCCATAGGTCAAACCGTTCCCAACCCCCGCGTGCAGGAAGCAATACAGGGCCGTCTCCGAGAGGAGCTTATTTCTTTAGAACACGATGTCGCGGCACAGGTCGCAGATCCAGAGCGGTTTATCTTACATCGAATTATCCGGCAGTGGCAGTCGGCCTTCGATATTGATGGTATGGTGGGGTTGATCAAATTGGCCAATCCTATTGAGAATCCGTACGAAGCCGGTGGGAATCCCGTAACCAACCACTTGTTTGTGGGGCGTCAAGATATTTTGCGACGTTTGGAGGAATTGTGGTTTGGCTCCGGACAAAATCCTTCAGTCGTAATTTATGGACACCGACGAATGGGAAAAACCTCGATTTTGCGGAGCATTAAGGCGCGATTTAAACCGCCTACTATTTTTCTAGACTTTTCTATGCAGCGGGATGGGCAAGTAAATAATACAGGTGAATTGCTATGTTATCTTGCTCATGCGCTGTACAATGAGTGTATTAAGACTCTGCTTCCAACGCACGTTGGAGACGCAAAGGTTACGGAGCTACTCTCAGAGCCAGATGAGAATCATTTCATAACCTCCAATCCTTATGCCTCATTTAGGCGTTTCTTGGAGGATCTCGACCGACTGTGGGATAACCAGCGACAGCGGTTTATCATCGCAATCGATGAATTTGAACTAATCGAGCGGTTGATCGAAGACGAGAAACTGGAAGCTCGCCTGCTTGATTTTTTGCGCGGCCTAATCCAGACCTACCCCTGGTTTATTATGGTCTTCGCCGGGCTGCATACCCTTCAGGAAATGTCTCAAGATTACTGGCATCCGCTGTTTGGGAGCG
The DNA here is from genome assembly GCA_020433805.1 of Anaerolineae bacterium. GTDB lineage: Bacteria > Chloroflexota > Anaerolineae > 4572-78 > J111 > JAGRBY01. Next base: position 14,487 of record JAGRBZ010000084.1, read on the forward strand.
TGACCGCTATTCCGGTTAGCTTTCTCAGCCGTGAAGCCGCACGTAAACTCATTACCCAACCCACGCCTGAATTTCCACTGAATTATGACCGCGAAGCGGTTGAGCATATTATCAACCTGACTAACGGCCAACCCTACCTCATCCAGCTTATCTGCCACAGCCTGGTCAGTCGCTTCAACCGGCAAGTCTTTGAAGAGGGACTTGAACGTCCACACCGCCTGACTGTGAGCGATGTGTTTGCGGTTATCGCTGACCCTGATTTCTACATTGATGGCGACAGATATTTTAGCGGTGTTTGGGCTCAGGCTGGACAAGGTGCGCCCGGTCAACAGAGTATTTTGTCTGCTCTGGCTAAAGGGTTTGCTAGCGCCAATGAATTGGCAGTCAAGACGAGTTTGCCGCTGAAGCAAATTGAGGTCGCTCTGGGAACGCTTGAGCGGCACGATGTGGTGCAGCGGATGAGAGCACCAAGGAGCCAACACTTGGACGAAGCAATGCCCGACTGTAATGGCTCAACTAGGGAAGAATGGGATCTAACCGTAGGATTGATGCGCCACTGGGTAAAGAAACGGAAAGATAGTGATGACTTTGATCCCTAACCAAACACCCTCCACTTCCCTAAATGGCCTTCAGCTCATCATTGCCAGAACGGTTTGGATCGGGACCACTGTTCTGGCGATAGCCATGTTCAGCAGCGGCATCGTACCCCTGGCAGTCTATATTCGCAGCCTGTCGCCAGAAACAGTGGCTGTTCTAGAAAGTCTCGATCTCTCGATCACGTTCTATACTTGGTATATCATCGTCTGGGAAGTCATCTTTGCACTCGTATTTGTGACGGTTGGTGTTGTCATCTTCTGGCGCAAGTCGAATGACTGGATGGCAATGTTGGTCTCGCTGGCCCTCATCGCATTTGGCGTTACCGAAGGCTCGGTGGGTGGGGCGTTGGAACAAGCCCAGCCGGGCTGGTACTGGCCGGTTGAGACGCTGCAAGCGGTGGGCGTCTTCACCATTCTGATTATCTTTTTTCTTTTTCCCACGGGTCGGTTTGTGCCGCGTTGGACACATACCCTGGCCATAATCTGGGCCGGGGTCGTTTTGGTGTGGCTGTTCAATCAGGATGCGCCCTTTAACTATCTCTACGGCCAAACGGCTGAAAAAACGCCCCTGCTGTCCTTCATCTGGACTTTTTGCTGGTTTGGTACGGGCGTGGTGGCCCAAGTCTATCGCTACCGGCGTATTTCTAACCCGGTTCAGCGCCAGCAGACCAAGTGGGTCTTGTTTGGCTTCATCATTGCTTTTGGGGCCGGTATCGCCCGCTTTTTGCCGCCGGCTATTGTGCCGGCGCTCCGCCAACCTGTCTATCGAGATACCTTCGATTTTTTGGTCGGGGGGCCGCTCGGAGCGCTGTTGGTGGTGGCCTTGCCGATCACCATCGGCTTCGCGGTGCTGCGTTACCGGCTGTGGGATATCGATCCCCTTCTGAGCCTGACCACCGTCTATCTCATGTTCATTGGCTTAATGGGGTTCATTTATATAGGCATTGTCGGCCTGGCCCAATGGGCCTTTTTAACACTCACAGGCGGAACGAGTCTCGATAATGATATTTACAGAGGGCTGCTCTTCTCGGTGACGCTGGTCATGGCCGTCGCCTCCTACCCGTTGTTCAGACGCATCAATGCTTTTATCGACCGTCTCTTTTACCGGCAGCGGGTTGACTTTCAACAGGCCTTTATCGCGTTTTCGCGTGATGTGCGCCTCATCATCGACTTGCAGCCCCTCTTGACGTTCATCGTTGAGCGGACAACGGCGATTTTGCAGATTGCCTACGGCGTGGTCTACGTTCCGGCTGATTCTCAGCGGTTTCAATTGGCCAAGGCTTACAATGTACCGCCGGGTGATTTTGGCGAATTGCACCTAGACAAGGAAACACGGCAGGCTCTGGCAGCCGGTGAAGCGGTCTCAAAACCGGACGGTTATCCGTTTACGCTGCTGCTGCCCTTAACGGCACCCCAGGCCGGCCAAAGTGAATTGGTCGGCATCTTGGCTTTGGGGCCGCGTCTGTCAGAGCAGCCTTTCTCACGGCGCGATCAGAATTTGCTGCTTGGCTTGACCAACCACGCCGGAACGGCCATCGCTGTAGCCAGATTGGTGGATGTGGAGCGCCGCTGGGAAGCGCACCGCACCTCGCCCGCAGGCCAGGCGGAGGTTAAGGCCCAAGCACTACTGGCCCGCCCGGAAATCGTCCTAATCGAACTGCATCGTCTGGCACAAAAAGCCGGGCAAGAGCCGCAGGTCGCGGGCCTGTTGAGGCATCTGCCTCACGCGCTTCATCGCGTCGGGTCTACCTCAATCGCCACTTTGGCCGACGGATTTAATTACATTGTCACCGGTCAAGTCACGCCTAAGATGGTGGTTGTTGGTCTGCAGATCCTGACGAAACAATTAGAAAATTCAGTCGTTTCGGAGACGGACGCAGCGAAGCAATGGCTCGACCTGGATGAAGCCTTAGTCCTCTATCGCTTGTGCCAGATCGCTTTAGAGATAAACACCATCGATCAGATTGTAGCTTTAGAACCCCTCTTGCAAGAACCGGGTCTGGTTGTAACCGCTCAAGCCACCCTCAGCGCGGATCCATCGGACGGGCAGCAACCGTTTCTCTTGCCGCTGGCTCAAGCCCTCGCCCAATTACAACCGTCCGCTGAGGCGCTCCACGCTTTCCGGCAGATCGATTCGCGTGAAGATAAGCTTTTTTACCTGACCCGCGCCATTGATTACCTGGGACGGTCCAAGGCGCAGCTTGCTCAAACGCTTGCTCTGCCGGAGCGTTTGTTTCTCCATCAAATCATCGAGCGGTGGTTAACCCTCTGCACCGACGGTCTTCACTCGTTGCAAGGCCGAGCCGAAGTTGAACCCAAACTGATTACCCACCAGGTAGTACGGGCTACCGAGGTCGAACTGGTCTTAGAAGTGACGAATGTGGGAGGCAGTCCGGCTGAAAATATGTCAATACAGTTGTATGCGGGGAGTGGGTACCAGGTCGTTGAAAGTCAAGCTACCCTTGACCGATTAACCGTTAACCAGGTAACCCAGCACCATTTTATTGTTCGGCCTGCTGATGGAAGCACTATTGAACCCTGCTTTCAAATTCGCTACGACGATCGAGAACGGGTAGGCAAGCAGCAAACCTTCCGAGGCACAGTGCGTCTGCTGTCCCAACCATCCGGCTTTACGACCATCCCCAATCCTTATTCACCAGGGCTGCCACTGCGGGAAAGAAGCCCTATCTTTTATGGGCGCGAGGATGTCTTTTCATTCATCCAAGACGCGCTAGCCGATGCCACCACCGGCCGGGTGCTGGCCCTCATCGGCCAGCGCCGTGTCGGTAAAACCTCGCTGGCCCAACAGCTTCCGGCGCGTCTGGAACAAGCCTACGTTACGGTTTATCTGGACGGCCAGTCACTGGCCATAGATCCCGGCATGGCCAGCTTCTTCTACGATATGGCGCTGGAAATTGCCGAGGTGCTTGCCATGCCACCCCCTTCACTGGATGCATTTCAAGCTCGACCTCAAGCAACCTTTGAACGGGATTTCTTACCCCGAGCATTCGCGCTTCTCGGCAGCCGGCGACTCCTGCTCCTTTTTGATGAATTTGAAGAATTAGAGATGCGGGTTACAAGTGGTTATCTCGATCCCTCAATATTTTCCTATCTCCGTCACCTGATGCAACACGTCGATCGCTTGGTTTTTGTCTTTATGGGTACGCACAAGCTGGAAGGCTTAAATCCAACTTATTGGTCGGCCTTTTTCAATGTTGCCCTGCACCGGCGGATTAGCTTCCTGGCGGAAAACGCAGCCCAAGCCCTTATTACCGAACCCGTCGCCCCCCATCTTATCTACGACGACTTGGCTATTGATAAGATGCTGCGGGCAACGGGCGGATCGCCTTATTTCTTGCAGTTGCTGTGCCACATTGTCGTCAGTGAAGCCAACCGTGATCAACGCAACTATGTTGTCTTGAACCACATCAACCAAGCTTTAGATCAGGTCTTGGAGTTGGGGCAAGCCCATTTTTTCTTCTTGTGGGATCAGTTGGCTTCAAATGAAAAGGTTGTGCTCAATGCAGCTGCTTCTTTGTCAAGCGAGGGCACAGCCGTAACCATTGAAACTTTAGGTTGCCGGCTGCAAACTCCTTCCCCTTCTGATTTGACCAGCGAAGAAATTCAGAACGTCTTAACAACATTGGTGCAGCAGGATCTTCTTTGTCCAACCGACGGGTCTATGGCCGTATATCAGTTTGTTTTTGACCTATTACGATTGTGGATTCTTCGCCATTTTCAAGCGTAGAGCCGTTGCGGTTCGGATGATAGATAATTGTAGAGCATCACCCCATAGTTGGGCCTTTTTGTTGTATCTCGCAGTACCATTTAGTGTGTCTTCCAGATTGGTTAATCCTACCGTTCTGTGTTCTCAACTCAGCCGACCATATCGTGGCGAAAAGTTAAAAACATTCTTGTCTAATGCGGGAGCTTCGGCTGCAGGAAGGCATATAAATACATCCCCACCATCGCGCCGGCAAAGGTGATCAGGGCGATGTATTCACCGCTACCGATTTGGGCGTAGATGGGACCAGGGCAGGCCCCGGTGATGGCCCAACCGATGCCAAAAATAATCCCGCCAATGATAATCCCTTTATGGAAAGGTTTGGCTTTCACTGCAACATCTTCATGAAAAACTGTCTTTAGATGGAAACGTCTGATCAGGTAAAGTGAACCAGCGCCAACAGCAATGGCCGAAGCAATAATCAGATACATGTGCGCTTCTTCAAAAAGAAACATTTTTTGAATACGATACCAGGATACAACCTCAGATTTAACCAGAACGACCCCAAAAAATGAACCGATTAGCAATACGAAAAGTTGTTTCATCATGTCCCTCCTAAAACTGCAATACATGGGTTATGAGCAACCCTCCGATAAAAAAGCTGATCGAAGCGACCAAACTTGACCATTGTAGATTCGATAGACCCATAATGGTATGCCCCGAAGTACAGCCACCAGCGTAGCGCACGCCAAAACCAACCAACAGACCACCAATCGCCAGGCGAATCATACCGCCGAGGCTGTAGTAGTCGGCCGGCAAAAACGAGAGCGGCTCGATAGACAAGTATTGAGCGCCGACAAACGCACCTAAAACAATTCCGGCTACAAAAACAATGCGCCATTGATTGCTGCGCCAGTCGTAATTTTTCAGGTAAGGTAGTCTGCTGTTCGGCGAGCACATTGCGCCGAGGTGTTGAAAACTGGTCGATACACCAAAAGTCTTGCCCGATAGTAGCAGCAAAGCCGGTACCATCAGACCGATAAGCGGCCCGGCGATGTACCAGGGCCACGGTTGTAAAACCCACTCCATACAGTAAATTCTCCTCTGCTATAAATATGACTTACGCAGTTCGAGACCCTAAAGGTTTCCGGAATCATTTATCAAGCAAAATTCTAAGACAATTGAGCTTGTATGTTGTCCTAAAGTAGACTTGTAAAACCTTTAGAGTCTAATTTTTTTCAAGTGCGTAACTCCTGATAAAATTGATTTATTTTACGAGAGCAGTATAACGAATGTGCGTAAGACCGATATAAAAGAAATGTAAGGGTTTTGTAATGGTTGAAATATGGACGAGGCTTCAATAGGGTGACATAGTAGAGGATCGCATTTTCGACCTTAAAGTTAGAAGAAAAAGGCAAACTACGTGTCTATCTAGGTTTAAAACTAGACAGTTGACTAGTGTTAGGCCTTCTATTTTAAAGTATACTTAAAAACAATTAACGTCCTTTGGTACAACGACGTACTAGGGGGTACTTTCGTAATAGAATTTGTAAAGTCCTCCGCTTCATCTTCCCTTAGCCTCCTAAATAGTTTTTTTGTAGCCAAAGATTGTGAAATCTTTAACGATGCAATTGATAGTTTCTATAATATCCATCGGCGAAAGGTTGCTCGCTGATAATAATGAGGTCTAATTTACAAGGAGGTAATGATGACAATTGCTTTAATCGGTCCGTCCGGCGCCGGTAAAGGGACACAAGCACATAAAATAGCTTCACAATTAAATTTACTCCATATCTCTACAGGCGATCTGTTCAGGTCCAGCCTTGAACAGCGAACCGCGTTAGGTCTTCTCGCCAAGCGCTACATGAAACAGGGCGAACTTGTACCTGACGAAGTAGTTGATGCGTTGATTGAGGAATGGCTGCTAAAAGCAGCTCCTAATCAAGAGATACTTTTCGATGGTTTCCCCCGAACGCTTTATCAAGCGGAATTTTTGGATAAACTGCTTGAGGAAACAGGGCGTAAACTGGACGCCGTCATATACCTTCAAGTTTCTGATGACGAGGTTGTGGAGCGTCTGTCGGGGCGACTCATTTGTCGTACCTGCCAAACGCCGTATCATATGGCGTTTAACCCCCCTGTTATTTCAGGCGTTTGTGATTTTTGCCATAGCGAACTCTATCAGCGTCCCGATGATGTCTTGAGTATGGCTCAGGATCGCCTAAAAGAGTTTCATCGCGCTACAGAGCCATTAATCAATTATTACAAAAAGACCGGCAAGCTTATTATTGTAAGGGATGAGGGAAATATAGATCGGGTAACCAATTCGCTCATCGAAGCTGTGGGTGGCGTTCGCCGTCAGAAGCCGCAGCGGGCTACGACTGAAGAGGCACTGCAAATTCAGTCGCTCAAAGCCCAAGTCAATATTCTCTCTGCCGAACAGGCAGAATTTCCCAGCTTTGATGTCGTTTTGCTGGGCGCACCCGGTTCCGGTAAGGGAACCCAAGCCGAGCAGCTTAAAGATGCGTTGGGGCTGCAGCACGTTTCTACCGGCGATTTATTCCGTGAAAATCTCAAAAATGAAACCGATTTGGGCAAGCTCGCCAAATCGTATATGGAACGGGGCGAACTTGTACCGGATGATGTCACGCAGGCGATGGTGCGTGAACGCTTAGAACGCCCAGACACCCGGGGCGGATTTATTTTAGACGGTTTCCCGCGCACGCTGCCTCAAGCTGAAGCATTAACCGATATTTTGACCAGCATGCAGCGTCGATTGGATGCCGTACTGTATATCAAAGTTTCCGACGCTGAAATTATTCAACGTTTGTCAGGTCGCCGTATTTGTTGCGATTGCCAAACGCCTTATCACGTAATGTTCAATCCACCTCAAAAGTCCGGTATTTGTGACCGATGCGGAGGCGAACTCTATCAGCGTAAAGATGATAATGAAGAGACCATTATGGCCCGTCTTAAAACATTCCATGGGCAAACGTCGCCGCTAGTTCAATATTACAAAGACGCCGGCTTGCTAATCGAAATAGAAGGTGAAGGTGATGTATCTGAGATTACGGCCAGAACTATGGTTTCTATCCAAAGTATTCTGGAACCACGCCGTACCGAATGGCCTCAGAAACCGAGCCATGTTGGCTCTACTAAAGTAGAAATGGCCGACGCTTAAAACCGCTTTTTTCCGTCAATTCTGACGGTTGACACGCATCACCTTAAACAGCCAGACTTCATTTACGGAGTCTGGCTGTTTTGATTCTCATAGATTTGGTAACTACTCAATGTTTCATTATAAACTATATCTAAACAGCCTCAATCACATAATCAAAAATACGCCGCTTAATCCGTAGTCGATTAAGCTGTAAGCCGATGCGCGCCACCTCTGCATCTGGGGCAAAGAGATATGCCTCGGTCAGTTGACCTTGATTAGCCAGCTTAACCTGGTTGAGATAAGTCGATAGCTGATATTCGCATATCTCCCGTTTGATGACATAGGTCTGGTGTTCAAGTAAATAGCGGTCGCGACCGGTAGCCTGGGCTAAATCGGCTTCAATACCCGCCAGTTTTTTCTGCAAAGCTGTAATATTTTTGTTTAATTGCGCGATAATGTCCGGATCGGGCAATCCGTGATTAGCCCCAACGCGCCAGTCGGGCCAGGACAATACCGTTACGGCGGAGGTGGATGGGGTATCACGTACCGCAGGCAACGATTCATCGAGCCTGACCGTCACAATCTGCTTGGGCGAGATTTGAGAAATTGTCTTTTGCGGTTGGCCGAAGACATTGGTTTCTACATAAGATTTCGACAAAGAGCGGCCTGTTTCTGTAGGGTTGTAAAAGCGGGCCAACACGTAATCGTCACTAACCGTCAAGCTGCTCAGCGGGAGATCTTCCTGACAGAAGCTCCATTCGGTTTGATGCCCTTGGCCCCGGCTCGCGACAATAAGCGGCGGATTTTGGAAGGCGGCGTTGAGCTGCTGCAGCGCCATATCATCCGGCGACGGGGCACCCAACACAACACCGATTTCGTGCCGAACGGAGCGCTCGCAGCGGGCATCCGGTACATAGAAGAAGGGGCCGGCATCACCGACGCGATGTTCCAAATTGGCCGCCGTCAACCACTCGACAGCGCGGCGCAAAGTGAGCGCAATCGTGCCGTGCTCATCAGCCTGATAAGAACGCAACCCCTTGGCCATAACCACGGCTGTGTCCGTGCCATCCGAAAGGGCGACAAAGTCCTGGAAGGGAAAGGTTTTGACCGCTTCCAACTCACGTTGACCCAACAGAACTTTGGCCATCGTTTTATCCAACCGGCGCGGTAGCAAATCGGTATCCGACGCCGGGCGCTCGACCACGTCGAACGGCATCCCGGCATAAATCTGGCCGCTCTGGCCGGTCTCGAAGATTATGTCGATCTTGAAATCGGTGCCGTGAGAATCGAGATCGATCTGCCAGCGAACAATGGGCGACGGATCGAACATCAACCGGACGGTGGCCGTCAAGCGCACGTCGCGCCAGGTGGTGTCGATGTCGTATCGCACAACACTGTGCCTGGCGCTTTTCTGTTCAACAACAATGCTGCCGGTCGGACGTAGCGTATCGGACCCGGTGCCGGCTTCGTCAGAGTAAGTGTCGCCTTTCTCTTCAATAATAATTAGGCGACCCAGTGCCGCATCGCCAATCGTGACGGTGCCGTCACGATTGACCGTAGCCGTATAGTGATCGTTTTGCCATTGCCACGTCTCGACCGGCGTTTCCGGTTTATCGATGGCATATTCGGCACTCAGCGGCCAAACGCCGATACCACTCGTCTTGTATTCGTGTAGTGAATTACCTATAACTTGCCACCCCTCAGCTAAAAATGGGGAAGTGCTCACCGCGTATTGACCGGGAGCAAAGTCATCCAAAATAGTAGCCAACGACTGCTGGACATCCTCGCGAATGCCATCGAACACAGCGCGATAATTGTACTCCATCTTTTCATGAACCTGATCGATGCTGACGCCGCAGATGCAGTCGTGGACGGTGCTCTGCAAAGTGAGCCGTGTCCAGGCTTCATAGTGGTCGGCATTGTAAGCCCGACCTTTGAGACGGGCCAGGGCAGCGAGCGGTTCGGCCCGCCGAAAAAGCCATTGTTCGCAGTCGTAGTTCATGACTTTAAGGTAGGTGCGAGCTGAAAAAGTACCAGGAAAGGTGGCCCCGAATTTGCCGGAGTTTAACTCACCTTGGATGGTCGGCTTGTTATCAACCTTCTCACGAACAACTTGGGTAAACTGAGCGGGCGAAGACTCCACAAGCCGGATATCCGGCGGTATGTTCGCCAGTTCCTCTTGATAAAAACTCATAGGGTCTTCCGGGTCTTCTTCCAAATCGTAACCATCAAATAGCGGCATGTCGGGGGTAGGGTAGTAGGGAGCCAGTTTATCGACCTCGGCCTGCAATCGGGTGATGGCGACCTCCGGAGCGTGGGTGATGCCATAGAGATTACGATAACCACCGAATAGATTAATAGCCGGTATACTTTGACCGTCGCTGCTCTGCCAGTTGAAGTATGGCTCTAGCGCCGGCATCCCGCGCCATACGAAAACTGCCGTTAGTCCAAACATCCGGTGCAGCTGCGGCGACTGCGAAATGTGGCCAAAGGTATCGACCAGCCAGCCAACATCGTTCGTTTGGCCCTGCTGCTCCATATCTTGGCGGCCGTAAAGCAAATTTCTAATCAGCGTTTCGCCCCCGGTAAGCTGCCAATCAGGCTGGCAATAATAGGGACCGATGATAAGCTGTCCTTGTTGCACCAGCCGCTTAATCTTTGCTTCGTATTCGGGGGCCACGTACAGAAGATCCTCAACTACAAGGGTTTGGCCATCGATCAAGAATTTAAAGTTTGGATTGGCCGCAGCCAAAGCATCAATCTTGTCGATGAGGCCCGGTATCCAGCGGCTGGTATATACAGAGGTTAAAAACCACTCGCGATCCCAGTGGGTATGGTTAATAATATGAGCCGTAGTTTGAGTCATAGTTATATCACTTTGCCTTATTTTGTTAATATCGGGCTGTATTGTGTGGGGATTATACTTTCTTTATTTCTTCGAAGATCCACAGATGATCACAGATAGCATCAAAAATGTGATAAAATCTGTGATCATCTGTGTAAATCTGTGGACGACTTTGTAGATCCGTTAGTGTCTCTAAGTTTTCGCCATAATTTGAGCCTTTGTTTATTGCGTAGTGCGTAATGCGTATTGAGCGCTTTT
>JAGRBZ010000848.1 GCA_020433805.1 Anaerolineae bacterium
TTACCTGCTTAAACCCGCCAAGGCGCGAGATATGGAGCGGGCTATCACCATCGCTACGGCTCGTTTTGGCGATATGATGGAATTACGCCGCTTAAACGCTGAACTACAACTTCGCAACAAACAACTGCAAGCCCGCAACGAAGACCTCGACGCCTATGCCCACACCGTAGCCCACGACCTTAAAGAACCCCTGAGCATGATCGTAGCCTATACCGACCTGTTAAAAGAGGAAGCCAGATTACCGGATACCCTACAGATGCATTTGAACGCCATTGCCCGCAGCGGGCGCAAGATGAACAATATTATTGACGAATTACAGCTTTTGGCCAGCGTCCGCAAAGCCAACGTAGAACGAAGGCCCCTCAATATGACTCGGATTATTGCCGAAGCGCAGCAGCGTCTCGTACATCTCATCGAAGAGTATCAGGCCGAATTTGTGATTGTAGGAACTTGGCCGGTAGCTCTGGGGCATGCCCCCTGGGTTGAAGAAATCTGGACGAACTTTATAAGCAACGGTATCAAATACGGTGGTCAACCGCCGCGTCTGGTACTGGGCGCAACGGTGCGCTCCGATGGGATGGCCCGTTTCTGGGTACGCGACAATGGCCCCGGCCTCACCCCGGAGGAACAAACGCAGTTGTTCAAGCCCTTCACCCGGCTGGACAATTCTCGCGCCGAAGGCTATGGCCTGGGGTTGTCGATTGTACGGCGCATCGTAGAAAAACTGGGCGGCCAGATCGGCGTAGAGAGCGCCGGTATCCCCGGCCAGGGCTGTACCTTTAGCTTTACATTGGCTACTATACCGGTTGATAACGACGATTAGGAACTGTTTTTATTTCTCAAGATAATAATTTGATAACATACGGCTTTGCCGTACAATGTAAGTGTGATATTTATCGAAACCACCACGTTTACAAAATTGATTGGCTCATACCTGACTGATGAGGAGTACCGAGGTTTGCAAGGATTTCTGCTTGGACATCCCGATGCAGGAAAGATTGTACGGGGGTCAGGCGGGGTAAGAAAATTACGGTGGAGTATCGCAGACAAAGGAAAAAGTGGTGGCATTCGGGTTATCTATTATTGGAAACGAGCAGATAATGAGGTATGGTTTTTGACCGTTTATGGCAAAAGCGAACGAGAGACTATACCAGGTCATATTTTGAAGCAAATCGCGGAGGAAATTAATAATGGCTGAACGAGATATAGGACTGGAAATATTGGAAGGGATTCGGGAAATCAAAGCCCACAAAGCGGGAAAGATAGATTTGAAAACCCGTGAGTTACAGGAACCCTCAACGCCGCAAGAGATACGCAAACGGTTGAATTTGTCACAAGCGGCCTTTGCCGGATTGATGGGTGTAAGTTTGCGAACGGTGCAAGATTGGGAACAGGGACGGCGGACACCGAGCGGGCCGGCAAAATCTTTGCTGCGAATAGCAGAACAACGACCAGATGTGTTTATGGAATTGGCGTAAACAGCAACCAGAAACAGGTAGCCGATTATCCGGTTTTACGCCAACAGTAAGACATGACGACGACATCACCATAAGCTGATGAATTTCAACGCCAACGTTATGTTGGCGTTTTTTGTTGCGTGGTTGCATTCACCATAGCTAGCATCTCCATTTTGCTTAACCTCAATTTGACATGTGACCGTATGGTCACATATAATACCAATATGGATGAAGAAGCTGTTTTTCGTGCCCTGGCCGACCCAAGTCGGCGTCGGCTGCTTGACCTTCTCTTCGAACGTGATGGTCGCACGCTCACCGAGTTGGAGGCGGAGCTGCCGATGACCCGCTTTGGGGTGATGAAGCACCTGCGGGTGCTGGAAGAAGCCGGATTGATCGCCACGCGCAAAGTGGGCCGCGAGAAACTCCATTATTTAAATCCGGTTCCCATCCAGCTGATCTCAGACCGCTGGATCAATAAATATGCGGCCGTGCGCGCGAGTGCGCTGGCCGATCTAAAAACAGTGCTCGAAGGAGAAAATAAGATGTCCACCGATTCAAAGCCCAGCCTTGTTCATCAGATAATTATTAAGGCCCCGCAGCAGCGTGTGTGGGAGGCGATCACCACGCCGGAGTTTACCTCCCGCTATTATTACGGCAGTACGCTCAAAACCGATCTCACCGTCGGTTCGCCCTTTACCTATCACAAGCCGAATGGTGCGCTGATTATAGAGGGCG
>JAGRBZ010000849.1 GCA_020433805.1 Anaerolineae bacterium
GCCGAGGACCAACCCGACCTGTTTGAAATCCCTGATTTTTATCAAACGAAGAACGGTAATTTCTGGATAGCGTTAGATGGCGATGATGTTGTCGGGACAATCTCGCTGGTGGATTTGGGCAACGATCAAGCCGCGTTGCGCAAGATGTTCGTTCACAAATCCGTGCGCAGCAACGGAACGGCCAAGCGGTTACTGGATACCCTGTTCCAATGGGCCAAAGACAAGAATTTGCAAGAGATTTACCTGGGCACTACCGATAGATTTTTGGCAGCGCACCGTTTTTATGAAAAAAATGGGTTTGAAGAGATTCCCCCGGCAGAACTGCCCGATACTTTTTTATATATGCCGGTTGATACAAAATTCTATCGCTATGTAATCGTGTAGAGATGTTACGTAAATGTTAAGGAATTTATGGCACTACGCTTATTGCAAGTAATTTTTCCCGTTGAGCACAAGGATGAAGTTGAACAGCTTCTCCACGAGCAGGATTGTCTGCACACGTGGACGGCTGTTTTGGATGAGGATTTAGCCAGTTCTTCGATTTTGCTGATGACTGAAAAAACGGAAACTGTCACCGACGCCATCGGCGATCGTTTTCCCGATCAGGAAAAGTTTCGCATTATCCTTTCTCCGGTCGAGGCGACGATCCCGCCATTAGAGGAGCCGGAGGATGAAAGTCAGGACGATACCGAGGCTGACTCAGAAGCCGACACGCAGCAGCAGTTCGGACGCGTAAGCCGCGAGGAGCTTTATAACGATGTGGCCGACGGTGCCCGACTGACTATCAATTACCTACTGATGGTTTTTCTGTCGACGGTCGTTGCCGCCATCGGGCTGCTGCGGAATGATGTGGCCGTCATTATCGGGGCGATGGTCATCGCGCCTTTAATCAAACCCAACATGGCGATGGCTTTAGCGGCCACGCTGGGTGATTTAAAGCTACTGGGGCACGCCTTGCGAACCAATGGTGTTGGCATTGCCCTTATCGTTGTTCTGTCGGTGGCTATGGGGATTATGATTGAAATCGACCCTGAGGCCGAACAGATTGTATCAAGAACCGATGTCGGTTTGGAGAATATCGGTTTGGCCCTGGCAGCAGGGAGTGCCGGAGCGCTGTCGATCACGATGGGTGTTTCGACGGCCTTGATCGGGGTGATGGTGGCCGTGGCTTTGCTGCCGCCGCTCGTTGCCGCCGGGCTGCTGGCCGGTAAGGGGCTAAGTGTGTTGGCCTTAAACGCCTTGTTTCTCTTTTTAATCAACACCATTAGCGTTAACTTGACCGGTATCGCTACCTTTTGGTTTAAGGGCATCAGGCCCCGACGCTGGTGGGAAGCCGAACAGGCCAGGCGGGCGATGCGAATTGCCGTGACCGTCTGGATTTCGCTGCTGGTGCTGGCGGTGGTTATTATCTTCTTTCTTAAATAGGATTCCTATGAACAAAAAAATTTGCGTAGTTGTGGGCGTTGGTCCCGGTATCGGGCTGGCCGTTGCTCAACGATTTGGGCGCGAGGGGTTTACTTTGGCTCTCGTTGCCCGGCGGACAGAAGCGTTGGAACAGTACGTGGTCGATTTAGAAACATCTGGCTTAACCGCTCACGCTTTTCCGGCTGATGCCGCCCATTTCGAGACACTGGTGCAGGCATTCGAGCAGATCAAAGCACAAGTCGGCCCCCCGACGGTTTTGGTTTACAATGCGGCTTTCATTAAGCCCGAAACGCCATCTTCGCTGCCGGTTGAGGATTTAACGATGGCTTTTCGAGTGAGTGTGGCTGGAGCCTTGGTGTGTGCTCAGCAGGTCATTCCTGAAATGAAAGCGGAGCAATGCGGCACGATTTTGTTTACGGGCGGCGGGTTGGCGTTGAGTCCTCACCCTCAATATTCCTCTTTGGCTGCCAGCAAAGCGGCGCTGCGCAATCTAACCTACAGTTTGGGGGCAGACCTCGATGCCGAGGGGATTCAAGTTGCTACGGTGACTATCGCCGGTTTCGTCAAACCCGGCACCCATTTCGCTCCCGATCTTATCGCCGAGAAATATTGGGAGCTTCACAGCCAGCCACCCGGCCAACGTGAGCGTGAGATTGTCTACCGCTAACGCCCCGGATGACGTTAAATTACTGTTTTGGAAATTCGGCCAGTTGGGCGACGGCGTTCGCTTGTTGGAGATGCAACTGTTGGTGAACCACCAACATCC
>JAGRBZ010000850.1 GCA_020433805.1 Anaerolineae bacterium
CAAATTCTTCCAAGATGGTCTCGGCATCGATACCTTCCTGTGGAGCGGCAGTCGTAAGAAAGGTTTCAACCAACTCTTTGGGAACCGGCGTAAAGACAGCTTTCTCAGGCAGCGTGTCTAGATATTCCGTAATAATATCAACCATTCGATAACCAATCTGCTGCATCTCCTCAGCCGACCAGTTCCAGTTATTGTTGGTATTCATAATCGCTCCTTTCCATGTAAACAACAAAAGTAGAACACGAATTTACAGGATTGGCGGATTTTTGCTCTATTTTCTAATCCGTTTAATCCTGCCAATCCATGTTCTACGCAGTGGCGAAAAATACGTAATACTCAGCAGATCGTTAGTGTCTCTAAGTTTTCGCCATAATTTGAGCTTTTGTTTATTGCGTAGTGCGTAATGCGTATTGAACGCCTTTTTACGTACTACGCAATACGCACTATGTTCTATGAAATGTTGTGGCGAAAAACAAATGACACTAACGCAGATCCAATTTTCGAGGAGCCAGCATCCTCAGATGCGGCTCCGTTCAGCATCTGAGGATGCTTCACTCCTCAAATTTTGGTCTACTAATACTACTCTATTTCTTCTAATTCAGCGCGACTGCCGATTGACGACTCGACCGGTTAACCCAGGCTAGTAGGCCGGAGAAAAGAACCGCGGTGAGAATTGCTCCCACCAGAGATGCCCAGAGTACCGTGTATGGGCCAGTTATCTCAAAAAGCTGACCAATCAACCACGGCACCGTCATGCCGCCGGTGCTGGCCCCGACAAAAAACCAAGAGGTTGTCTGGCCGGTGACGGTCATATTGCGTTCGGCCAGCGACAGCATGGTAGGGAATATTGAAGCAATAGACAAACCCAAGCCCAGCGTACCGATCCACACTACCGCTAACGATTGTGGCCAGAGCAGGAGAACAATCACGCTAAGTAAGGCTCCGGCTAAATCGCCGGCTATAATGGTACGGGGTCTCAGCCGGTTGGCTATGGGGATGGACAACAACCGGCCAACCGTCAATGCTCCCCAGTAAGCGGATGTTAGATAGGCGGCGTTGGCCTCTGATGTCAGTTCCAACGTGGTGGCATAGGTATAGATCCAGCCACCGTAACCGACCTCCAGCCCCACATAGAAAAAGAAGAAGAGCGCGATTAAGACCACCAAAAAAGGTTTATTAACCCTGGCCGAGCCATCATAGGCGGTTTTCTGAATAGGCGGGCTGGGTATTAGGAGAAAACTGAGCGACACAGGCAAAATCAGGAGCGCCATAGTCCAATAGCCCCAGGCAATACCATCGCTTAGAAGCAGCGCCTGACCGATGATAACCGGTGACAAGAAAGCACCTACCCCAAAGAAGAAGTGCAACCCATTCATAAAAGGTCCAACTTTATCTTTATGAACCCACACGACCAGCGTGTTGCAACCCACATCGACAGTTGCTTCCGCAATTCCGATCATCACCAGCACGACAACCAGCAGCCACAACAGCGACATAAAAGGAACAAGGAACGCGCTGACAGCCATCATAAAAAGCAATCCCGCTATCAAAGGGTGCCCCGCAACACGATCATATAATCGGCCCCCAATGAAGGAGCCAAAGAGGTAGCCCAGCGAGCGAGCCACAAACAGAAAGCTAATTTGCCCCAAAGTCGTTTGTGTTTGTTCAGCCAACCCCGGCAAGGTCGGCCCCAGGGCAGCGGTAATTAGCCCCAGTCCGATAAAAGCGGCATAGTAGCCGGCCGTCTTAGAGAGCTTTCCTTTTGTTTCCGATTGTGCCGGATTCAAAGAGGTGTTTGTTTCAAGTAAATGCATTGTTTCACATCCAGAGGTGTTGATATAATTCAAGGGCAACTGCTCAGACATGTCATTTCGAGGCGTCTTTTGCCGAGAAATCCCCAAGACAGTTGTGGTAAACCGAGGTTTGGAGGGATTTCTCACTCCTTTAGCCTGCCCTGAGTGCAGTCGAATGGGTTGCTCGAAATGACATAATGGCTGAGTAGTAACATTCAAGGTTTAAGAAAGGTAAATAGAATCAAATAAACGTGAAACGCAACCTAAAATTCTTTTACGTTTCACGTTTTACGCTTTACAACAATCATATCACAGGTTGCACGTTACACGTCTACATCTATGCAACCTTGCCACGACCGTTATGAACAGCACAATTGCCCTTTCAAAAGTGAA
>JAGRBZ010000851.1 GCA_020433805.1 Anaerolineae bacterium
TGCCGCGCAACTGGGTGTGCCGGTACCCGGCACGGCGCTTATTCACCAAATGTACAACACCCTCCAAAAGCAAGGCTTAGGCGGCGATGGCAACCACGCGCTGATCAAGGCCCTCGAACATCTGGCCGGATTCGAGATCGAGCCGATTGCTGATGCGTAGATCGAGCATCTATTAACCAGAGTTCGATAACTAAAGTCACAACTGTCATTTCGCAGCGCAGCGGAGAAATCCCTATGACAATACATCTAAAAAGGTGTCTGTGGTTCGACAGGATTTCATGGGGTTGACACCATAAAACGTAAAACGTAATCCTTTTTTACGCATCACGTTTTACGTTTTTTATTTTACGATCTTGTCAACCCCCTGAGTTCCAAAAGAGCCGTGTCTGTTTGGGGAAACTTGAAGGTACACCGTCAAGTTTCCCCGACAAATACTTCATATCTTGGGATTTCTAAGGGATTTCTCCGCCTCCGGCTACGAAATGATATGAGATACATCTATGCCCGAACTCAAGCTATTTAACAGAACGGGAGAGTTTCTCCCGTTCTCAACCACTCCTCAGGCGCTTCAAATAGTTAGGCATCCCCTCCCAAAATGAATAAAAATTCACCTCTTGCTAAAGTATGGGTTTCTTTTGTATACTGTAGTAGCGAATAAACAATGATAGTTGAATAATTATTCATCTCCTTTCACCGAAAATAAGATAGGAGCGCCAAAATTTATGACCTCGCTACAAAAGCTTCAGCAAAAGTCAATTGAATATCGGAGAATGATCATCTCGATGATCAAACACAGCGGAGCCGGTCACACCGCCGGCAGCCTGTCCTGTGTCGATATTTTGAACGTGTTATACAATCGGGTGATGAACATCACCCCCGAAAACTTTGCTAACCCCTTCCGTGATCATTACATCCACAGCAAAGGCCATTCCGTAGAAGCACTTTACGTTGTGCTGGCCGACTGTGGTTTCTTTCCAACTGAAGAACTTGCCACTTTCAGTTGTTATCAATCCCATTTAATCGGCCATCCCACCCGCAAGGTTCCCGGCATCGAGCAGAATACCGGCGCGCTCGGTCACGGCCTGTCGGTAGCCGTGGGTATGGCCCTGGCGGCTAAAAAGGATGGCCGCGCTGACCGCGTCTATACGATTTTGGGCGACGGCGAACTGGCCGAAGGCTCAAGTTGGGAAGCCTCAATGAGTGCCGCCCACTATAAGCTCGATAACCTGGTCGTCATAATTGATCGCAACGGACTGCAAATCACCGGCAAAACCGAGTCGGTTATGCGATTGGAGTCGCTGGCAGAAAAGTTTCAGGCCTTTGGCTACGCGGTTAAACGGGTTAACGGCAATCATGTAGCCGATTTAGCTGAGGTATTTAAGTCCGTGCCGTTTGAACCCGGTAAACCCAACTTAGTACTGGCCCAAACCACCAAAGGCAGTGGCATCAGCTTTATGGAAAATCAGGCCAATTGGCACCACCACGTCCCCACCGACGAAGAATTTACACTGGCGATGGAAGAGCTTGAAGCGGCTGAGGCTGCTCTGCTGCAAAGCGCCGGTGTGGAAGTATCGCAGGTGGCATGATGATGGAACTTGGACGTGCAAATCTGGAAGAATTTGGATCGCTGCTGATTACGTTGGGGCAGCAAGATCGCAACTTGCTGGTTGTGACCAGCGACTCACGCGGCTCCGGTAAATTGGGGCCATTCGGTAAAGCATTACCCGACCAAATTATCGAAGTCGGAATTGCCGAGCAAAATCTGGTTGGTGTTTCGGCCGGGCTGGCGGCGTCCGGCAAGAAAGTCTTTGCCGTATCACCCGCTTGCTTCCTAACCACCCGCTCTCTGGAGCAAATTAAAAACGATGTGGCCTATTCCGACCAGCCGGTGAAACTCATCGGCATCAGCGCTGGAGTGAGCTACGGCGCATTAGGCACAACCCATCATTCCCTGCACGATTACGCCGTACTGCGAGCCATCAACAATATCGATGTCGTTGCCCCCGCCGATAACTTTGAAACGCGCGAAGCTATCAAAACCGCACTCGAACACACGCGCCCTATTTACATCCGCTTCGGCAAACGCGCTCGACCGCATCTGCACCAACCGGACGCCAAATTCGAGGTTGGCAAAGCCATCACGGTTATGGATGGCGATGACGTGACGATTATCGCCACTGGCGAAC
>JAGRBZ010000852.1 GCA_020433805.1 Anaerolineae bacterium
CTTGCCCATAATCGAACTTACATGAAACTTGGCCGTTCGCTCGCTGATGACCAACTCAGCCGCGATCTCTTTGTTTTGCAGACCCTGAGCCAGTAGCTCCAAAACCTCTAACTCGCGAGGGGTCAATACATCAACTTTGGGCTTGGATTCGGCTTCACTGACCTGGCGCAGCAGCTTTGAGGCGACGACCGGCTGCAACAGCGAACCTCCGGCGTGGACTACCCGAATGGCCTTGAACAACTCTTCGCGGGGCGCACCCTTTAGCAAATAGCCCTGCGCTCCGGCCTGAACCGCACTGAGAATACGTTCATCGGTATCAAAGGCAGTAAAGACGATGGCTTTGACAGCGGTCGATGCCTGGCGTAACGCCTTCAAGGTCTCGACGCCATCCATCTGGGGCATCTCCAGATCGAGCAGCACCACATCAGGTTTGAGCGCCATAACCTGGTCGACCACCTCTTGACCGTTACCGGCTTCGCTCACAACCTCAAAGTCGGCCTGGGTACTTAACACCGCAGCCAAACCATCGCGCACAACCGGATGATCATCGGCCACCAGAATTCGAATTACAGTTGTCATCCGTCTTGCTCCTGATTCTGCAAAGAAACCGTAACCTCGACCCGCACCCCGGCTCCCGGCGCACTCTCCAGCGTCAGCCGCCCACCGAGCAGCTTAACACGCTCATTCAGCCCGATCAAGCCAAAATGGCCGGTCGGTACATCAGTCGGCTCAAAGCCTCGACCATCATCTTCGATAATTAAGCGCACTTGTTCCGGGACAATAGTCAGTTCAATATCGATCTGTGTCGCTCCCGCGTGCTGGGCCGTGTTGTTCATCACTTCCTGCGCTATCCGATACAGTCCCATCTCAAGGCGCACCGGCAGCGGTCGATTACCCCCAACCACGTTAAACGTCACCCGTGGCGCTTGGCTCTGCTGTTGATGTTCTTGAGCCAGCAGCAGCAAAGCCTCGACCAGATTGCGTCCAGCCAGCGGAGCCGCCCGTAAGTCCATCACCGACCGCCGCGCCTCGTCCAGGGTTGATTGCGTCAACTGCAACCCGCGCTGCACCTCACCACGCACGGCCACCGGATCGGCTCCGGCTTCCAGCATGGCGTCAATAGTTTCCAGCCGCAGAGCAATACCCGTCAGACTTTGCGCCAGTGTATCGTGGATTCCAGCCGGTTACGCTCTTCGATGACACCCAGTTGGGTGCTTTGCGCAAACAGATAAGCCCGCTCGATGGCGATGCTCAACAGATCGCCGACGGTGTGCAGCAGGTGCAAACTCTCGTTGGATGAGCGCCACCAGTTCGACTCCGCACTGGCAACGTTCAGCAAACCCAGCGGTTTATTCTGCGCTTCGAGCGGGATACTGGCGTGATAGCGCAGCCCATCGGTACCGTCCATAAGCTCTTTAAGGCGACTGCATGTGATAACGTTGGGCCGCTCTTTATTGGCCAACCCCCCACTAGCATGCGAAGAGAGACAATAACAGGTTCCTTCCATTAATAAGCAGGCATCCTTAGCCAAAGCCGGCGGCAAATTCTGGGCCGCCGCCAGGTAAGGTTGACGACTATCGCTATCGTACAGAAAAATCCAGCCGGTATTCAGCCCAAACAGTTCCGCCACCTGCGCCAACGCCGTTTGCAGCGCCTCATCCAAGTTCATCTTGCGGTTAAGCGCCTCGGCTATCTGATGCAGAACAAACAGCTCCCGATTACGCCGCTGAAGTTTATCGGTTGTATTCTCACTGGGGGATTTTCGACATTTCATCTGCATGATTATAAGGCACTGGTGCTGAAAAACAAAAGAATGGGAGATTAGGAGACTTGAGATCAGAGACTAGAGACTGGAGACTGGATATTAGAGACTGGAGATTAGGGTATGAGAAGATACGCCAATTACCAATCTCTAATTACCAGTCTCCAGTTACCAATCTCCAATTACCAATCTCCCCAAACTTCCAGTACAATCTCAGCGAGAGGTCTTTACACCCATGCCAACCCTAAAACTATACTTCCTTGGCCCGCCCCGATTTGAATACAACCATGAAGCCCTTGATATTGGTCGGCGCAAAGCCGTGGCCTTGTTGGCTTACCTGGCGCTGAGCGGCCAAAGCCACAGCCGCGATGCCCTGGCCACGCTCTTTTGGCCGTCGTCTGATCAAAGTCGGGCTAGAGCG
>JAGRBZ010000853.1 GCA_020433805.1 Anaerolineae bacterium
CAACTCACCGCCCATAGCCCCGGTATCGGTTCCCTCTTTCGCTACCGGGCGATCAATATTTACCTGATGCTGGCGCGCCGTTCCCAGGCTCGCCGTTCCATCGATTTGCTTAACTTGCACACTTACTTGAGGCATAGTTTCTCTCCTTTATCTGGATAGTTTAGTTAGATAGTTTGATAGTTGGATGGATGGTTGGTTGTAGGAAAGAAACCAGGTTTTTCGGTTAAACAGATCAATTTCACGCCGAAAAAGGCTTACTCAATAGCGTATTTCCACTTCTAAAGCAAAAACCTGGTTTCTCAGACCAAAAACTCGTACAAGCCAACCAACAACTATCCAACCCCCTCTTTCTCTAAAATCTGGGCAACGACCTCACGCATATCAGAGCCAATGATATCGGGCGGTTCTTGCAATGGGCCGATGACCATACCCGGTCGCGCCACAAAAGCACCGGCTAATCCGGCTCGCATGGCCCCGGCAATATCCCAATCGTGCGCGGCGACCATCCGCAGTTGACCAGGATCTACGCCTAGACTATTCGCCGCGTGAAGATACACTTCCTTAGCCGGTTTGAATTTGCGCGTCGCGTCAACTGACAGCGTTTGCTCAAAATACCCGATCAAACCCGAGTTGGTTAGCTGATCCTTAAGCACATGCGGCGGCGAATTGGTCAGCGCTATCATCCGCAGTCCGGCTGCTTGTAGCTTCTCCAGGCTATCGGGTATATCTTCGTGCGCCGGCAGCGAACGGACACCTTTAATCACCGTCGCCCGATCGTCCTCTGACAGCGTAACCCGGTGAATCATGGCCATCATCGCCAGCGCATCACCGGCGATGACGCCAAAATCATGGTAGGTATCGGTAATCGTCGCCACCAACGACGAGCGCAAAACCTGCCCAAACCACTGCTTGCGTACAGCAGCATCACCAAAAAGCCGCTCAAAATGGTGGTCGAGCGCACTTAAATCCAACAGCGTTTCATTAACATCGAATACAATTATGCGAGGCATCATGTCTCCTTTCAACACTATTCATTTCAGAACAAACAGTCCAAAATCACCAACAAAAAAGGCGCACAGTAACCGATACGCCCAAATACCCTAAGCTACAACGGATAACGTCATCGATACGATATTCTCCAAAGCCTGGCGATCAGCGGTGGTTTTGCTGACTACACGCAAACCTTGCAGGCTGTTAAATAGAAATTGCGCTAACGCCCGAATGTCCGTATCTGCCGCGATTTCCCCTTGTTCTTGGCCACGACGCAAGGCATCATACAGCGCCTCTTGCACCCACTGCTGATTAAATTGCACCACCTCGGCAATCTCCGCATCGTGCGGCGAGAGTTCGATAGTGGAGTTTGTCATCAAACAGCCGCGCCGTTTCGCATCGGCTAAAGCTTCATTCACCACGTAATAAAACATATCGGCAATGGCTACTTTTACCGGGCCGGGTTGGCTCAAAGTTTGCAAAAAACGGTCATGTGAACGCTGGCGATACCGTTTTAAGACCGCCACAAACAGCGCATGTTTATCGCCAAAGCTATCATACAGGCTTCCCCGGCTGATGCCCATCGTCGCGATAAGCTCCTGAATCGAGGTAGCCTCATAGCCTTTGTGCCAAAACAGATCCATTGCTTTGTCTAAAACCGTATTTTCGTCGAATTCTCTTGGTCGGGCCATAAGTACTCAAAAGTAAAAACGAGAAGGTTGATAGCACATCGTACCAATCTCCTCATATGCTTTTCTTAATGAATTTGAGTATAGCAGTTTTGGACCGATGAGTCAAAAACCATATTGTGTTTTGGACCGAGAGGTCGTAAACCTTTAGCTAGCTTGTCAAGGGCTATAGTTGGCTTGCTCCATCATCGACAACCAGTTCTGTGCCCAACACAAACGAGGAGTCAGGAGAAGCTAAGTACGTGACCGCTTTGGCCACCTCGTGGGCCTGGCCTAGTCGATTCATCGGCACCTGGGCAATTAAATCTTACGCAGCCGATTTAAGTTCTTCGTTGGAAAGGTCCAATCGGCCAAATATGGGCGCTTCAATCGGGCCGGGGCTAATGGCATTAACCCGTTATCTTGAATGAGTGTTCAAGATAACGCAAGTTGTCACCTTGTGCGAAAAAGACCTTTAGGGTTTCCGAAATGCGTTATCCCGACCAGAAGACGGATAT
>JAGRBZ010000854.1 GCA_020433805.1 Anaerolineae bacterium
GTCGCCGCAGCCGACAGTGTCGAATTGCGCGTGAGCCGCACCAACGCCGTATTTCGAAACAGCGGCGGGAAATCGACAATCGGTATTTCAACCACGTCGCCGGTAATCAGCTCAGGAGTAATTTGATTGCGGTTGAAAAAACCTACCGCACCCCCGTTGGCTACCAGATAACGACCGGTATCGGTTGGAACATCGATGACGTACTTGGCGCGTTGGGCCAGTTGAGTTATAGGATCGGGCGTAACCTGCCACCACTTTAACAGCATAAAAGGATGGCTTAACTGCTCAACATCTTCTTGAGTCACGCGCTTCAGCCGGGCCAGCGGATGCTGGCGATGCGCTAACAAAACAACGTCTTCCCGAAAATGCAGCAAGGGCGTCATATCGGCAATGTGGGGGCCGATGGGCGGCCAGGCGATAATGGCGACTTCGATTTTATTGTCATGCAGCCATTCAACCAACTGCCAATGGTTGCTCTCGCCTACAATACACTGCACGTTGGGATGCGCCCCAAAAAAATGGCGAACCGCCTGCCCGACAAGCCCTCCGGCCAATGACCGCAATACGCCCACCCGCAGTTCGCCCGCTTGGGCATGTTCCGCTCTGGCTGCCTCATCAAGCCCTCGCTGCAGGGCATCGAGCGCCTGGCGGGCATAGGGTAAAAAGCTAACGCCGCGTTCGGTGAGAATGACGCTGCGATTGGTGCGCGTGAAAAGCGCTCCGCCCACCGACTGTTCCAACGCTTGAATACGGGCGCTAATGGTCGGTTGCGCAATTTGCAATACCCAGGCGGCCCGGCTAAAGCTGCCCTCGCGCACAATGCGATCAAACGCAATCAGTTGCTCGATATTCATCTCTTTTCCCCCGCAAATCTAAAGAGCTGACAGCTTTTCGTACGCTGCATTTCATTGGCGATGAATTTTCGTTCGAAAATCCTGCTTAGCCACAATTTTGGATAGAAGCTGTCAGCTCTGGTCATGGTAGCTCTGCACTAAACCGTGGTATAGAAAAATCAGACAGGATTTACAAGATTATCACGATTTTATCTGTCATAATTGAGTAAATCTTGTTAATTCTGTCTATTAAGCCGTACAATTTTATACTTCCACGGTTTAATGTTGTGCTACCCTGGTCATAATGTATATCAATTTTTTCGATATACTGTATCGATCTTTACCTCTTGAATCAACTTTTAACAGCCGTTATATTACTGTTGTTGATACCTATATAACTCAAACAAGGTGACAGTCACTTTTACGAAAATGCCGGTTCGGTTGTCCCAAGCGGATTGATTTTTTATTCAAGTGACTGTCACCTTTTGAAGCGGAGGAATACATGTCGATAACCATCCTGTCTGAACGGCCCGATACAGCCGAAGCGTCGCAGCTTATTGAAGAATTAGAAGCTATTCTCTCGCCCTTATATCCTGATGAGAGCCGCCACGGCTACAGTATCCAGAAGCTGATCGATCAGAAGGTCGAGTTTTTTATCATACGCCACCAGGGCGAAGCGGCCGGCTGTGCGGGGGTACAGATTTATGAGAATAACGGTGATGTGGCCTATGGCGAGGCGAAACGGATGTATATCCGGCCTCAGTTTCGGGGGTTGGGTTTGGCCAAGTTGCTGTTGCAGCAGCTTGAGGAGACGGTAGCCGCCCGTGGCATCACGCTCTTGCGGCTCGAAACGGGCATTCATCAAACCGAAGCCATTCAACTGTACGAACAAAACGGCTTCCGGCGCATTGATCCCTTCGGTGAATACTTCTACGACCCACTGAGTATCTGTTATGAAAAGCAGATACCGCTAGCCAACCATTCCCAAAACGGATCGTGAGTAAGCGTCTCGGTTGGTTCTTTGCCATCGTAGCAACCATAGCCTACAGCACCAACGCCCCGATTGCACGCGGCGTTATTCTGGCCGGGATGAGTCCGGTCACGCTGCTTAGTGGTCGCTTTTTGCTGGCGGTTCTTCTTTACAGCGTCACCTTAAGTGTACTGCCGGTGAGAAACGCAGGCGGAGGTCGCCCGCTTGATCGCTTTGGATTTTGGGTTGGGGTTGGGTCGGGCTTAATCAACGGCTTTATGATGACGGCCTTCTTTACCGTTTTGGAGACGGTGAGTGCCTCGATTGCCTCGATGGCCTCCGTGGCGCTCGTTCAGCTTTTTACGCTGGGC
>JAGRBZ010000855.1 GCA_020433805.1 Anaerolineae bacterium
CTCATCCGTTATCAACGTGGTGCTCTCAGGCAAGGTGTCGGTGTAAGCGGACAGCTCTTGCTCCGAGGGGAAATCATAATTTAACCAATCAACAATTTTAGCCGGAGATGTCATCTCGAATCGCTTTATCTGCCAGCCGGCTACCCGACAGCGGCCAAAACCACGCCGCTTGCGCATCCCTAGCCGAATCTCACCGCTGCTGCCAGGTTCCGCCGCTTCAAATCCCTGCAAGGCCAAAACGAGGGCGTCAAGTAATCCTTCATTTTTTTGCTCTTCTGTCAACCACAGTTCAAAATGCAATGGAAAACGTGTCCCGGCTGCCAGTAGCTCAATGTCATATTTCTTCCCATCCTCGGCGGTTCGGGTTTTGGGGTCGATAGTCACCCCATCCCGAATCTCAATGGACGCGCCTTTTTCCGGCGGTAGACCCAGGGCGTCATCAACCATGAGCCAACTTTCAACCGTGGCCTCGTTCGGCTCATCTAAGTGGCCAAACAGCTTCTCAGCCCAGGTCTGGCCGTTTTGTTGTTCGGCCCGGCCGTAGCCAAGCTGCCATTCCCGCAGGTAATTGCGCAACGCTCCGGCAATCGAGGCCCCGGTTAGCAACGGGCGGGTGGGATCGACTGAGTCGCGCAGCAGTGGAATATCGGTCAGGCTGTCAGTATCGCCGTTGCCAAAATGGGCCGGCGTGGTCAGCGTCAACATTCCAGCGATGTAAACGCGTTCGATGACGTTGCGGCTCTTAAGCCATTGTGGGGTCATGACAAGCCTCCTGAAGGGGTTGCTAAACTTTCGGCTTTCAGCTTTTCGATGGCCAATTTCATAACGCCATCGATCAGCCTGGCCTGGTATTCAACTCGAATTTCAGCGGGCAAGTCGCTGCGCTGACCGGCGACCTGAGGAAGCTGATTGGCCAGACCAAACGTCTTTTCAAATTCAGCGGGTGACAATTGGCACTGTTTGATAATCCAATCGGACAACGGTAACTGGTCTAATCGAGCGTTGTCCCACTGTTGACGGGCGAGCTTAAGCGAGGCCAGATGTGTTTCAATCGGCTTTAGATTACCACTTAAAATGGCGTGCCGGGCGGCAACGCGAACCCGAGACAGTTGGGTGAGCGAGGGCAAGCCCTCAAACTCCTTGCGATAGCCAATAATTAGCTCACCCAAGATTTGTTCAAGTTGGCGGCGCAGCAGTTGGTTGGCCATGCGGGTGGCTAAAGCTTTGCTGCCAGATCTGAGATCTGAGGCGGCATCGTGGTGTCGTTCAGCCGCAGGCCGGCGCTGGTAAGTGGGCTGGGTGTGCCAATTGACTGCCAACCGCCCAAAGCCGTCGATACGCCGCTCACCGATTCCACTTGTCACAAGGCTGGCTAATTTTTCCATGTCCACAACATCAGCCGGTATCAGAAAAACACTCCCGGCTCGCAGCGCCCGGGCCTCGGGCAACGGCAATCCCCATTTTCGATTAAATCCACCAATGACTCGTGTTTCTTGATAACCGGTCAAACTTTCTTCCGGTACTCCCAGCGTTGCGGCCAGCGCGGCACCCATGCTCTGGCCTGTGGGCTGTAGAATAACATCGCTGAGCAGGGTCAGGATCACCATATTCCCTGGCTCCGATTGTGTTTCGTACTCCCCGGCCCAGTCCGACACAATCTCGCTATGGGTTATTTCAACCAGCCCATAACCGCCTGACTGAGAGCCACCCAGCGTGACCAATCCTTCCTTTAATAAAGCATGAAGTTGGCCCAGATCGATGTCATCATCAGCAACAATAATGCCTGTGAAGAACTGCTCGGCCGCCAGGGCATCATAGCGGTAGAGTTGGCTGATGGTGGCTGCTTTGCGGTTTCGGTTTTGGCTGGCATTGTGAACAGTCACCTGTCGGGCGGGATCGAACAGGGTTGCTACGTTGTCAGATAGGATGCAATATTCGCCGTGAGGGGCTTTTGGTTTAGTTAAAGTTGAATTAAACCGGACGGCAAAATTGTGGATAGTACAATGTTCATCTTCTACTTCATTTTTATCCACCAACCAAGAGCGTGGCGTCGGCAGCATTCGCGTTTCACTCTCCGCATCGTACGGATAAGCATTGAGAAATCTTAGTTCGCCGTCAAAGAACCAACGTTGGGCCAATTTATTATCTAACAGCGTGTGTTCGTTCA
>JAGRBZ010000856.1 GCA_020433805.1 Anaerolineae bacterium
GATTGATATTGAGTACAAAAATCTGTCTCAAAACTAATAGCAACAAAAGGAGAATACCATGCAAAAACTAATTCACACTGCCGTACACAAAGCCTTAACCGAACGTCCTTCACGACGGTATGACGACATGCTGTGGGTAAGCGACTTGGGCCGTAACCCCTATGGCGCTCTACGTCGGATACTAACCGGAGAACTCGAACCGTTTGACTTCCCCACCCACCTAAAAATGGATGGTGGCAACGCGCTTGAAGCGTTTACGTTGCGACAGGTAGCTGAGAATTTAGAGCGCCCCGTACAGACACAATTCCCGCTGTTTGATGACATCTGGACAGGTTATGCGGATTTGGTTATTGGGCATGGCACAGACGACGTGATCATTTACGACCACAAAGGCAGTTGTGGCAAATGGTGGGATTACAAAGCTTCTTTACCCCGCACTGCCGATTGCTGCCAGGTGTGGCTATATGGTCAACTCTACTACAAACAGTATGGCGTTAAGCCACGGTTAGGGCTTTATTATCGTGGCTGGGGAGCGTGGGCCGAGTTTGAGATTGAAATGGTAGGGGTTTGTGACTACGCCATTAAGGCTACAGGGTACGTGACCGACGAAAAGGGTATTACCGAAAACGCTGTTACCCGCATTCGCGAAGCAGATCCATTCCTGCTCTGTGACGAAATCGAGACGCTGTATCTACGGGTTAAGAGCGGCGATTTGACCGAGGTTGACTTGGAGGCAATGGCCCCGGACGGCCCGGATTGGGATTATGCCGAGGATACTACCAGGCGGCTAAGAAACAACGAATAATCTAAAACTGGATAAACCAAAACAAAAGGACATATCACAATGACAAACCTAATTATAAACATCTTCGTATCAAACCGAATGCTCCCCGTTTTACAGGATGAGCTTTACAAGGTCGCCGGCAAGGCTGGCGGCAAATATGGCAAGTCGCCTGAAGAGGACATCGACGGCCCTATCAAGGAGCCGCGCAGCTTCTGGCTTGATGCTATCTGTCGTATCCACGACGTAATCGAGCAGATAGATACAACGCGCCAGATGTCCGAAGAGCGCAAGCTGAACAATTGCGAGTTGGCCATGGATTTCGGTAATGGCGATTACGACTTTGAAGCGTTTCTCAAGGTCGAACTTGCAGCGATTGCTGGCCGATTAGCGAAGGAAGCCTGGTCAGAATACAGCCCGGCGTTGCGACAAGAAATCCTTAGCCAAGGCCCATTCATAGCGGCTCAAATGCGGGACCAGGTTGTCGAGTATCGGCAGCCGAAGTTGTTCAAGGATGTGGTAGAGGGGCCGAAGAAGCCGGTTGATGTTCGGGTGATGAGTTTAGGGTAGGAATTGATATGAAGCCATTAGGACGAAAAAACTACGGGCATATACCTCATTTACCGGGGAGTCGTATGGGGCCAGCCGACAAAACATGCCACGGCGGGCAAGCGTTAATAGCGACTGTGGATGTACGAGATAAAAATGACGAGGTATTCGTACAAGAGAAGCTGGACGGATCGAATGTTGGGGTTGCGAGAATTGATGATACGCTTTACCCATTAAGTCGGGCCGGGTGGCTTGCAAGCTCATCGCCATACGAACAGCACCAGCACTTCAATAATTGGGTGCATGAAAATTACGAGCGCTTTTGGAGCATCTTAAACAATGATGAACGTCTTGTTGGCGAATGGTTAATGCAGGCGCACGGAACACGATACAACTTATACCACGAACCATTTGTTGCTTTCGACCTGATGACAGATGACAAGCGCACGCCATACGATGAATTTATCACCAGATTGGACAGCGACTTTGTCACCCCTGCGCTATTGCATCGCGGAAGCGCTATCGGTATAAAGAGCATTATGGCCGCGCTAAACACTTTTGGCTATCACGGCGCAGCAGACCCGGTAGAGGGCGCTGTGTGGCGGGTAGAACGCGACAGGGCAACCGGCAAGAAAGGCGAGAAAAAGCGCGTCGTTGATTTTCTGGTCAAGTACGTGCGGCCCGATAAAGTAGACGGTTTTTATCTGCCTGAAATGTCGGGTAATGCGCCAGTGTGGAATTGGTATCCGTCAGCGTAGACAACTTCAATTGTATAGGCAACTACAAAAGGTGATAACCAATGAGACTAAAAAATGAAAAATTTACCAAAG
>JAGRBZ010000857.1 GCA_020433805.1 Anaerolineae bacterium
TGGCTTTTAAGTCTGCCGCTGCTGCTCTTTTTTTTTTTTTTTTTAATCGCTATATTTTTACGCACCCCTCTCGACCAATTCTGGGTTAATCTCAGAGAAACACAGGTTATTCAGGCCGTGGGGCTTAGTATGGTAACAACCTGCATCACGCTGGCGATTACGGTTATTTTTGGCACGCCGGTAGCTTACTTGATGGCCCGCTACGATTTTCCCTTGCGGCGAGCAGTTGACACCATCCTCGATCTGCCGCTGGTGCTGCCGCCGGCCGTAACGGGCGTGGCGTTGCTGATGGCTTTTGGTCGGCGCGGAATTTTCGGCAGCTATCTGGAGATTATGGGGGTTAGCATCGCCTTTACCCAGATTGCAGTCGTGATGGCGCAGACCTTTGTGGCCGCACCTTTTTTCGTAAAGTCAGCCATTGTTGGCTTTAGCGGCATCGAGCCGGAATTGGAACAAGCCGCCGCCTTAGATGGGGCCAGCCGCCGCCAAATTTTTCGCTTTATCACGATACCGCTCTCCTGGACAGCCTTACTCAGCGGGATGGTGATGACCTGGGCGCGGGCGCTGGGAGAATTTGGGGCGACAATCATTTTTGCCGGAAACTTTCCGGGCCGAACCCAAACCATGCCGCTGGCGATTTACATCGGTTTTGAGCTTGATCTGGATGTGGCTTTGACGCTGGCGGTTATTCTCGTTGGCTTCTCTTTTCTGGTCTTGATGATCGTAAAAGGCATCCTGCGCAGCGATTTACAAACGTAGTCGATGGCAACTTTTAACGCCCCTCATCGTATGCACCATACCCATCACCCGTCGACAATATTTTGGAAAAGAACATTCTCTGTAGAGGCCGCCAGACGGCATCTGCGGCCAACAGGATACTCATCAGAATGAAGAAAGTGCCCAGCCATTGCAGGGGCGTCAATCTTTCGCCTAAAAAGATAACCGACCAAACAATGGTCAACGATGTTTCCAGCGGCGTTAATAAAACAAATTGCCCGCTCCCGATCCGATTGATGGCGCTATAAGTGAGAATGCGCCCGATGTAGGTAGCGAAAATCCCTAAAAAGAGGATGGCGATCCAGCCCGTCGGAGCCGGGACATAGGTTTCGGCCCCGGTCACAACCCACACGATGATGATGGCGATAGTGGCCGAGATGACCAACAGCGTGGTTATGGTCCAGGTGTTGTATGGCTTCAAAAACCACTGCACCGAAACCATATGGATGGAATACAGGATCGAGCTAATCACGAGCAGCAGCAGGCCAAAGGCATCGGCCGAGCCGCCGAGACCGATGACCATGTAAAGACCGGCCATCCCCACCAACCAGCGCAAACTATGGCGCAGCGTAATCGGCTCGCCCCGTAAAAATAGCAGGCCCAGGGTAAAGAGTTGGACGAGCGCCACAGAGGCCATCGAGGCAATCGAGGCACTCACCTTCTCCAAAACGGTAAAGAAGGCCGTCATCATAAAGCCATTAATCATGCCCGATCCGACACCAACCCAAAACCCAAAGCTATCAAGTGGGCGACCGCCGCTCGCGTTTCGCACCGGCAGTACACTTAAGGTGATACTGTACAGAAGAACCGCCAGTAAAAAGCGCCCGCTGAGCAGCGTGACCGGACTCATCCCGGCCAGAATGACGCCGCGAGCAATCGGGGCGTTGGTGCTATAGGCTATGGTCACCACGATGGCAAAGAACCAGCCGAGACGCTTACTCACGAGCCGTTTTGGGAATGGGCGGCTAGCGACACCTGTTTTTCATAGCAGATACTCAGCGGGTCGTAGAAATATTCACCAAAGGGATCGATACGACGGAAGCCATTTTGTTCGTACAGTTGAATGGCCTCAGTTTGATGAATGCCCGTTTCAAGCCGCAAGAGTGTGATGCCACGGGCGGCTACCGTCTCCTCAAGCTGCTGTAACAGCAACTTGGCCAAGCCCAAACTCCGAAACCGGGGCCGGACATACATCCGTTTCGCTTCGCCATAGGCCACATCGCCGTTATTCTCATAAATCTGTACCCCCGCACAACCGGCTGCTTCGCCTTGGTGCCGGATGACAAAAAACTTGACCTTTTGATCGATCAACTTCTGGATGCTGTAGCCGTGGCGGCTCTCATCGGGATATAAGGGCGAGAGAATAGCTTCCAAT
>JAGRBZ010000085.1 GCA_020433805.1 Anaerolineae bacterium
GTCTCTATCTCACCGGTTGGACGATTGAGCTACTAGATGGCGATTGGCTCAATGGTTCATTTGCTAAAACAAATGTTATTGGGGATTTAACGCTTGGTGGTGCTTTTCAGGTATCAAACTATATCAGTATTGATGGCGGGAACTTTAGTCGCACCGTTGCAGGTGATTATCTAGTTCTGGGAAATGTAACAGGTAGTAGTGCCATGAATGACGATATTTTTATCGTTCTTAAAGATAATACAGGCGCAATTATTGATCAGGTGGAACTTGGTAATGACTACGCATATGATGGTGATGGCGACGGCGCACCAGACGGCACAAGCCGTGGTGGAAACGCTAGCGGCAAAAATGACGAGGCCGTTATGCGCTACCCGAACGGCTACGATAGCGATAATGATGTAACTGATTTCATCGTCGGGTCGGTTTCCATAGGACAGAGTAACGATCTTGTTGTTACGCCCACTCCCACTATAGCACCAACGCCCTCCCCCAGACCAACACCTTTGGCCCTTCCCATCCTCATCGGCGAATTCCTCTATGATGGCAAAACCCCCTCCACCGAAGGCGATGAATTTGTTGAGCTATGCAACCCCAACGCTGCCACTGCCGATCTGACCGGCTATAAAGTGGGCGATGAGGAAACTGCCGGTGGGGGTGAGAGTATGTATCGCCTGCCTGATGGTACGCAGTTGGCAGCAGGTGAATGTGTCGTGATCGCAAAAAAGGCCGAGGAGTTTCAAGACCGGTTTGGCTTCCTGCCTGATTTCGACGCCGGTGATCTGAGCAAATATACGGCGTGGGGTCGCGGCAGTTGGTCGTTATCCAACAATGGGGACGAGCTGGTCGTCCTTGGTCCGGATGACCAAATTTTTGACAGTGTGGCCTATCGCAACGGCGACTATGCTGCGTTGGGGCTTGAAGCAGGGGCCTCGGCCAATGAGCCGGATAGTCTTCAGCGGGTTTGGGCTGTCGATACCGGATCGATGCCGCACGATTTTGTGCGAGCGGTACCCAACCCCGGCAACGTAACAGTGCCACCTGCTCCTCTCAATGCGAAACCGCAGCCGGTTCAGCTAACTGAAGAAATGAATGTCTATTGGGGTGATTTGCACGCCCATACAACCTACTCCGACGGTTCGGGGCCGCCGCATTACGCTTTAGCCAAAGCACGTGCCGCCGGACTGCACTACATTGCGATAACGGATCACGCTTGGTGGTTAACCGAAAACGAGTGGACCCAAACTCTGGAGCAGGTCGAGGCAGCGACCGTGCCCGGCGAATTTATAGCGCTGCGTGGTTTGGAGTGGACTCACGACACTGTTGGTCATATCAACCTCTTCAACACCGATACGCTGGTTAGCCATACGCATCCGCTTTTTAGCGATCTATCCGGTCTCTACACCTGGCTGGCGGCTAATCCGCAGGTGATTGCCCAATTCAATCATCCTGACTCCCGTTATGGCGGCACATTTGATAATTTTCGCTACCATCCGGCGGCAGCACAGGTGGTGAGTTTGCAGGAGATCGGGAACAATGCCCAAACCTATACCACCTATGAACCCTCTTTTGTGCAGAGTAACGCCGTCGGCTGGCGAACGGCTCCCACCAACAACAGCGATACGCACAGCCCGTTATGGGGTACGGATACCCAGGCCCGCACCGGGATTATCGCGCCTGAACTAACCCAGCATGCGTTGCTCGATGCTCTCCGCCAACGCCGTGTTTTTGCTACCGAAGACAGCAATTTGGCGGTTGCTCTACGCCTAGACGACCAGTGGATGGGCACTGTTTTGGATAAAACCGGCGATGTGTCGGTCAGGGTCGATGTTATCGATGCTGATTTGGAAGAGAGCACACTTTACCTCTATGATCGCAACCTTTTAATAAAGAAAGCCGCCTTAGCAATAAACCAACCGTGGCACACCTCGGTCAAGGCTCGGCCCGGACATTTTTTTTGGGTGAAGGTTGTTCAAGCTGACGGCGATCAGGCCTACAGTGCCCCGGTTTGGATCGATGGTCAGGCAGCGGTTGACACAATTGTTATCAATGAAGTGTTGCCGTCGCCGGGGGATATCGACTGGGATGGTGACGGGGTAGCCACCTATCGAGATGAATGGATTGAGTTGTTCAATCCCACCGATCGGCGAATTGGTTTGGGCGGCTGGCAGTTGAGCGATTCATCGAATCTCACATATTCTTTACCGTTAAGTGCCACGGTACCAGCAGGTGGTTATGTAACGTTCTATAGTCATCAACTCGGTTTCGCCCTCAACAACGGGGCCGACACATTAACGCTAAAGCGGCCTGATAATAGCATTGCCGATACCTTTGAATACCTTAACTCGCCGGGATATGACGAAAGCTGGTGTCGACTGGCTGACGGCATCCAGAACTGGAGCGAGAATTGTATTCCCTCTCCCAACGCTCGAAATTGGGAGCGAGGGCCGGCTCAACCGCTTAAAGCGAAAATTTATGACGCCAAGCGCTTAACACACAACGCCTGGGTGCAGGTGTCGGGGCAAGTAACCGCACCGCCTGGGGTTTTGGGCCAGCGAGCCATGTACGTTCAAGATGAAACGGCCGGTATTTTAGTCTATTTGCCTAAAAACCATAACCTTCATTTGAACAAGGGTGATAAGGTTCGCGTTGAGGGCAATTTGAAGCAATTTCGCGGTGAGTTTGAAATTGTGGTGAGTCAGCGCAGCAAAGTAAAGTTTGTTGAGGCCGGGCCGCCGCCACACCCACTGCCCATCGAAACAACGATGATGCTTGAACCGTACGAAGGCCGGTTAGTGATGCTAACAGGACGAGCGACAAGATTTAAGGGGAGAACTGTGTTTTGGGTCGATGATGGCACGGACCCGGCCAAGGTTTATATCCGGACTACAACCGGTATCAAAAAGCCATTTATCGAACCCGGTACAACAGTGACGGTAGTCGGCATTGTGAGCCAGTATTCCGAGCCGGGCAATGCCACCCGCTACGATTATCGATTGTTGCCGCGTGAGCAGAATGATTTGATGCTAGCCCAGGAAATAAGGGGTGATGAGCAAAGCCAGGCCAAGAGAGTAGCTGCTTGGCCTTCGTTGCTGCCGGAAACAGGCAGTAAATAAATATTAGCACAACTGTTTTTCTCTTGAACAGGGAATGCTGTATAATATCGGCGCATTCCTGTGAGATATGCATCTATTGAGGCGTCAACAGCAAAAAATGATAATCTGCCCATTTTGTCAGGCTGAGCAAGTCGAAAACACAATATATTGTGGCGAATGCGGTCATTATCTTCTTGGTGAAGATGATAAACGCAGAACTGAACATTACGATAGAGATGATATACATTCTACGGTTGAACCCCAAGCCCATTCCAAACTTCCATTTCTGGTTGATTTAAGTAACCCGGTTGTCATCCAATTGAAAATCGTTTCAAATCAACGAGAAGTTCAGTTGGTCCTTAATAAAAAAATCCTATTGGGTCGAATTGATCCGGCTCTAAGTGTATTTCCGGATATGGACCTCACCCACGATGGAACGCCGGCGAAAAGCGTTTCCCGACGTCATGCTACAATAGCGCGTCAAGATGATAAAATTGTGATCGAAGATTTGGGCAGTGTGAACGGTACATTTGTTAATGGCCATCGCCTCGATCCTTATGTCCCCCACTTAATCCACGATGGAGATATGCTTCAACTGGGCAAACTTCCCGTCGAATTTACAATTCGCAAGCCATAATTTGCCTTCCAACCAACCAATCAACCAACCAACCATCCATCATTTCCTTAAAACTGAGCACACGGATTTTCAAGTGTGTTTCTAACCAATTTTAAATGCTCCTCTTATATCTCTCATAGTTGAATATCCGATAATAGAGGCAATATCATTGGATGAGTAGAGTGACGAGGTGAAATTATGTATATAGCTTCTAACGGTTCCCCCTTAACGATTTGCCTCAGTGTTGGTGGTCATAAACGCAATATTGTTCTGCCTGTGGATAAAACGATTCACCTGGGTCGGATTGATACGACACTGGGCGTTTTCCCGGAAATCGATTTTACGCTCGATGGACCAGAAGCAAAGAGTGTATCACGACGCCATGCTTGTATCTCAAGAACGCCCAAAGGAATTTTGGTTGAGGATTTGGGCAGTGTAACGGGTACATTTGTTAACGACGAACGTATTCCACCTTTTTTCCCGGAGCTTTTAGATGACGGCGATGAACTTCAACTGGGTAAACTTCGCGTTCACGTCAATATTAATAACACTGTGTACGCAGAAGCGCTTCCACTATAGTCAAAACCCTGTAATTAAGCCCCCCATAAAATGGCAATAAAAGGTCAGTCACTTCGACTGACTTTTTTATTTGGGGATATGGGCTGCGATCGTATTTGAGCAATGCTAGAGATACGAGTCTCAGGGGATCGTTAGTGTCATTAGTTTTTCGCCACAACGATTCATAAAACGTAGTGCGTATTGCGTAGTACGTAAAAAAGCACTCAATACGCATTACGCACTACGCAATAAACAAAGGCTCAAATTATGGCGAAAACTTAGAGACACTAACGGGGATCCAATTTTCGAGGAGCCGGCATCCTCAGATGCCTCACTCCTCGAATTTTGATCGACTGAGACTCCCACTCTATCACAAAGGTGAAATGCTCCTTGATAAAGTTTTTATGTTATAATGGGCAAAAATCATAATCAGGGTCAGGTTATTATGAATATACAAACCGTTCTGGGACCTGTTCCCATAGAAGATGTTAAATTAGCCGATGCGCATGCCCATGTCTGGATATCTCCCCCCAAAGGTGTTGCTCCCAAGCATCAACTCGAGTTAAATAAGTTTCAGTCGATCGATGCCGAATTAAAGGATTTTCGTTCGGCAGGCGGAACAACACTAATCGACTGCCAGCCGGGCGGTTGTGGGCGTGATGCGCGCATGCTGGCAAAATTTTCCGAAACACATGGACTGCATATTACGTCAACAACAGGCTTTCATTTAGAGCGGTATTATCCATCCGGTAGCTGGCTGTGGACATCATCAGAGCAGCCCGCTATAGACTACTTTGTTAGCGAACTGACTTCCGGTTTGCGCGAGTACGGCGAGGCGTTAGCCACAACCATTAAAGTTGGTTTTGAAGGGAAAATTGAAGGGCAGACCCGCATTTTGATGGAAGCGGCCGCTGAGGCGGCTCGACAAACAGGGGCAGCGATATTAGTGCATACGGAACAAGGGTTTAACGCCGAAGAACTGCCTCTCTTTTTTGATGATAGAGGGGTGCCGCCTCAGCAAGTATACCTGTGCCATCTTGATAAAAGAGCTGATTTTGGCCTTCATCAAGAGCTGGCCCAGGCCGGTATGCTGCTGGGGTACGATACATTTGCTCGCTCAAAATACAAGCCCCGCAAAACGAGTTGGCCGCTCCTTATGCAGATGATTCGACGCGGCTTTGAGGATCATATTGCTATTGGTCTAGACTTGGCTCGTAATACGATGTGGCAACATTATGGAGGCGAGCCAGGGTTGGTTTATCTCCCGGATAGAATATTGCCACTTCTACACAATGAAGGATTAAGCGAAACGGTTGTCTCGAAGCTAACGGCTCAGAATATCGCTCAGTTTTTGGTAAGACGTACGGAAAATTAGCCGATTACTCGATCGGTCCGATATTTTCTAACGGCCAATAGGATAACCAGGCTCGGCCCAAAATGTTCTCAATTTGAACCGCCCCGAAAAAACGCGAGTCGTGCGAAACATCGCGATTATCACCCAAAACAAATATATGGCCGGGCGCAATTCCGATCGGGCCATAATTATTTTGGGTGATGTCATCCAGATAGGGTTCGTCTAACGGTCGGCCATTAATAAAAACCTGGTTGTTGTTTATCTCGATCACCTCACCGGGTAAGCCGATGACTCGCTTAATGAGGGGTAATGGTGATTGTTCGATAGTGATAACCACCACATCGCCGCGTTGTGGTGCCAAAAAGTGATAGCTGATTTTTTCAACCATTAAGCGTTGGTCGGTGTGTAGGTTAGGCTCCATACTTTTGCCGTGAATATAGGTTACCTGCATAATAAAAAAGTTGAGCGCCAACGCAATCGCCGAAGCAAACGCAACAGTTGTTAACACTTCTTTTACAAAGCGCAGCAAAAGTTGCCCAGACGGGATCGAATGCCAATGCGGGTTCGGGCTATCTTGTTCTAAGACGATGTTTTCGCAACCTTCTGGTAATTTGAGTGGCCTTGTTGCCATGCTATTCCCCCAAACTCTATATCGTTTGAATACGAGTGAATCGGTTTTCTTGAAAAGTTCAAGAGGATTTCAATCTGTTGTGAGTGGACGTTCCGGCTTAAGTCGAGGATACAAGCTGAAACTGCTTATTATACGTAAAAGGTTGACAAAACCTTTAGTTTGAGCCGTTAATTTTAATTTTTCTAACCGAATTTTAGTTCGATTAGATTAATCCTCAATCTGTGATAGAATAGCGGAGTAAATTTTTACTCGGTTACCAATTTAACGCGCAAGAGAGAAGCCAATTTATATGTCTCTTCAAACCACGCAGACAAACATTCCTTCCAACATGATTGATCTTGGAATTGGACAGCCTTCGCCAACGCTGCTGCCTTTAGATTTAATGCAAAGGGCGGCCAATCACCGTCTACAGCAAGGTGATCCTTCGCTGCTGGCCTACGGGGCAGAACAGGGGGATGGTTACTTTCGGCTGGCTTTGGCTAAGTTCTTAACACAAGGTTATGGAATACCCGTCGACGTCGACCATCTTTTTGTGACAAGTGGTGCGTCACAAGCGTTAGACCTCATCTGTACGCTTTGTGCCAAACCAGGGGATATTGTTTTTGTTGAAGAGCCGTCTTATTTTTTGGCACTGCGAATATTTGCCGACCACGGGTTGCGTGTCGTCGGTTTGCCGGTCGATGCCGAGGGCTTGGATATCTCTGTTTTGGCCGAGAAATTGACTGAATATCAGCCCAAGTTTTTGTACACTGTTCCCACCTACCATAATCCTTCCAGCTTAACCCTATCGGCCGAACGTCGTCGTCAGTTGGTGGCCTTAAGCGAGAAACACGACTTTTTTATTGTTGCTGATGAAGTTTATCAACTGCTAGGTTTTGATGCTACACTGCCGCCCCTCATAAATTATGACCAATCTGGAACGGTTTTGTCGATAGGATCATTCTCAAAAATTCTGGCTCCGGGTCTGCGTCTAGGTTGGATTCAGGGCCAACCTCGCGTGCTGGAACCCTTTATCACTTGCGGGCTGTTGGACAGCGGTGGTGGATTAAATCCGTTTACTTCCGGAATTGTACGCAGTGTTCTCGAATTAGATCTGCTTAATGAATATGTGAGCAAACTTAAAACGGTGTATCGCGACAGATCAGCGGCCTTAACCTCAGCTTTGCGCCAACACCTGTCGGAAACCGCTGTTTTTGATGAACCAAACGGTGGCTTTTTTGTCTGGCTGAAGTTTTCGGAAACCATAGACGTTGGAGCGTTATTGCCTGAACTGATTCAGCATCACGTAAGGGTGCAGCCAGGCGTAAAGTTTTCTGCTCACGGCGACCTACGGAATTGTGCTCGTCTATGTTTTGCTTACTATGACTCAGAATTGTTAGAGGAAGGGGTCAAGCGTTTGGCCCAGGTCGTGACAGACAGATCGTAACTAACTCCTTAAAACTCCCCAATATAGCCGTTTGCTGATACTCTCTATTTGGTCGTGAATACGCCAGGTCACAAGAGGCAACTTCTCAGCAGCGATGTTGGCCCGTAGTTGCGCTACTAAATGGTCCATTTCCTGGCGGGCATAGCTTGCTGCCGTAACCGCATGCGTATACTTTTGTTGATACTGCTCAATAGTGAGATTTTCCCTATCACCGGAGTTCGATAAAGCCTTTATAGCCGCCTCTAATTCAGTTGCGGTTTGACCACAAACATCACCCACATTGTACAAAACAGTTCTAATATCATCATCAAATACCTTGGGGTTGATCATTATGGGGCCTTTTGCGGGTTGCGGAGTTTCGGGTGTGGGGCGACCAAGAATACTATCGAAGCCTGACTCAAGACCCCCAATGGAACGAATTGCTTTTCTTAGGGCCACGTCAGCATCTTTAAGACCCTGGCGGGCTTCATTGAGTGTGTAAGAAGAATGCGAGGTCTTTGATTCCGAAGCCTGAGGTGTATTGCTTAATTTGGAACTGAGCAACTCATGCAAGATTTCCATGAGAGATTTGCACTTTAACAACGTTTCAAGTTGGGCGTGGAGTAAATGATGCAAGTAAGTGTTGAGAAAGTCAGGGAGCGGTTTATTGGGATCAACGATACACAGAAGCATATCAATTTGAGCAACCTCATCTTCCACTTGATAGTGACCTCTTAGTTTGCCTCGGCTAACTTTTAGCTGATCATCAATAATAAGCTCACCCGTTGCACGCAGTCGGTAACAAGTCGAGCCGCTGAAATTTTTTGGGAGATCAATCTTGAGAAGTGTATCTTGGCCGGACATAACCACCCTGCCGCCGTCAATTTCAATGACCAAAACCGTACCATCGAAATGCGTGCTATCAATCGACTGGTATTGCCACAATGTTTGTCTAAGAGACCAGACTTTTCGACGAAATGAACCGTCGGCGCGAATTGGTGCTGCCGTGGCCCACATAGGGTGGCCGGCGATTTCTACAGGATCGTGGCTGATTTGGATAGGTTGCTGAAGGCTAAAGACATCTGAGGATAAAACATCGGCTTCTAGCGATTGGAAATCGAATACGCTTTGAATATGAGGTGCTTCTGACGTGTCGGCTCCGGGCGGATTCATAGGGATTTGCCAACCCGCTTCGGCCAGAATGTTGTAGTCTTGTGTTTGTCGGGCCTGCGACTGCTGTTCTAAAAATAATTTAGCATCTTTTTCTACGGGAGTCGGCTCGTGGCTCCACACTTTTGGA
This sequence comes from Anaerolineae bacterium, assembly GCA_020433805.1. Taxonomy (GTDB): domain Bacteria; phylum Chloroflexota; class Anaerolineae; order 4572-78; family J111; genus JAGRBY01. The sequence continues at coordinate 8,957 of JAGRBZ010000085.1, forward strand.
AATATAGCATGGCTAATCGAGCTATAGGATGTGCCGTAAGCCGCGTTCAACGCAGCAACATTGCCATATTGTTTGCGCAGCCAAATAGGCCATTTTACTTCGGTCAGGTGCTCATTGATAGGAAATGGGAATTCGCGGTGCGAGGCAGTACTATCAAAATAAAGAGCAATTATTGGGCCGTCCGACCATTGATAGGGGGTTAAAGATTGGCTGACAGCCTTATACCAACCGTGTACTGCTTCGGGAAGTGAGCCTTCGGCCAGCCACGTGGGCAAGCCCTGATTAAGTAAGCCGTGGTTTTGATGATAAGGGCCAAGCTTGATAATACAATTCGTTTGAAGCGCTTGGCATAATTCAATTAACCCCACCAAATTGCGGCGTGGATTTGTGGTTCCATGTAAATCAATTGTTCCCCCCTCATTTTCGTGGAATCCCCAAGGTGCTGTGAGGGTTAGGGTATGTATGCCCATCTGCTTAAATCGAGTAAGCATCAGTTCCCATTTTTCACGAGCAATACGGAAATAATCAAAGTCGGCTGCAAAGTAGGGAGGATGCGTAGATTGGAAATAATTGGACATGCGTTGTCTCTTTATTTTAGCTGGCAATGTGTTCTGTGAATATGGGTTTATTACACTGAAATAGGTATTGTACCATTTTTGTCTGCAAATAAAAAAGACGCTTCTTAAAGAGGCGTCTTTTATTTGCAAATAATGTTTGCTATCGATGAAACTCATCATCTTGGTGAGATGTTAAGTTTCCCGGAATTTTAATTGTATCTTTTTTGAAATGCGCGTAACCGAATATAAATAACATAATAAGTGCGAGAACTAAACCAAAAAGTTCCATAAGATACTCTCCTTCCTCCTAAAAGCATACCAAAGTACTGGTCTATTATACCGCCATTTCCCTAATAAAACATTGTCGATGATGCTTAATTGTACATTTATTCGCTACGTGATTTGGCTTATTTTGATTTTACCTTCTCTGCAAGAGCAGTCGAGGCCGGCTCTGCCGAATTATTTAACGTTGATACGGGCTTTCGTACGCTAAACGGAGGGATAGTAATCTGACGCGGGATTGTCATCTCAACTATCGTTCCTTGATTAGGCGTAGATTTTATTTTTACTGAGCCGCCAAAAAGCTGAGCGCGTTCATGGAGACCCATTATTCCAAAGTTTCCACTGTTCGTAAAATCGGTGACATCATCTGGTACTTCAAATCCACGACCGTTATCGCGAACTGACATCCGAATTTGACGGGGCGTAAATCGAGCCAGAACAGTTACTTTTGTAGCATGCGCATGTTTTCGAACGTTACTCAGTGTTTCCTGAAGAATTCGATAGATCGCTATCTCCATATCACTGGGAATATCGGCAATATCACCCTGAATTTCCAGCGTAACCTCGATACCGTAGTTTTGTTCTAGTTGGTTGACTAAATATTGCATTGCCGCCGCCAGCCCTAAATCCTCCAGGGCTAGTGGCCGTAAATCTCGGCTAAACTGGCGTACACTGGCAATAGCCGTAGTTACCATCGTCCGCAGATCACTTAACCGCGAGCGAACCTCCTCCGGATCATCAGCAAAACCCTTAACCAATTCTATTCGTTGGCCAATAGCAATTAAGGTTTGAACAGTATCATCATGCAAGTCGCGGGCAATGCGCTTTCGCTCCTCCTCTTGCGAATTCGTAATATCCGCTACATACTGCCGAATTCCGGCTCGATATTTACCAACCTGTTGCACCATCTCATTAAAGGCCGTTCCTAACTCTCTAATTTCTTTAATACGGCTCAATGTTACCTGCGCCTCATAATCACCGGTAGCCACCTGACGGGTTTGGGTGACCAGACTTTGAATGGGGTCGGTTACGCCTTGAACACCCCATGACACTACGCCGGCTATCACAATCAAGCCGATGACAAGAACGATAGTTATCGGTGTTAGCGAAGTTAGTGCCGGAGAAACAGCTTGCGTCCACGGCTCGCCAATAACTAAACCCCAGCCGGTAAGCGGTACAACCGCATAGCCTTCAACGGTGCTAAAGCCGGCCTCTTCTTGGCTGGTAATAGCGCCTTCTCGATTTCCAGCCTGCAACTGCTTGACAGAGTCGCGCTGTGAAAAGTCAGTGCCAATTAAGCTATCGATAGGGTGATAGATCAATCGCCCATTTCGATCGACCAAATAGGCGGTCCCACGTTCGCCGACCTTTAATTTTTGAACCTCTTGCCCCAAGCGTTGAAAATCAATATAAAACCGAACTGCGATGGTCCCCATAAAATTATTGTTCTGGTCCTGAATAATCGGTACGGCAATAACGACTACATCTTGTCCGGTTGTGGGTTCCGGTAAAATATCAGAAAAAGTAAAGCTGCCATTCTCTTTCGTAAACTGAAAATAAGGTTCTTGCGAAAAATCTTGGTTGATTAAGTCAGGCCGGAAAGGACGCGTGACGGTGACTTTACCGTCACGATCTAAAATAATGATACCGCCATCGCGGTTAGTAAAATCGGCCAGCAATTCGCGACCACGCTCTCGAATAACCAAATCTTGTATAGCTGCGTCCGCACTTTGCATTTCCGGTTGATCGACCAGAACTAATAGAGCACGAAGCAGACTTTCCATCTGCTCAGATACCCGTTCTGCCCCAACATTGGCTAATTCCTGGTCACGGCTTTCTGCCAGCGTCTGCGAAACCTGGCGATAGGCAAAAAAGACAACCACAACCGTGAGAAGGCTCATTAACACAGTTAGCAGTAATGTAAGCACTATGGCCTGTGAGCGTAATTCGGATAGCCAATTTTGAATGGCGCTATAGAGACGACCAAGGCCCACTACCTGAAATGCCTTTTTCATGGTGCTGGCCCCAACGTGGTATTTCCACCAATGGTTTGGGCTGCTTGTAAAGCTTCGGCCGGGGTGGCGATATCGTAAAATGTGGCTTTGATGGCGTCTCCAAATGCTTCTTCCGCCAGCGGGAAAAGATCGAGTCGATAGGGACGAGCATCATTGAGCTGATTAAAGAAGGGAATAAGGGACAGGTTTTCTGTAAATTCCGGTGAAGTTTGCAGCCAGTTTTTCGCCGGATAACGTCCTAGCCGGCGTGCCATGGGAACTGCATAGCGGTCGCTGGTGGCCCATTTAATGAATTCAAAGGCCACTGCTTTGTGTTGTGCGCCTTTTGGAATAAAGAGGCCGCTGCTGCCCAAAACAGAAGCCGCGCTGTCCCGGGCCGGAGTAGTAGGCAGTTGCGCCACGCCTAATGGAAAATCGGGCTGAGTTGACTGAATTAAATGAATATCTTGTGATTCGCCAAAGTACATCGATATTTGACCATCAAGAAACATCTGGCGTCGATCTTCATAGTCGCGAGGCCTCGTTGTAGGGCGGGGGCCATAGCCGGCCTCGATCATATCAGACAGAAAACGTAATGCGTCGGCGTTGGTTTGCTGATCAAGCGTTAAGGTAAATCCTTCTTCCGGACTGCCGACCAAAACATCGCCTCCGGCTCCGGTGACCCAGGCATAAACATACCACGGATCGGTGGTGAATCCCATCCCATAGCGGTCGCGTTCAGGCTCAGTGAGAATCTCAGCCGCACGTCGAAGGTAGAAGAGATCGTAATCGCCTTCCGGATACGGTAAATTAGCCTCACTAAAATGTTCGCGATTGTAGATTAAAACGAGCGTGTAAATATCAAGCGGAACACCGTAACGTTTATCTTTCCAGGTTACTTCGGCCAACGCCGAGTCGATGAATTGGCCGGCAGCGGCCGGGTCCGTTTCACTCCATGCTTGCCACTGTTCATCAAGCGGCTCGGCCAAACCCCGACCGGCCACAGCATACACATGGCCTTGAACCACATCGGGTGGAATACCGCTCAAGACAGCTAACTCTACCTTTTGCGGGATGCTTTCACGGACAAAGGAAAAGAGTTTGACTTTTACTTCAGGATAGACACGCTCAAAATCGCGAACCAAGGCTTCAAAGAGGTTACTGTCGCGCGTAAAGTCTATATCCAGCCACACTTCGAGCGTAATAGGTTCGGGAGAAATATTCGGGTTACGTGGCGGCAGATTTCCGGCGGCCAACTCATCTAAATCACCGCTATCGGACAGGCCCGTTTGTCCGCAACCCATTAAAAGCAGAATTAAAACCGCACTGGTTAAAAAAATCAGGGTGCGCATTACTCATTTGAACCCGTAGTAATCCAACCCCGGCGTACAGCGTGCATCACCGCTTCGGTGCGGGTGTTAACGCTTAATTTTGAAAAGATGTTTGAGAGGTGAGCCTGTACCGTGCGGTCACTAATAAAAAGCTGTTTTCCGATCTGTTTGTTGCTTAAACCTTTGCCAACCAGCTTCAAGATGCCCAGTTCGCGATCAGTCAGACCATCGAAGTTGTCTGAACTTTCGGTTACTACTTCCGGTAGAGTTTTACCGCTGGTAAATTGTTGCATAACCTTACCGGTTACTTCCGGGGCTAAAGCCGGCTGGCCGGATGCTACGGTTCTTATAGCACGAACGAGTTCATCAATTTCTGCAGTTTTTAGCAGATAACCGTTGGCCCCGGCTTGCAACAAAGCAAAGACATATTCATCATCATCATGGGCCGTTAATACAAGGATACGAATTTTGGGGTAGTCAGCTTTAATACGACGCGTCGCTTCAATACCGTTAAGACGAGGCATACGCACATCCATAACCACTACATCAGGCTGCAGCGTACTGGCGAGCTGAACCGCTTCCTCACCATCCGAAGCTTCGCCAATAATTTTTAAATCGGGCTGTTGTTCTAATAATTCACGTGTTCCTGAGCGAACAACCGCGTGATCGTCGGCTAAGATCAGCCTGATTTCTGAGGGTTCCATACTCATACTCTACCTTTTCCCTGCTAAGATCGTTGATTTTGACAGTTGATTATACCATTGAAGCTGTTGGTGACAAGATATTATCGGATGGATGTCAACGTTTTTTGTATAAACTGACGTATAATAGAGGTCAGATAGATCAGCCGAAAAATTTCAGGACATTTTTATATTCATGAAATACCGGATATAATGGATTTATCCAAATATTAACGAACTTAATAGGATTGGCATGGACCACTTATTCAAACCCAAATTGCGAAACGTTAGTGTTCAGAGAAAGTTTTATCAAAATGAACCCGTTTTTGTTCTTCAGAATAACTTGGAGTTGTCTAAGTCAGAAGTTTTGTTGCCACAAGTCCTTGGCCCGCTGGCGATGCTATGCAATGGTGAGCACACAGTCACCGAAATTGAGTTCAACTTAAAGAGCCAGTATGGATTAAATGTTTCCCGCGACGTAATTACCAACTTTTTAAACCAGTTTGATCAGGCCCTAATACTCGACGGTGAAACGTACAACATAGCCAAATGCAGGGCCGTTGACGAGTTTCGTTCTGCACCCTATCGCAAACCGGCGTTGGCTGGTGGACCATATCCTGCCGAGAAGAACGCCTTGCGGCGGAAATTAAAAAAATATGTCGATCAGGTCGGCCCTGTGCCTGTTTCTGCCGCTACCAGTCGGGCAATAATTAGCCCCCATATCGATTACCATCGCGGTGGCCCAGTCTATGCTCAGGTCTGGCAGAGCGCTGCCGAAGCTGTACGGGAAGCCGAGTTGGTGATCATTATCGGCACAGATCACAATCCTGGTGGGAGTTACGGCACAATTACCCTTACTCCGCAGAATTATGCCTCGCCTTTAGGCGTATTGCCCACAGATGTTGACTTAGTCAATCATCTGGCCAGCATCATTGGCCCAGAACGTGCTTTTGCCTATGAACTTCACCATCGTGATGAGCACTCTATCGAACTGGATGTTGTGTGGCTTCAATATATGCGTCAGGAAAAGCCCTGTCCTATTGTGCCAATTTTAACCGGCTCATTTCGACACTTCATGCTCGATGAAGCCGACATAGAAGAAGATGCAACCATTGAGGCATTTGTCGATGCCTTACGGGCCATTATGTCTGATCGACGCACGTTAATTGTGGCCTCTGGCGATTTAGCGCATATGGGGCCGGCTTTTGATGGGCCAGCCATCGATATTATTGGTCAGGAAAAGATGAAAGTGGATGACAAGGCCCTTATGGAAAACCTATGTCAGGGCGATGCCACTTCATTTTTCGACTTTATGAAAGCCGGACAGTTTGAGCGAAACGTTTGCGGCCTTTCTCCCTTTTATTTTACATTGAGCGCTTTAGAGAAAACCCAGGGTAAATCACTTTCATATGATCTCTGCCCGGCCGACTATAACAACAGTTCTTTTGTATCTGTGTGTGGGTTGGTCTGGCAGTAAGCGCTACCTTTTCGCAAATTATGTCAAAACAACGGAAGAAACGCCGTTATTATCCAGCCCGGCCGCCAAAACAACCGCCGGACAGTCGGACTCTAATTTTTTGCAAACCCTATAAAGTACTTAGCTCTTTTACAGACCCAGAGGGGCGATCCACGGTTGGCGATTTTGTCGATGTACCAGACGTTTATGCCGCCGGTCGCCTAGACTACGACAGCGAAGGATTGTTACTGCTAACCTCGGATGGCAAGTTGGCTCATCGCGTTACACATCCGAACTTTAAGCTTCCCAAGATTTATCTCGTTCAAGTCGAACGTATACCCGATGATGAAGCACTGGCCCACTTGCAAGCGGGGGTGCTCGTTCAAGGGCAACGTACCCGTCCGGCTCAGGTAGAACGGCTCACGTCTGAACCGGAAATTTTTCCACGGTCGGAACCTATTCGCTATCGCAAAAATGTACCTGCCACCTGGCTCAAGATCACGCTTAAAGAAGGGCGCAAGCGGCAAGTTCGGCGCATGACGGCAGCGGTTGGCCATCCAACGCTGCGGTTGGTTCGAATGTCTATTGGCCCAATCGTGCTGGGCGATCTCCAACCGGGTTTCTGGCGCGATCTCACCCAAGCTGAACTAGCCGAATTAAAAAGTCGGTTACGTATGGCTCCCTTATCATCAAATTTCCCGGATGATGAACACAAAATCGAAGAAAAAAGTTGAACTATTGGTTAACATGGTTAAACTAGAAAGTAAGAGAAATAAACATCTTTATCATCAAGATCTTTATCATCAAGCAGGACAGACGTCCTATAGATTTATGAGTTCAAGATGTTTATAATAATCTTAATAATCTATTATTTTTTTGTATTAAAAGCAGCACTGATATTTAACAATCAAAACAAATTTATGTTAGGAGATGGATTGTGATGCATCGCCAAAAAGAATCGCTGGGTCTTGTCGAAATCGATGGAATGGTACTAGATTTAGATAAAACTATCCTGCGAAAAAATGAAACAGAAATTCATCTAACTCCAAAAGAGACCAAGCTGATGGCTTTGCTTATGAAGAATGTAGGCAAAGTTGTTAGCCGCAGTGATCTCATGCAGGAAGTATGGAATACGGAGTATCTGGGCGATACCAGAACCTTAGATGTGCATATCTGCTGGTTGCGCCAAAAAATCGAAGATAACCCGCGTATTCCAGAGATGATTCTGACGCGCCGTGGACAAGGTTACGAATTACGCATTTAATTTGTCCCGCTACAGTCGCCTTTGCGAAGAAAGCCCTTGATATTAAATGAGCGCTTTCGACATTTCCACTGTAACCTCTCATCAATAAACACTATCGGACACGGGTGGTAATCACTTTTGCTTATATACTGTAAGCCTAAAAATGGGCTTTCTCTATGAGATAAAGCGATTATCACCTCATATCCAGTCAACTCTAATCAGTAACCACGTTATTTAGAGTTCGTTGTTCTCATAACGGCACAAGTATGCCAGTGCTTCACTTTGGTCGGCGCTCATAACGACTCGAAGCAGGTTGCCCTTGCTTGCTTGGGATACATCGATAACTTTGACGTAATCGGCGAAATCACTGTCGCGCGGGAGAAAACTGGATAACTTGTTGATTGCCTGGTCGAAGAATGGTTTATTGAAAACCGTTGCCGCATCTTCAGGGAAGAGGGCTAGGGGAAATATATTCGTTTCGACTAAATCTTGGAAGAAATGGGTGCCATACGATAATTCCGGGTTGGCACCGTTGCGTGGAATAGCAATTTCGATAAGCATTCGCGTGTTATAAATATCGGCATACGATATTTTAACCCCTAAATCAGGGTTGGAACTGCCCCATCGTCCCGGCCCCATCAGAATAAATACCTCACCTTCAAGCTGTTTGTTGAGACGTCCTACAACACGAGCCAGTTCAAGCCGTATGGCATTATCTTGCGTCTGAATATAACGTTTTGGATCAATATAAACAATATATTTGATTCTATCGACAACACCTTGAGGAACGATGTGGTGTGAGGTAAACACCTGATCGTCTTTCGGGATAGTTTGGGGAACCACAATATTGGGGTCCCAATCGCGATTACTAAGCGGACGGCATTGTAGTAAGTAAATTTTGAAGCCGGGTTTAGGATAGCCCGGAATCAACTCCACGGTAAATTCAATATCCACCGGACGTCGATAGTGGCGTTCCAATTTCTTCAAAATTGTCTTCATAATTTTCACAAAATCGGTATTTTTAAGTAGGTTATCAAAGGTCAGGATCAAGTTTTCCGGCGCAATTTCACTGCCGAGTGAAAAGATAGGTTTTACATAATCCCCCTCATCCACGGAAGCAAAGTGCTGAAACCCCGGAAAATCTGTAGACAACACTTCGGAAACGGGTACCGATTTTAAGACACCTTCGCTTAAGTCAATTACATCCACAAACTGTTGCGAATATCGAATAATATCTCTAGCGCTTTTTTCCGGCCTAATCTGAGGGTGGCTCAAGCCGATCATACGAGGGTAATCTCGCGATACACGATCAACGGCACGGGTACCTAAGCCCAATACGATACGCAAAAAGCCGTCCTCGCGCCGCAATTTATTGTTCCAAATAAACGGGTTGCGGCTAAAGCCAACTCCGGCCAACATAGGGAAAAAATAGTTGCCATACCGTTTACCTTGCACTTTTTGGATAAGAATAGCCATACGTTCATCATAATCATCAAGACCGTGGATTTGCCGATAAAAAAGCGCGTCGGGAGTGAGCACACTGGCATAAATTTTTACAATAGCTTCAAGAAGTGCCGCTAAATTTTCTTCAAGGGTACCTTGATTAGCCAAGAAATAGCTGTCGTATTTGCCCGCAAAGGAACTGCCGAAGTTATCTTCCAGCAAACTCGATGAACGCACAATGATGGGGCAGTTGCCGATGTCTTCGAGCAAATCTTGGAGTTTCTGGGTAATATCTTTGGGAAAATTGCCGGATAAATAGGCTTTGAGAATACGCGGATATTCCCGCTCTATCTCCTCTCGCGTAAGATACTTTTGGCTAGAAAACTGTTCAAAGTTGTTGATTTCTTTGAAGTTGTAATAAACATCGCTGCCCAGAAAATGGGTTTCAGGCAGTGCAATGTAGCTGCTCAAATCAACTTCGTCTTCCAACTCCGGCCGATCAAGAATATTGTAAGCCAAAATCATGCCGGCCGCTTTACCCCCAATTTTGCCCCGCCCAATGCGATGAACACGAATCTCTCTTAAATCGAAAATCGTAATAAATTTGCGGGCCACGTGAACAAAGGCCAGATGGTCGCTTACAAGCCCTTTTATAAGAACCACCACAATAGACATAAGATGATGCTTTACATTTTCGTATAGTTCAGGGGGATAGGCCGCATATTTTTCGGCCTGAGCGAAAAGTAGGTTCCAAGGCGTTAGTTCGGGGTTAAAGGCCAACACAACTTTGCTGGGTTGGCCGTTTCGGTTTTCGTTAACAGCACTTTCGACAATTTCTTCGAAAAGTGATTGAGGCAGGTTGTAGGCAAAATAGAAGTCTGTAAGGTTGTCTCTAACGTGGGCCAAACGCTTCTGCCAAATTTCTTCCGACTCTTGATAAAAAGGATCGGTTAGCCCCTCCATTTTTTGCGACTCAATGGATTTTATCTCTACTTCTTCCTCAAACACATTGGGAGCGATAATTCCCCGCACGAAAAGCTCCTGCCGCATACGCTGCCGAATCTTTTGAGAAAGGATCGGAAAGCTGTTGAGCGATAGTCGAAGGTTTAATATTTTTGAATGAATGGTTCGATGTGTTGACATGGCAATTTGTTTGAAGTGAATAGGTATAAGGGGCAGCCCTTTGATATACAAAATGCACGGTGATTTTGCCCACGGCACAGACATTGCATAGCAAAATGCGACTGTCACTTAGTTTCGATAATGTCTCATAAATTGGATAAAAGCGAAGCCTGATGCTGGTATGATAGGGGAGATTGACCACCGAGTCAATTTATTTTGGGGCAGAAAAACAAAAGTCCGGCTGTAACCGGACCGTTGTAAAGCGTTTTTATTAAATTCAAATGTTATAACGGCAACCCGGAACAACCCTATTATCGGGCAACAACACATAGGGTCGTTTAAACAAAAATCTAATCAGAAGATTTTGAGGTCGCTGTGCTTTCAGATTTTGTCTCAGATTTCGTTTCGGACTTCGTTTCAGACTTCGTCTCAGAAGTCGTGGTTTCCGTTTCCGTTTTCGTTTCGGTCGTTTGTTTTTTCGTCGAGCCGTTTTTTCCATTCTTGTGATCACGGCTGTCGTTAATATAAAAACCACTTCCTTTAAAGACAATAGCCGGATTGGAGATTAACCGCTGAATCTGACAGCCTTCTTGGTTGTGAGGGCAATTTTCATAGGTGGTTACTGGCGCGTCGTTGAAGCCTTGTCGCTTCTCAAAGTTGACACCGCAATTTGAGCAAGCATATTCGTAAATTGGCATAGGTCTGTCTCCAAAATCGTGTAATGATCGAAATTAATCGTTTTACGCGGTATTATAAACCAAAACTGTTAGAATTATGTTGGAAGTATAAACTTTTTTTGGCAAAGTGGCAATCGAAGCCAAATTTATTGTACGAAAATGCACAATACCTTCAAATTATGGCTACTATTTACGTTAACAAACGCTCTACTTTACCAACCACCTCTGCCAATACGTCTGCCAACAGCCCCTCGGAAATAGCTCCCGCCGCCGATGGATGACCGCCGCCACCATATTCCGCCGCGATGGTGTTGATCGTCACGGTTCCATCGCTGCGCAAGCTGATTTTAGTTCGTTCTTGCGAAAGTTCCATACAAAAAACTGTAACCCGCACGCCGCCAATCATCTGCCCCAAACTGGCTACGCCATCTAAATCAGCGGATTTAATCCCAAATTGATTCAGGGTAGCTTGAGTAACACCGTAAAAGGCAATTTGTCCGTCGGCAGCTACCCGAATCGATTCCATGATATGGCCCTGTGCCTGGATGGCCCCCAGTAAATTTTGCTCGTAAATTTGTCGATAGATAGCCATCGGATCGGCTCCGGCGGTAAGCAGTTCTGCTGTAATCTGATGCGTGCGTGGGCTGGTTTTGGGGAAACGAAAATTGCCGGTATCGGTTATGATGGCCGCATAGAGCGCCTGAGCTATAGTTTTGCTGATCGTGCCGCCCATCGTCAGGATTAAATCATAAATCAATTCACCGGTGGCCGATGCATCGGTATCAACAACGGCCAGATCCACAAAATCAGTGGGATCAGGGTGATGATCAATACAGAGTTTGACGGCCTCGGCCTTCTCCAGGCTTTTGCCGATAATGCCTAAGCGTTTCCAACTGCCGGAGGCGTCCAATACGATAATGACATCCGCTTTCTTGATGATGCGGGTGTGTCTGTTTTCGGAATATTGGTTGATGCGCTGCTTCGGGTCGAGAAAGCGAAAATTCGAGGCCACGGGATCGGTATTGATAACCGTTACGGTCTTGCCGAGCTTTCTTAAATGCTCGGCCAGCGCCAACTCTGAGCCTAAGGCATCGCAGTCGGGATTCATATGCGAGGATAAAACAAAGCGTTCATTATTCTCGATGATAGGGATAATTTTTTGCCACAAAATCGGTTCCTTTAGTTATAAGTAGAATGACATTAAAACAGATGCTATCGACTCGGCCCAGGCCAGTAATTGCTCGTCACCTTGATCGCGCCCGGCCAGTTGCAGCCCCAGTGGTAAGCCGTTTTCGCCCAGGCCAGAGGGTAGATTGATGGCCGGTACTCCGGCATAGGTCCACGGCAAATTCATGATCGGATCGCCGGTACTCTCTAACCCGGCCGGTGCCGTACCGACTGCCGCCGGCGAAATCCAGAGATCGAGATTGTGCTTATCCATAAGAACCTCCAGATTCTGCCGCAGATATTCTCGACCCAACCGGGCGGCTTCAATTTGATCGAGCGTTATTTTTTTGCCGCGTTCAAGCAGGTCGATGGTTTTAGGATGATAGAGATCGCCAAACTCGGCAAACCAATCGTGGTGAACCGAGGTGGTTTCGGCAGCCATAAGCGCATTGTGCGCCACATAAATATCGTGGAAGTCAGGCATCGCAGCGACAGTTTTCACCGTGTAGCCGGCTTGCTCTAATTTGGACACGGTTTGCTGAAAATGGACCAAACCCTCAGAACTGGCTTGTTCTAAATACGGCCCATCCGGAATACCCAGTGTAGGATGGACACTTGGGCTGTCATCCGTTTGCCAGTCTGAACATAAAACGCTGGCTGCTAACGTAGCGCCGGCCACATCTTGGGTAAAAATGCCGATGTGATCCAACGTGGGCGAAAGCGGAATAACGCCCGCCGTGGAAATTCGGCCTGAGCTGGGTTTGAAGCCCACGACACCGCAAAACGAAGCCGGTCGAACGATAGAGCCAATGGTTTGGGTACCTAACGTTAGCGGGCTTAAATGTGCCCCAACGGCTGCCGCCGAGCCGCTACTCGATCCGCCGGGCGTATGCTTGATGTTGTGCGGGTTTCGCGTAGGGCCAGGGCCAAAATAGGCAAATTCCGTGGTAACCGTCTTCCCCAAAATCAGAGCGCCCATCCGCTGCAATTGGCTTACGCTTTCGGCTTGAGGCCCGGCTAGAACTTGAGGAGGAAGTTGCGAACCGGCCCGCGTTTCAAACCCATCGACATGAAAAATATCTTTGATGCCCATAGGTATCCCGTATAGAACAGGTCGATCTGCCGGATTAGGAAATTGGGCTTCAAGAACGCTGGCCTCCTGTCGCAGTCGGGCAAAGCGGTTGGTTTCCGGTAAAAAGGCTTGGACGCGCTCGTTTTCGGTTTCAAAATAGGCTTCCAATTGAGCCAAATAGTCCATCAGGTTTAATGTCCCCGATCGAAGTTGTTCAGCCAGAGGGGCTAATTGTGTTTCAAAGTTGGTTTGCATAAATGGCTCCTTTAGACCATAAAAATGACAATGAATATGGGTTTAGTATAGCAAAATTGACCAGTCTGGCTATCTTGGCTATCATATCATCCGTCTTTTTCCTGTGTTGGATCGTCACGTTAACGTTGGGAGGATGTTTATGAGTGATTCTCGCTCTGGAACAGGTCGGTTAAGAACATTGCAAGGTGGAGAAACGCCACGGCGCAAGCATACGGGGGTGGTAGGCGCTCCATCTACTGTTAGTTGGCACGAAGATTTGCCCCCTGAATTAAAACAGGTCTTTGAAGAACCGCGTTCGATAGAGGATACCCGCATTCCTCAAGCCTTTATCGCCGATCTGGCGATTAAAACACTCTATTTTAGCGGCACTTTGATGGCTGGACAAATTGCTCAAATGATGCGGCTTCACTTCAGTGGAGTCGTCGAGCCGATTTTGCGTTCATTAAAAACGCAGCAGCTTATCGAGGTTATGGGCGGCAGCAGCTTAAACTCGGCTTCGTATCAATATGCCATCACCAGCAAAGGTGGCGAACGCGCCAGAGAGTTGATTGCCCGCAATCGCTATTTGGGGCCTTGTCCGGTGTCGTTGCGCCACTATGTAGAAGCGGTCGAACTTCAAGCCAAGCGACGGGTGTTGGTAAAAGAGGCCGAAGTGCGCAAAGCCATGAAGGGCTTAATTTTGGCTGAAGATATTTTTCAACGTATCGGACCGGCCGTAAACTCGAACGAGTCGGTTTTTGTGTATGGCCCGCCCGGCAACGGTAAAACGAGTATCGCCAGAGCTATCGGGCTGGATCTCTTACCCGGCAACGTAATGATACCCCACGCTATCTACGAAGATGGGCAAATTATCAAAGTCTTCGACCCGGAAGCGCATCGCCCCATCGGCACGATTGAAGAACAACTGGCCGAGGCAAACAATCTCGACAAGCGTTGGGTGCATAGCTCACCACCCATTGTGGTCACCGGCGGTGAGTTGACCTTGTCTGATTTGGATTTGGCTTGGAGCGACTCCAATCGCTATTATGAAGCGCCCCTGCAACTTAAGGCTAACGGTGGTGTATTGGTGATCGATGACTTTGGCCGGCAGCGTATGGAGCCAACCGATCTCCTCAACCGCTGGATTGTGCCGCTGGAAGAAAAGATCGACTACTTGACGTTTCACACAGGTAAAAAATTCCCGATTCCTTTCAAGACACTGCTAGTTTTTTCGACCAACCTGGAGCCGCGCTCATTGGTTGATGAAGCATTTCTGCGGCGGATCAGCCACAAACTGCGTGTCGATGATCCCTCAAAAGAACAGTTCTTCGACATATTTTTGAACGCGTGTAAAGCCTATAATGTTGAGTTCGAACGCGATGCATTTAACTATCTTATGAAGAAGCATTATACCGACATCGCCCGACCCTTACGGGCGTGCCATCCGCGTGATTTGCTGAAGCAGATGGTAAGCTTCGCTACCTATCAAGATGCTCCGCTGGTTATGACCAAAGAGCTTATTGATTTAGCGGCCAGTTCCTATTTCGAATTTTTAGATTAGGGCAATAAAAATATCGGATTAGCAAAAAAAGGACATTCTCACAGCGGGAATGCCCTTTTTTGTTGCTTTAGAAGATAAAAAAAGAGCAGGTTATTATAATTGTAAACGTTTACAATTATAATAACTTGCCCTTGAGGTCAAACAAACGACTTAACGATGGTTATTCGAACGACCATTCATATGATGATTATATTTTATTTTTAGCGCTTCAATGACGTGGTCTGGAGCTAATGCTTCAAGAGGGCCATTATTTTTGGCAATATCTTTCAGCATCGAAGAGCTGAGAAATGCATACTGTTGGCTGGGCATAAAGCAGATAGTTTCAACATCTGTGTCCAACGTTCGGTTCATTAAAGAAAGTTGCAGTTCCCACTCAAAATCAGAAGCCACACGTAATCCGCGAACAATCACCGAGGCATTAGACGCTTTAGCAAATTCAACGGTTAACGTAGAATATTCTCGTACTTGAATATTCGATATGTGAGCCAAAGCGTCTTTTGTTAAAGCCAGTCTCTCTTGGATAGAGAACAGCGTATTCTTTTGAGGCCGGCTGTAAACACCTACAATAAGCTCATTGAATATGCGGGCTGCCCGCGTAGCGATGTCGATATGGCCGCGCGTGATAGGGTCAAAACTGGCTGGAAAAATAGCTCTGGTCACTTGGGTTACCTGCTGTCTTAGCAATAGTTAAGGTTAGTGCCGATTACTTCCCTGTACTAGGCCACATCTTCATCATTTGTTCTTGGGTTTCCTGAAGCTTTTGGGCCGACTGCTGCCAAGCTTCGAAAGCTTTTTTGCCTTCGGCGTCAAACGTTTCGGCCATTTTAGACAGATCAGCTTTTTTCATCATTTCGAACCAGCTTTCCCACATTTGTTTTTGGGTGCTGCTCCACTGTTCCATCATTTTTTCAGTCTGACCAGCCCACTTTACAAATTGGTCAGGTACGTTTTCCTGTGAGTTTAGGGTGCCGGTCCACTTTTGCATCCACTCGCTTTGAGCCGAGAGGGTGCTGTTTACCGTGCTTTCCCAGGTTTCGATGGTTTTTTGCCAGATTTCGTTATTTTGGAACGGGGCACCGCTTTTTTGAACGGTCTGAAGCCAGCCATCCCACATTTTCTTTTGGGTATCGGTCCACGTTT
>JAGRBZ010000858.1 GCA_020433805.1 Anaerolineae bacterium
GTGCGTGTATCGCCACAAGAGATGTTTGAGGAGATCAAGTGGAGTTTTTATCATTTTAGGATCGATCTTGAAAACATGTTTGAGGGTGAATAATTTTGTAGCTTGGTCACCTAACTCCGGGCCTTGATAGTTTTGGTAAGCCTCAAACAAGGGTTGGAGATACATAGGATCAAGAGATTGGATGACTGGATAACTTAAAGCCGTAAAAAAAGCAGGTAGATCAAAATGTAACTGACGACCCCTTTGCAGTAGATCGTACGGCAGCGACTGTAATGATGCTTCCGAAGAACGTAGAATAACAACTAAATTGGAGGGCTGGTTATCATCCCAAAGTTGGCGATAGTTGGTTTCATACATGTAGCGAAAAGACACGACATCATCAAAGGGTAGCAGATTAAACCCACGTGATCGGATCGCGGCCAGAAGCTGCTCTTCCAATAAAAGACCATCGGGATCAGCGACTAGAGTTATGCGATAAATTGGGTTAGCGAAATGTTGTAAAATTGTGTCGCGCCAGGAATTCATAAAATGATTTCTTCTCATTCTTTTGAGAATTGATTTTATCTACCTAAAGGCTAGCTTCTTTTGATACTACAGCTTTGGCGTACGCCTTAAAGCTATTTAACGGTTCTCTTTTAACTTCATCTGAATGTGTTCCGATAAATTGGCATCGGTTAATAAAACAAGATGATTTCTGGCTCGTGAACAACCGACATAGAGCAACGTTTCCAAATCGGCGGCTGTGTCATTGTCGATTTCAGCCAGAATGACGACCGGGCTTTCCAGCCCCTTGAAGCTATGGATCGTCTCACAGTAAACCTCGCCACTGGCGCTGCTGGGATAATCAACCAAGTGAAAGTTGCCCAATTGTCCCAATCGCCAAAGTTGGCTGCGGTTACGACCTTTGGGAGTCAGCAACACGAGATCCCAGGCGGGCACATCCTCTTCGACAATTAGGTGATGAAGAATCTGCCGTAGTTGCCGTTTCAGTTGACCGGCGTCAGTGTAGGTATGATACTCTACAGAGCGCCCTGCCGGTCCGCTTGCTGTTGGCATTTGATCTGAGCGATAAAAGTGGACGACTTGCCGATGAATAGCCTGCGTATTGCGACAGTTGCGAGTGAGGGCGAACGGGGGTTCTTCAAGTGGTAAATGGCTCAGGCTCCGATAGATATTTTGGTTGTCATCAAAGAAAACAAAGAAGAGACCGTTATCCGGATCGTGCAGTAGATTTTGGAGAGGTAACCACCAATTATCATCAAAATCTTGGGCCTCATCTACGATAATGGCATCATATTGTCCGCCTAGCCGTTCTCCAGCTTCGAGCAGTTGTTCTGGCAGGATACTGTCAAAGTAGCCAGGCGCGTTACGGTCAAGCGACAGCCCTGCGTCTTGGACCAATGCTTCGGCTAATTTGTGAAAATTGGTAATCTGTAGATTGGCGGGCCGGTGTTTCTGGCTCTCTTCAAGCAGCCACTCGGCCAGGTTGACATTGAAACAAGTTAAGAGAACGTTGAAATTTTGTTTGGCCAGGCTGAGCGCTTTTTTATAGGCCAGCATGGTTTTACCCGAACCGGCGCAGCCGGAAATAGCCACTCGCCGATGCCGGCTGATAAAGTTGAGCATAGTAAACTGTTGATCGGTGAGCCGCTCTTGCTCAGCTTCCTGCTGTATAATTTCAATCGACAGGAGCGGGGGGAGATCATGCGAGGGGGAGAGGGTGGTGATTAACTCTTCGATACCGGTACGGCCCAGCGTAGTATCGTCAGGTCGACGACCGCGCAGGTAGTGCAGTGCTTCATCAACCCAATCATATAGCCGGTTCATATCTTCCGCATCCAAGATTAACTGACGCGGCGCATCAAGGCGTAGGTCACCTTTAACCTTGACATCAGGGAAAGCAACCGAGTAACCGACGGTGACCCAACGGTTACGCCAGTAGGGAAGTTCTTTTAGTTTTTCTAACAGACTGTATTTATTTTTGCGTCCTTGTTTAAAAGGATCTTTTATGGGCACGCTGTAGGTGTACCATTGATCTTCAACACCCTCATAGCGAATATGTCCGCCTTTAACCTCGACGATGAGAAGACCAAGATCGGGATGCGCTACCAGGAAATCGGTCTCTCCATCCTCTACCCCTCGCCTC
>JAGRBZ010000859.1 GCA_020433805.1 Anaerolineae bacterium
CCTTCAGGCGTGGTGGACAAATTGGTAATCATAAAATCCGGTGGGGTTTGCTGATTAATGGTTTGACCAATAAGAGCTGCAGCGTTTTGTATCTCCGGTGTTAACCAAGCTTGAGGAATAGTGAGAAAACCCATTTCGACCCAACGCAACTGGCTGACAATTTCCGAACCCTGCATGTCAATAGTCATAACCAACTTTACAACCGGGGTCAGCCCACGTATTTCGGTACGCGTGGTGACTTGCATCAGACCGTTTTCTTCAAAATCGATGACAATAGGTTGTTGCAGCGTATCGGAGGCCAGGCGACTAATGCTTTGTTCCGATAAAAATAGCGATACATCAGGAGCCACGGCTGCCGGCGGAGAGACTTCGGGTAACGAAGTTGCACGAAGCAGCCACAGACCTAGCAACAGCGCTGCTATGCCCATAACCAGACCTATAATAAGCCCCATTCTACCTGAGCGACTCAATTCACGCCTCCGGGAAATTCTCTAAGCTCAAGTTGGATCATCGTATCGCTGGTAGTTAGGCCGGTAATGACAACCGGGGCACCCACGGCAGTTTCGATTTCGTCAATAGCGCCATTTAGCTCCTCATTGATCAACGCGATGTCTTCATTAAAGAGGTTTGTTAGATCGAGGGGGAGATCAAAGCCTGAGATCTGCGTGTCGAGCAGAACCACTTCAACAGATTGCCCCTGCGGCTGCAGAGCAAACGAACCGACGACTTGAATCGGAAGCGGTGTGCCAAGTACCGCCACCGTGGTGTCGGCCAGTACTTGCACCTGATTACCGGGCAAGATGTCGATAGTGGTTGTTCCCTGGGCCGGTTGCTCCATGAAGCGATTGAGAAAGTCTTCTTCAATTGTGATGCGTAAATCAACCCCATCGGGCGGTGTTGGTTCAAGCAGCGGCAGCGTGTTGGTAACCGCGTTTAGTAGGGAAAGCACAACAATAATCAGGCCGCCTCCCAGCAGACTAAGCGTAGCACCCCCTAAGCAACCCAGCACCCCACAGCCTATTGAATTTGGTGGTGTATCTTCCCTCACAACATCCGTACCACAATGGGAGCTTCTTGCCACAGCTCTTCAAGCTGATAATAGTTCCGCTGTTCCGGTGAGAAAATATGAACAACCACTGAGCCAAAGTCGATAAGCATCCAACCCGAATCGGGAGTGCCTTCCACTTTGGCCGGTTGTGAGCCTGCTTTCTTTAACTCCTCAATTAATTCATCAGCAATAGCATTGATTTGTCGGCGGGAAGAGCCGTCACATAAAATATAATAATCGGCCAGCAGGGTCACATCCCGCATATCCAGCAGCATCACGTTTGATGCTTTCTTGTTGTCCATAACATCAACAATGGCGTGAGCAAGTTCGTTTGAATCCAGAGCAACCTCCAAAAGTAATATGGTAAGCATTTAGCTATCAGCCTTCGGCGGTCAGCTATCACCCCAGAAATGGCTAAAATAAGCCAAAAGCTGAATAGCCGGCTGCTAAGGGCTAAATGCTTACCTAACATTTACACAAATCTATCGCCGGAATCTTATCACAGGTTGGCGCTGTCGCCAAAAGTAAAACAAGGCTTTTGATAAAACGGCCGACTCTGGTATTATTCGATCCGTTCTGAATAAACAGCATCCGTAGACTACGTGTTATACGGAGTAGACCGGACTACACAATCGTGAGTTTGTCGGAGAGGGGCGACGATTATGGATGGCGTATGCTGTTTATCGGTCTGGGAGGTTGCGTGTTAAAAAAATTCATCATTGCAACAAATATTCTGATTTTTGCCTCATTTACGATCCTCACAATACCTGTTTTAGCCCAAGGTAATCCACCCCATCAACCCGTTGATTTTGCCTGGCTCTTACCGGCGGCGCTAACTTTGCTCTTTCCGATCGGATTGCTGCTTTTAATCAGTAGCGCCCTGCCGGAAACTTCAGCTCCCAAAGGCGCTATCAATTTGCTGGTTGGCTGGGGGCTGGCTGCGCTGGCCTATTTCGCTGTAGGCTTTGCCTTTCAATTTGGCGGTATCGCTCAGGTTAGCCCTAACCCCGATTTTAGTAACCTTTACTGGGAATGGTACCCGCTCGATCAATCGGTGCCGGTTGAGGTGGCTCGCTCGTGGGGCGTTGTGGCG
>JAGRBZ010000860.1 GCA_020433805.1 Anaerolineae bacterium
ATCAAACGGAATTTCGGCCACGCGAGGCCACTGCTGCTGAATGGTCTCGGACAGCAGGTTAAATCGGGCCGCGATCAGGCTTAGAGCGCCTTCGGTTGGATCACCAATGGCTTGCTGCTCCCCTTGCCCAGCGGGGGTAAGGATAGCATCGTTACACAAAGCCCCGCCGGTCAATAACAGGGCCAGCGGTGTACCGGCTATCGAGGCTGTGGTTTCATCGAAATCGACCCGGCGGCCGGCCGCTTCGCCATAAACAACAGTCATGCGGTTTTGGGTCAGGGTACCGGTCTTATCGGAGCAGATAACCGTGACCGAGCCTAAGGTTTCTACCGCCGGTAGTTTGCGGATAAGCGCCTGCCGCTTGAGCATACGCTGTGCGCCCAGGGCCAAAGTAATGGTTAGCACGGCGGGCAACCCTTCGGGAATAATGGCTACGGCTACGCTAACGGTGGTAAGAAACATAAGCTGCAAATCTTCTCCACGCAGCCAGCCCAACAGAAAGATCAGACCGGCGATGGCCAACGCACCTATGGCCAAAGTTCGGCCTACTTGGTCGAGACGGCGTTGTAGAGGAGTCATCTCATGGGTGACCTGTTGCAGCATTGTCGCAATGCGGCCGAGTTCGGTTTGCATGCCGGTGGCCACGACCACAGCTTTGCCACGTCCGTACGTGACCAGGGTGCCCATATAAGCCATATTGCGCTGATCACCCAACGCTAAGTTAGGGCCGGATAAGGTGGTGGGATCTTTTTCAACCGGCTCCGACTCGCCGGTTAAGGTGGCTTCTTGAATACGCAAATTGGCGCTTTCCAACAGGCGGGCATCAGCCGGAATCAAGTTACCCGCCTCAAGGAGAATAATATCGCCCGGCACCAGTTCGCGCGCCGATATCTCGCGGATTTGCCCCTGACGAAATACTTTAACGACCGGAACGGTTAATTTTTTAAGAGCAGCCATCGCTTTTTCGGCGCGATATTCCTGCAAAAAGCCTAGCAGGGCAAACAGAACGACAATGGCCATAATTGCGCCGGCATCCTTATACTGCCCCAAGGCTCCCGAAATTGCGGCAGCAATAATTAAAATAACGACCATTGTGGCGGTAAACTGCTCCCACAAAATGCGCCACGGGTTTTTACTACCCCGATCAATCAATTCATTCGGACCATATTGAGCCAGCAGCGTGGTGGCATCTGTGTCACGTAAGCCGGTTTCCAGGCTTGTGTTGAGCTGCTCCATAAGCGGAGCCGGGTCTACTTGATACCAATTTGTCATCTATTGCCTCCTTGTAGGAAACCCTACAGTTTCTAAAGGCCAACGTTTATGTAACTTTATTCAATTGGATAATTTCCTATTTGGAAGGTGGAACCGATCTACTCTGACCAGTTTGGGTGTATCAGCTTGATTTTGGGCATAAAAAAAGCGAGACCATTAACAGCTCAAAAAAACTGCAATGGTCTCGCCACTAGTGTTTTTCACGCACAGCCAGCCGGGAATTGTGTTCCGTTCTGACGACTGACTGACCCGTTTTAACGGGAGGCTACTCCCCATTTATTCGCTTTTACCATACACCATCATACAATAAAGAGATTAACCCCACTTTAAAAATTTCGCCCTGCCACCGGTGAAGAAATGAAGGTTATACTATCCACGGGCATACTTTTAATTTTTTGGACCGTGTTGCGTATATCCGGCACAGATATTTTACTTTACAAACGGCCGTGGCGTCATTTTTACTGCCGATTTGAAGCAAATGACTCAACCAAATAGCGTGTTGCCGCTTTGCGATAGGTAAACAGCGCCTTGAGCGCCGGTCGGGGAAAGAGCGCTCGGCTTAAAAGCCCTTTGGGGCCGGGGTGATGCTCAAATTCGATAACGTCGTTGACGCGGGTGAGGCTGTCGCCGATGGGGATGAAAGTATGGGTGTGCTCCCAGGACTTGAGCGGCCCCTGGCGCTGAACATCGGTGAAGGAGCGAGGAAAATCGACATCGATATGGACAGCCACCCAGTGAATCGGCAGCGGGCCGAACCACAGCGTAAAATCGGCGAGGGAGCCTTCGGCCAGCGGCTCGAAGTTGTGAATTTGCATGATCACCGGTGGCGGCGTGAGCCATTTGAGTACGTGAGAATCGCGATGAAAA
>JAGRBZ010000861.1 GCA_020433805.1 Anaerolineae bacterium
TTGATGGCCACATGCCGCTGCAAGAGGCCCATCTCATCGGGCATATTGCTCAAGACCGCCTGCAAGACACGTTGAATGTTGCCGATGTCTTGGTGCATGTTGAGCCGGTTCAAGCTCTGAACGAGACTACTGAATTATAAATAGAGTAGGGTAAATCGGTCCACAGATGAACTCAGATGGCCACAGATAATAATAAAGGGTAGATAAAAATCTGTGAATATACCTGCACTGCGCGTAGGCGCAAGTGTCAGTGTCACTCTATGGATTTTTTCAGGCTTTACAAACAGTTGGTCAGGTACTCTCTCGGCAGAGTCGATCCACACGCTTGAGCAAAACAGGCAACCGCGACTGACCACACATCTGCGCAATATACCCTTTTGCTTCGGCTTGATCGACTCCCGCCGAAGTCACATACAATGGCCGGCGGCTTTTCCCTCGAAACAATTCAGCCGTTTCCGGTGTGCCTATATACCGGCTCTTCGCCACACCGATTATCGCGACTTTCTGTTCCAAGGCATCATACAGATGTTGGCCTAATCCCGGTTTTTCATCGTGCCCCAGATGAACATAGCCATCAATCACAATGTAGCTCGGTAGGGGGTTGATCTGTTGCAACAGCTTCAATATCCCTGGCAGTTCGCGCTTGTAAAATTCTCCGGTTTCATACAGGGCAACGTCCAATATTTGCGTCTTTATCTCTTCTTTGGCCTCGCAACTTTGCCACGTCGTAAACAGCACTCCGGCAACGGTTCCTGTTTCTCCGTGATAATGGGCATCAATCGCCAGTTTCATCGATTTAAATTTTTCTACAAATCATTCCTCGCCGCCCGGCATAAGCGACATCACGGTAATATGGTAATCATCCCCACGATCAACTAGTTCGTAATCAATGATGGTCCGGTCGTATTGGGCAAAATACGTTTCTTTGCGCTTGATCATCTCGCTGACAGTGACGTAGAAATCGGCGTGCGTTTCCTCCGGCAGAGCTTCGGCCATTTTCCTCAGATGATCAGACCGTTCGGCCTCTGGGAGCAAAGCGGTATTCCAGGCCACCAAGGCCGTGGTGAGGAGTTTGCGCATCCCCTGTTCGTCATCAGGGATATGCCAATAAGGTTCGACAAATTGACGTAGCACCTGCGACATTTTGACCTGTCCAACCGGGTTGCGAATAACCTTTTGCTCAAATCCATGCTGCCGTACGCGCTTGAGCAATCGCTGGTTGGGATCAGAAGACAGATGTGGGGAATGCCGCTTCTGTTTTTTCTGTTTTCGTTTTTGATCACGTGAAAGTTTCTTTTTAGCCATTTCCCTTCAACCTAGCTACCGGTTATTAGTCGGGCAACGGCGTCCCAATTGGGCTATTGACCTCAACCTGCCCACTATTGAATTATCGATTTTCTCGATTTTTAGATTATCAAATTCAACGACTATCGTTTGGGTAAGCGATTTCGTACCAGCACCCAGCCCGATAGTGTTGTCTGTTTTGTCTAACATATCAATGATAATTGGATCATAATCTGTATCAGTAAATCCTTTGGTAAGGAGAGTACGAATATTGTTCCAATAATACTGCTTGCTCATCGAATTCTCCAACTCTTAAACCCGAATCAAAGATATTCGCACACTTTGTTCGTGGCGTTGTGGTTGGCTTTCCAAGAACTATTACATAGTTCAGCCAACGCACGATGTGGTATGCTATTAGGATTAAAATGGGAATGGTTAGACGAGTCGAGGTTGACACCCGTATTGTAACTGGAGAACTAATAAAATGACAAAAAACCGAAGTCATTGCTGGCTAATAATACCAAACCAGCATTAGACTGTACCGAAAATGAACACGTAGTGGAGCGATAAGGCAAGCTTTGTCATCCCTGATCAAAGCAGAGCTTTAATGCTCCAGACTTTTGTTTCTAATGAGGCACCAAAGCCTTCCCCGTCCGCCGAGACCTCTTTACAGTCCGCCGAATGGCCTTTACCGCTCGCCAACACCCCTTTACCATTCGCCAAGGCACCTTTTCCGTCCGCCGAATGGCCTTTACCATCTGCCGAGACACCTTCTCCGTCTACCGAAGCATCTTCCCCGATCAAAACGAGGTCTTCCCCGCCCGAAATGGCCCCTTCACCGACAAAAATGT
>JAGRBZ010000862.1 GCA_020433805.1 Anaerolineae bacterium
ATTTTTTAGGCGTGACCTGGTTGAAATGACAGGTTAAAGCCGGGCATTGTCCAAATTCTCCAGATCGGACAAACCTTCTTGCAAAGCGTAGAGAGCGGCCTGGGTGCGGTTGGCCACGTGCAGCTTGCTTAAAATGTTGCTGACATGAAAGCGAACGGTTCTAATGGTGATCGATAAATTGTGGGCAATGTCCTGGTCGGTTAGCCCGCGGGCGATAAGCCGCAACACGGCGATTTCCCGCTCGGTGAGCGGTGTTTCGGTGGGCGGCAGCGGCGAAGGCTGGCTGATTTCCTGGATCAATTTGCGGGCGATGGTCGGATGCAGCGACGACTCGCCCTGATAGACATCGCGAATAGCCTGAAGCAGCAGTTCAGGCGGCGCATCTTTGAGTAGGTAGCCCAGCGCACCGGATTTGATGGCCGGAAAGACCTTGTCGTCTTCGGTAAAACTGGTGACGACCAAAATTTTGGCGGCGGGGTTTTCTTCTTTAATGTCGTGGATGGCTTCTAAGCCGCCTTTGCGGGGCATTACCAGATCGAGCAAAATCACATCGGGGCGCAGGGTGCGGGCCATCTCGACGGCCTCGACCCCATCTTCCGCCGCGCCGACCAATTCCAGATCGGGAATATTGCTGAGCATCGCGGCCATGCCCTCGCGCACCACGGGATGGTCATCGGCAATGAGAATACGAATGGAATGTTTGGTGCTCATAAGGCACGCTCCTTCACAGGTTCAGGTGTCGTCATGGTTAATTGAATCGAGGTTCCTTGCTCCGGCACCGAGCAGACTTGCAGCGTTCCGCCTAGCGTGTCAGTTCGCTCCCGCATTGTGATCAGCCCCAGTCCGCCCCGATGGCTTGTATCGTTCGGGTCAAAACCAAGGCCGTCATCCGTAACAACCAAATCGATGGTTTCTGGGCTAATGGCTAGCTGGATGGTAACCGCAGTCGCGTTGGCGTGTTTTAGCGCGTTGTTCAGCGCTTCCTGGGCGATGGCGTACAGCGCTTTTTCATAATCATGGGGCAGTTCGATTTCCGTATTGTTCACCAACAACTGTGTTTTGACGCCGGATCGCCCCTCGACAGCGTCCAGCCGCAGTTGCAGCGCCCCCACCAGCCCCTCTTGCTCCAATTCCGGGGGACGCAGTTCGAACAGGAGCAGCCGCAGCTCTTTGAGCGCCTGGCGGGCGGTATCTTCCAGACGAGTCAGGTATTTTTCGCCCTGAGTCGGGTTGTCGAGCCGATAGGCATCTTTACCCGCTTTAGCAAAAAGATTGATGCTGTACATCAACTGCGTCACCGAGTCGTGCAGTTCGCGGGCTAACCGGCTGCGCTCTTCCAGCATGGCCGCTTGTTCCGCTTTTTGACGCAGTTGAATACTCTCGACCACAATGCCGATGTGGTCGGCGATGGCGACCAACAGACTAATACGGTCGGGGTCAGCCGAGGCGTTATCGGCCGCAGCCAAACAGATACTCAATGCGCCCAACACTCGTCCACCGACGCGAATGGGAACGCCCATATACCAATCCGGCAGTCCCGGCCTACCGGCTGAGGCCGCCATATCGATCTGAGCCAACGGCTCGTTATGGGCGATGATCCAGGCCGCCGGTTTATCGCCAAACTGTCGAGCCGCGTTGTCCCCGGCAAACCCCACCTGAGCAGCCAGCTCGACCGTTTCCTCAACCAGATGAATTGTCCCCTGCTCGCCGTGAGCCGCCGCCAGCACCGATTTGAGCGCCCGCATCAAAATGGTTTCCAAGGCAAGGGACTCGCCGGCCAGGGCGGTAACCTCATACAGTGCCGCTAATTCGTTGGTTCGATTCTGAACGCGTTGGGCTAACTCCGTAGCCAGCTTACGGCTTTCGGCTTCGGCCTGGCGTCGCTCCAAGATTTCCGCCTCTAAACTGGTGTTGGCCTGGGCCAGTTCGGCAGTTCGCTCCCCAACGCGAAGCTCCAGTTCATCGTTGGCCTGCTGCAATGCGGCAGCGGTCGTTTGTCTTTCGCGAATTTCGGCCTGCAAACGCGCGTTTTGTGTTTCTAGCTGGGTCTGCAAATCGCGAAGGGCCAAATGGGTCTGTATGCGAGCCAGCACCTCTTCGATTTGAAACGGTTTGGTAATGTAATCGGCGGC
>JAGRBZ010000863.1 GCA_020433805.1 Anaerolineae bacterium
AGAGAATTGTGTGCTTAAAAAGGATGTATTGATGGCCGTCTATAATTGTTAGTTTTGCAGGATTTTGAGAGGGTCTAGCCTCAGATGGGTAAATAAAAAAACCGCATCCGGTACCGGATGCGGTTTGTCTTTAATAAAACGTGGAAATGCTGATGGGTGGGCTCGAACCACCGACCTCGAAATTATGAGTTTCGCGCTCTAACCGGCTGAGCTACATCAGCTTATCGAACAGCTATTTTAATCGAAAGTGAGATAGTGTCAAATTACGGGCCGCCGACAGAAGGTGGCATATCGCCAAAAAAGAGCTGCCACCAGGCTTGATCAGGCGTTTTAGCTACAAGGGGCGCTTTGGTAACATCAGCTTTGCCGGGTGATAAGGGCATATCTTCATACGTAGGCAGAACCACAACAAGCGTTTCCCCCGGTTTGGCCCACTTAAGTTCGCGACGGGCAACCTCTTCTACATATAAGTCGCTGGCCGCATATGTCCTTTGGGCTAGCAGCTTGCTCTGATACTGTTTAGCTGCTTCAACTTCTTGGCTCAAGCGTTCAGCCTCACGCTGGGTGCGATAATTTGCCGCCGCACGACGACCCAAATCGACAATAAGAAATATAGAAATCGACAGAGCAATAACAGCTATAAATTGAGCGAGCGGCGCTTTTGTGATTTGGCGTTTGTTTTTCACGGTAAAAATTTGTGCTGAAATGATGTATCTTGCATTTAGTGCAAGGGTCAAAGAAGAACCTAATAACTCGAAGCGGACATCGCTCTTCAGAAGGCTCTTTATGATAAAAGTCTAGTTTAAAGGATACAATATACCCCAGTATCTGTCAATCGCTTTATGTAAATGCTACGGTTGAACTGAGAATTCGGCTGTCGTTAGCTTTTGTCTTGCGATTTGCGCAGTCGCTTACGTAAAATCTCGGGAATTTCGCCCCCCAGAGAAAGAATTTCGATAGCTTCTTCGCTGTCAAGAGGGGGGACATCCTCACCGCGCAGTGCGTAATCATCATGGGATACCGGATGTTCGGTAGGAGCCGTAACACTCAACGGTGCGGCGGTTAAATCTTCCTCTTTATCCTCGTCATCTTGCATTGCGGCATCGAGAACCGCCTGTTGAACCCAATCGATAACCTCGCCGGGGTCGGTTAACAATAGAGCGCCGCGATCAAGCAGCTCACGGTTGTCGGTGGTATCCGCTTTGACAAATACCGGTAGTCCCCGGTCGAGGGCGGCCGTTGCTCTATCTTGAGACGTATCGTCGCTTTCGGGAATAAGCAGAGCCAGCGTTAAGTGATCGATTAAAAGATTACGGGCTTCGGCCAAACGTTCTTGATAGGCAGTTTCCGGGCTGAAGGGGCTAACCAACAGCGTGCGTCCGGTTTGAACTGCTTTTTCTAATTTTGAGGTGGTTTTGGCCATTGTCTGCAAACCAATTGGCAAAATAGCCACCGTATAACCATCCTCGGTGCCCATCATCATATCAAAGGTAACCCGATCAAGTCCACGCCCATACCCGCTGATTAACCCCACCTCGGCAGCTTCCAGAGCGGTCATTAACGCCTCGATAAAGGACAACGTTGATGGATCAGGATCTTTTTGGCCCAGCAGCGTAACCCCCGGCTGGTTGAGTAGATGGGTTGCACCCTGAGTCCAAAAGATGAGTGGCTGTTGGGCAGGCGGCAGCGTGCGTATCAGCCGTCGGGGGTAACGAGAGTCGGTCAGGATGATCGGCTTGATACTCTGCTGCTGCCATTGCTGTAAAAGGGCTTGCTGGGTATCCAACGTATCAACCGTAGCCTTTATCTGTTCGGCATCGGTATCAGACAAGCCAAATGTGGTGCTCAATTCCAAAGCGGAAAGATCAAATAATTCCATCAGCGGTCGACGGTCAGCAATACACCAGCGCTGAATAATGGGTTTGATAATATTGAGTTTTAGATGACCGGCGTTGATAAGCGCCAGCCAATAAGCCACTTCAGGATAATTGGACACAGTTGATTTTGCCTAAATCGAAAGTAATATGAGTTACACAGTTGGGTGTATCCGGCAAGGTGACAGTCACTTATTCACTACAAATGAGCGTCCATTTGGCCCAGATAGCTCGATCTAATACATCGAAGTGACTG
>JAGRBZ010000864.1 GCA_020433805.1 Anaerolineae bacterium
AAAACCGACTTATAAAACCTTTAGGGTCTCGAACTGCGTTAAATTCTATTCGTAAAGGGTAATTGTTGTCACGCAATCCCCAATTACCATTTACCAATTACTAATTACTACTAAGGAAGAGGAGAACACACGTGTTAAATCGCTATATACTCTTGATGATGACAATCATCATGCTACTGACCGCCGCCTGCCAATCCGCCGAACCACCGGCTGCCGAGGCACAGCCGGTCGAAGAACCGGCCTCCGCCACCGAGACCCGCACCCTAACCGATGCCGGGGAGAACGAAGTGGAACTGCCCACCAGCCCGCAGCGCGTCGTTACCCTGACCGAACTCGATCTGGACAGCGCTCTGGCCGTTGGCGTTACGCCGGTCGGCTCCGTCAACGGTCGCGGGCAGCAGACACTACCGGCTTACCTGGCCGACCAGACCGCTAGCGTCGAGTCGGTCGGCAGTCTGGCCGAACCCTCGCTAGAGAAAATGCTGTCGCTCAACCCCGATCTCATCTTGGTCGGTAGCCCCATTCCCGCTATTGAGGAACTGCTACCCCAGCTTCAGGAGATCGCCCCGGTCTTTGTCACCTGGAAAGCCGGTGACGACTGGCAAACAGCCTTCCGGGGAGTTGCCGCTGCCCTCAACCGCGAGGCTCAGGCCGAGGAGTTCATGGCCGGCTACCAAGAGCGAACCGCCGCCATCGCCGCGTTGCTGCCGGATGACAGCCCCACCGAGGCCAGTGTTACCCGCTGGATGCCCACAGGCCCGATTGTAATGGCCCCGGCCCACTTCTCCAGCCTTATTCTGTCCGATGTCGGCCTCACCCGCCCGGCGGCACACATCGACATTGCCGGTAGCCACGGCGTCCACTCCGACGTCATCAGCCTGGAGGCCCTCGACACCATCGACAGTGATTGGCTCTTCATCGGCACACTCAACGCCGAAGGCACCGCTGCGCTGGATGAAGCCCAAAGCAACCCGCTCTATCAGCAGCTTGAAGCGGTGCAGCAGGGTCAAGTAGCCACGGTCGATGGCACCGTCTGGACCAGTATCGGCGGTCCGCTGGCGGCGCTCACCGTGCTGGATGACGTGGAGCAAGCCTTAAGCGGGAGCCAAGCTGTATCCGGCGTATTCAACGACATAGCGCCTGATGAAGAGAGCACCCCAGAGACCCGTCTGGTTGCCCATGCGATGGGCGAAACCGAAGTACCGGCCAACCCGCAGCGCGTGGTGGTTCTCGATACCGGCGAGTTGGATAACACCCTGGCCCTCGGTGTTAAGCCGGTCGGCGGGGCGGTGGCCGATGCGCAAGAGTACCAGGAATATCTGGCCGATCAGCTCGACGGCATCACCGAGACCGGCGGCGTCAGCGAGCCGAACCTGGAAGCGATTGTCGCGCTTCAGCCCGACCTCATTTTGGGCAGCAAACAGCGCCACGAAGCTGTCTACGAGCAGCTTAGCGCCATCGCCCCCACCGTCTTTGTCGAGTCGCTGCGCGTGCCGTGGCAAGACAACTTCCGCCTGCACGCCGAAGCTCTGGGCCGCACCGCCGAAGCCGAGCAAATGCTGGCTGAATACAACGACCACGTGGCCGAGACCCGGTCCGCGCTGGGCGATCAAGCGGAGACCACCGTCTCGATCATCCGCTTCCGGCCCGGTCAGGTGCGCCTCTATCTCAAAAACTCATTCATCGGCTATATCTTGCAGGATGTCGGCCTGCCGCGCCCGCCGTCGCAAGCGGTCGATGACTTTGCCACCGAAATCTCGCTGGAGCAGATCGCCGCTGTCGACGCCGGCTACATCTTCCTGACCGGCTACAACACCGACGACAGCGAGTTGGCCACCTTCCTCGGCAGCCAACTATGGACAACCCTCAACGCCGTCAAAGCCGACCGCGTCTCGCCGGTTAATGACGACACCTGGATCAGCGGTCTGGGCATCCAGGCCGCCCACCACGTTCTCGATGACCTACCCGCCTATCTGGTGGAGTAGAAATAACCGGAGTCACAAAGCTAGCTTTGTGACTCCGGTCAAAATAACGCAAGAAGAGATTTCTATGACCGTACCCAAAAACGAAAACGCCGCCCAATTCTGCTCGGTAGCCGCCTGCCGCCTGGGGCTAAACCCCGGTGGCT
>JAGRBZ010000865.1 GCA_020433805.1 Anaerolineae bacterium
TTGGCATTGCGGCCATGAGCCGTGATAGCTCATCATTTTGAGCGTGGGCCACGTTGAACAGGCCGGCTAATAGTGATGAGCCGATAATGAGACACCATTGAAACCACGCCGATTCACCTTGTAGCGAACGGTATAGCGCGTTCAAACTGAACACAATCACGGCGGCCTCTACCACGAACGGAAAAAGGAATGGTATTGATACGCCGTGCTGTGATGCCAAGTCGGTTAAGGCATTAAAGGACAAAATGAAAGCGAACAAGGCTAATAAAATTGTCAATACTCCGGTTGAGATTGCGATTATTTTATTTGCGTTCATTGTTCGCTCCATTTGCGTGATAAACTTTCTCTGAGTATTGGTCAACATTCTTGAGCAACCCGCGCTCGTTCATCTTTGCGATAACAAGCCGGATCAATTGCTTACGATAATTTTGAACAATCGGACAATCATAGTGTTTCATTTTGCCACCTCGATTAATTGACTGTTACGCGGCAATCTATGAACTGTAGACAAACCAAAGTCAACGATCATTCCGTCCCTATCGGCTGCTAAAATCTTGCCAACCGTGCCAGCCGGAATGACAAAGCCAGTTATAATGGAGCGTAGATCAACCGCTGCTCTAACGGTCAAAATATCGTCTTTAGTGAGCCAGGCTTGGCCCTGCTCGGTAAGCTGGCCTATGGTGGTTAAGACTTCGTTTTGTGGGGTTAATTGCCCGTGTGGGCTGCGTGGGGTAGAATTCTTTTTAGACATTGCACGTGTTCCTTTCAAGTCTACGTGTGATGATTTAGGCGTTGTTCAGTGTCGTTACCACTGTTCAGCGCCGATTTTATTTATTTAGCTGCTTACGCTCTTTCAATGCTTTTTCGATAACTAATTTGGCCCATTGTGACATGGTGCGCTTCTCTTGACTTGCAACTTCTCTAATCAAGTCTTTAAGCTGCCGGTCAACAACAACGCTCAGAACTATCATTTTTGTATCTTCCATTAAAACACCTCATTTATAACTATTAGTCAAAATTTGATAACTATAGTTATAATAGTATCATATAGTCTATGATAAGTCAAGCCTTTATTGTTCGTTTTTGAGAAAACACATAGAATTGATTTATGTTTGGTGACTGGGTTAAGGAACAATCAAAACAACACGGCCTAAGCCAACATGCGCTTAGTCGTGAAATGGATGTATCGCAAGGCTATATCTCGTATGTGATTAATGGGAAGAAAAAGCCAAGCGCAGATTTTTGCCTGAAATTGGCTGATGCTTTTGGCGTGTCGGCTGAATACGTTCTAAGGCTTGCCGGGATATTGCCGAAAATAGAAGAGGATGCAATCACAGAAGAGTTGATCGCATTAATTAGAAGTATGTCACCTGAAGTGCAAAAAGAGATTTTAGATTATGTTCGATTTAAGCAACGGCAACAGAAATAAAGCCTTAATCCTGTTACCCATCCAAGTTAAAATTGCTTTTCATTATCGCCTCTTCTCTCGCGTTAAGCGGCTGAACATCGACCAAATATTCAGCCAAAGTTTTTTTAACCTGCCTCAAATCTCTTAACCATTCAGATTGTTCATACGTAGCGCGTTTACTCAATTCACTATCGACCACACTCGCCGCTATCGCTATAGCTTGATTGAATGACATCGGCTCTCGTTTTGACATGGCATCCTCTCAAATAAAAATAACCGGCTCAACTCGTGGAGAATTAAGCCGGTCTATTGTTCAACGCTTAAAAAGCCACCTTGACGCCGTTATCTTTGCCGACAAAGCGAGTGTATTTTTGCCGTGCTTCTGAGCGTTGTTGAGCCAGTTTAGACCACTTCTCACGCAGTTCCTTGATTTTAGGCTCGTTTCCTACCGTGGCAGGTATTAAGACCGCATCAAGTTGGGTTTTTAGGATATAATGACCGGCTGTGTCACTATTGCCTAAAATGCGGCTATATACGGCCATTGTGACCTTGTCATTGCTCTCGATCGCGGCCTTAATCCGCTTGCCCAACTCCTTAAGCGGTAACTCTAAGTCATCGGTCAAAAATGCCTTGAGACTTGCCGCTCTTGCCAAATCGCCATTGTTTAAACTCAAGAGAGGATCAACGGCTTCAACTGGTCGTGACAACTCTTCAA
>JAGRBZ010000866.1 GCA_020433805.1 Anaerolineae bacterium
TCAAACCTTCATTCGCGAAGCCATCGTTATTCCGCTGCTTACCATGTTGTGGATTGGCCGGATAATTTTGGCAGCAGTGCCGCAAGCCGCGCTGTGGAGCTGTTACGTCACAGCTTTTCTGCTAATTATGGGCGTCAGTTTGCTAACGCGCCGCCCAAAAAAGCGTTCCACAGCACAACCTACCATCGACACCGGCGGTCGCTTAGAAAATTTAGCCAACCTCATCGCGCAGGCCGAACATGACCACTATTTCAAATGGCGCTTGGCCCAACATCTGCAAAAATTGAGCCTGGATGTGCTGGCCTACCAAACCGGCCAATCGGTCGATGCCGTCCGGCAGCAGTTCAAGCAAGGTGCTGCCGATGTGCCGCCGGAACTGCAAGCCTACTTCAAAGCGGGCCTTCAGCCGCTTGGATCGATATCTCCATCTCAAAATCGCTTGTCTCGACGTCCATCACCCTCTCCCCTCGACCTCGATCCGGCAGAAGTTGTGAAATTTTTGGAGCGATTTGACGAAACGTAGATTGTAGACGTGGCGGAGAAATAACAGTTGAGACATGTTTCCCTATTTGAGAGCCATAAGGGGTGAATTGTAATGAGTTATGAAATAGGGTTGACCGTTTGAATGGGCATGTCATTTCGACGAGCTTGCGAGGAGAAATCCCCCCGAACGTTGATGCCAATAGAGCGTTGGTAGGGATTTCTCGCTCCTTCGTCGCTCGAAATGACATGATCCGCGATCAATCGCATCAATTTTAATGTCATCACCCTTTACTTACTACCCATAACCTAACTAATCAGGAGAAAAACCCATGAACAACCCGGCTCCCGTCGCCGAACTTGGTCGCCGCGTTATCGACGAAGTCGAACGGGCGATTGTCGGCAAACGGGCCGTCTTGGAAAAAATAATGGCGGCGATATTAACCGGTGGGCACGTCTTGCTGGAAGATTATCCCGGCCTGGCTAAAACCCTCATCGCCAAGAGCTTTGCCACCACCTTGGGCTTGGATTTCAAGCGTATTCAGTTCACGCCTGACCTTTTGCCCGGTGATGTGACCGGCAGCCACATTTATAATCGCGCGACCAACAATTTCGAACTGCGACCCGGTCCTATCTTCGCCAATATTGTGCTGGCCGATGAAATTAACCGAGCTTCACCCAAAACGCAGTCGGCGCTGCTGGAAGCGATGCAGGAGCAGCAGGTAACGCTCGACGGCGAGTCGCTGGCGCTGCCGCAGCCCTTCTTGGTCATCGCCACCCAAAATCCCATAGAATATGAAGGCACATTTCCGCTGCCCGAAGCTCAACTTGACCGATTTTTGATGAAGTTGTCGGTCGGCTACCCCTCACCCGCCCAGGAGCAAGAGATTTTGCGGCGGCGGCAGCAGCGTGGGCGTGAAGCCATCACGTTGCAGCAGATCACCAGCGCTGCCGAACTACTGACCGTCCGCGAGACCATCGAGACCATTTATCTGCACCCCGACCTCGAACGTTACATCGTCGACATCGTCAGCGCCACACGGCGTACGCATCAGGTATTGGTGGGGGCCAGCCCACGCGGATCGCTGGCGTTGATGACGTTAGCCCGTGTGCGAGCCGCGTTAGACGGTCGCGATTACGTTTTGCCGGACGATGTTAAAGCTTTTGCCCAACCGGCACTGGTGCATCGTCTTATTTTAGAGCCGGGGCTGTGGATGAAGCAGCGGGCGGCAGATGACATCATCGCCACTATCGTGGAGCAGGTTGCGGTGCCGGTGGTGGACTAAAGAGGGCGAAGGCGAAGGCTGAGGCTAAGAAAAGCGGAGAGAAAGGCCTTCTGTTGATATTTTGGGTTTTCA
Source organism: Anaerolineae bacterium (assembly GCA_020433805.1). Classification (GTDB taxonomy): domain Bacteria; phylum Chloroflexota; class Anaerolineae; order 4572-78; family J111; genus JAGRBY01. The sequence continues at coordinate 1,839 of JAGRBZ010000866.1, forward strand.
TGTCATTTCGACGAGCTTGCGAGGAGAAATCCCCCCGAACGTTGATTGTAATAGAGCGTTGGTAGGGATTTCTCGCTCCTGCGTCGCTCGAAATGACATCATCGATCATCGTAAAGTTAATCGTGGACAATTCCTTATCATTCACCATTAACTATTCATTATTCATTATTCACAATTGCTTAACCCATCCACCCTATCAGACCATCTAACAAGAATCCTATGAAACGTCTTAAAACCATCCTCCCTATCGTCATAAGCAGCTATGTTCTTTTTATCACG